>CAMVSS010000263.1 GCA_947170195.1 uncultured Treponema sp. | reverse complement strand
ACGCTCTTCCGATCTCAGTCAGAAGGTACCCCAGAGCAAAGACAGGAATCGCAACAGAAGAAATCTTGAAGTCAAATCCGAACAGCGCGACAATCCATGCCGTTATCGTTGTTCCGATGTTTGCGCCGAAGATGACCGCAACAGATTGTTCAAGCGTAAGGAGCGCGGCGTTTACAAATGAGACCACCATGACCGTAGTTGCTCCCGACGACTGAATCAGCATGGTGAGCGCGCAGCCGGTAAGCAGCCCGAGGAAACGGTTTTTCGTCATAAAGCCTAGGGCTTTCTGCAATCCTGCCCCGGCTGATTTTTGGATTCCGTCGCTCAAAAGCTTCATTCCGAAAAGAAGTACGCACAGGCTTCCGGCAAAATTAAAAATCATTGAAAGAATAGAAATCATTTTTTCCCCTTATTAAACACAGCGTTTGCGCTATCGCGCGGCGTTGCACGGAGGCAATTTGCTATCGAACTATCGCGAATACGATAGTCACCGCGTATATCGCGAGCATGCAGAGACCTTCTCGCCGACGGACTGATTTTCCAGAAAGCGAGAACACAAATGAAAGAACAGACACGGTGAAGAGAATCGCGAGGTCGTAGATGGAAGCCGTGTTCACCCTGACCGGATGAATCGCCGCCGACACTCCGAGTATAAAAAGCAGGTTGAATATGTTCGAGCCGATGACATTTCCCATCGCAAGGGCAATCTCCCCCTTTCTGGAAGCCACGATGCTGGTCACAAGTTCAGGAAGCGAAGTTCCGATCGCAACAATCGTCAGCCCGATGAGAGTTTCGCTCATGCCGCAAGCCAGAGCTATATTCCGTGCCGCATAAACGACCGCCTTTCCGCCAAAAATGATGAGCGCAAGTCCGATGCCGATGAAAAGAATACATTTCCAGAGCGGCGCGGGCACGACTCCATCTTCCACAGGCGGATTCTTTTTTGCATTAAAAAACAAATTGACCAGATAGGCGGCAAAGATCACGAGAAGAACAATCGCGAGCAGTCTTGATACAATGCCCGCCGAATCTTCCATGCCGAGCGAGAAAAAGGTTCCGTTCAAAATGGCCGGGAAAGCCGCAAAAACAAGAACTAGAAGAGTTGTAAGGATTGAGAGAGGAAAATCACGGCGCAGAACAGCCGAATCAACAGGAACCGGATGAATGACGGCGCACAATCCCAGCACTCCAAGCAGATTAAAAATGTTCGAGCCGACGATATTGCTCAGCGCAATTTCATTAGCTCCCTGCAGGGCGGCGGTTGTGCTCACCGAAAGTTCAGGCATGCTCGTTCCGAAAGCAACGATCGTAAGCCCGATAACAAGAGGCGGAACCCGGAACCTATGAGCAAGATTTGCGCTTCCGTCCACAAAAATGTCAGCACCTTTCACAAGCGCCCCAAGTCCGAGCGCGAGAACCAGAATCTGTAAGAAAACCATAAAACCTCCAGTCCGTTCGCAGAAAAAGAAAAAGCGAAACTTCCCCTGAAAACTCAAAAAATTTGCAGTAAAAGTCTCGCTTCTAAGGAAACACAAGTTTCCACGAACATATTCCGGAGAAGATTTTCTTCTCGTGATGACGAAATTATGCTATCGACCGCAATTTGCGGACAACAAGCTACTCCCTTGTTACCGAGGGCAAAATAACACGAGATGGCAGATATGGTCAAGGGGGCATGTGAAAATGATTGATTAGAAATTAGGGACGCTCCCTTAGCTTCGCTCAGGTTGGGCTTTCCCAATCCCTGGCGCTTGGCTGCTGCACCAGAAAAGGCATTATGCTATAATTCCCATGCCGATGCAGAATGCAAGGCAAACTATCAAAAGAGAAAAATTATGACCGACTTAACACCAATACAAAAAGAAATAGCAATAGCACTGGAGCAGCTCAAGGAAAAATCCTTGATTACAGAAGCTGTACTTGCAAAGAAAGTGCGGGAAAACGCGAAGATTCAGGGGAAGAATAAGGCCGGAATCTGCTTGAAGGATCTGGAAGTCTGCATTGAATACCTGGCAGAAAACAATCAGCTTCCGTTTGCGCTGCATTTAAACAGTGCAAATGATATTTTGATAAAGAGGGTAGTGAGCGACGGGGCAGAGTGGAAGCTCCTGGAAAGCGACGCAAAAAAACGCCGCAATTCCAGCGAAAAATCAATCTCAGTTTTGACCAATGGCGATTTACGCGGAAAAAACACCGGCGGCAAGGCTGCAAAAAAACGCACAGACAGAAAGAAGCTGAATTACCGCGACTTTGAAGAGGAGTAGCTTAAATCATATTGCAGCCGGATTTTCTTTCTTCCGGATGAGCTACTTCAAAACCGCAGTTTGCTTCCATGTTGAGCTCGCGGAGCTCTTTTACACCGTCGATATAAAGCTGATAATTTATCCCCGTGGACTCGTAGCCGCAGCCTACGTCGTAATCATCGCCCAGAGATTCGCGGACAATCTGCTCGCGCTGTTCACGAGTTGTGTCTTTTATCAAAATACTTGCCATAATTTATC
>CAMVSS010000262.1 GCA_947170195.1 uncultured Treponema sp. | reverse complement strand
AATTTTTGATGCTCCGTTCATTGATTTTGCTGAACTTGCCGCAGTTTTAACTTTTCCTGTACCTTTGGTGACTTTTGAAAGACCGTCATCACCGTACTTCGCAATCTGCTTCTCTGCAGTTTTTACAACAGAACCAGATTCTTTAGCCGCTTTCTTTGCAGTAGCTGAACCAATTTTTTTTGTTATAGAATCTGCAAGAAGTTTTAAGCCTTCCCGACCAATCAATACTATATCAACCAAAGCCACATTACAGGCATTTGGATCTATGATATCTTTTCTGCTCTCCAATTTGTGAAAAGCAAATTCATCTGCCGGCTTATGCAAAATTCCGTTTGGATTCTCACTGAAATATTTTTGAACCTCTTCCCAGCTCATTTTTCTTTGCAAATTCCATGAACTGTTATATTGTTCCTCTGTTATGCTTGAGTCATAGGTTTCATTTTCCCAATGATTTACAGAGTCTCTGTTTTCCTCCCAGTTCTTGGGATTTAATATACCTTTAACCATTTCACCTGCAAAGGAAGAATCAGTTTCAAGATTAAAGAGTTCGTTTATTTTTTCATAAGTCTGGAATCCGGAAACGTGGGCAAGTGCCTCAAATTTGTTTCCATAAACATGACTTCCCTCATGTGCAAGAGCTGTCGCAAGTTTCGCACTTGCTTCTTTTCCCTTTCCAAGGAAACTTTTATTTATATAAATGGTATCATCGCCATCTTCATAGTCTCCTCGGTTGCCACCTAAATCCTTATACTCAACTTTCTTTTTTTCGTCCCAAATTTCTTTCGATATGTCCTGGTTTTCTTTGTTTTCCGTATACCCCAGCATGTTTATCGCACTGAGCGTGCTTCTTTTCTCCACGTCTCCGTACTTCCAACTTACAATCTTGTTCGCTTCCTTGAATCCTGCCGCGGCAGCCCTGAGAGTTCCGAAGCTTACGTCTGTTCCGCCTGTGCCTATTCTGCTGCTAACTCCGTTCTTTCCGACGGTCATCTCAAAAAGCCCGCAGTTCACACCCAAACCGAGGTCAGCCGTATTGAGTACGTTTAAAGTAGCCTCTCCAGTGAATCCGTAAGTGATAGCAGAACTTGTGAGTCCGCCCATAAGGCCGTTGAATTTTCCGACTGAGTTTACGTCAAAGGTTCCGCCGAACAGCGCGATAGAGTTTCCATCCGTCAGGTTCGCAGCCCCAAGAGACGCCGTAACCAAACTTCCGGCAGCCGAAGAAATCACTCCGCTCCAGTCGCTGAACGAGTTGAAGCTTGCCTTGACTTCCTTCCAGTCGCCGCCGCTTGAAATCAAGGTAGTCGCACTTGTGCTTGCAACAGTCACCGCCGCATTCACGCCTGTCTTGATAAGTTCTCCTGCAAATCCTTTGACGATTTCTGTTGATGCCCCGCCGACGACAGAGCCTACCATGCTGAGGTAGTTCGTCGTCGCGCTGATTCCGATTTCTTTTCCGACCTGCATGGCATCCTTGTAGCCGCCCGCATAGTCAAGACTTGCGAAAGCAACGTCGTTTGTAAAGCTCATGACGGCACCCACCGCACCCCCGAGAAGTGAGCCTACAGGTCCAAGTGCTGCTGAAAGAGCAGTGCTTACTACAGCAGACGCTACTGATACAGCAGTAGTTGTGATTTCCTTTATCGTCGGCGGCTCGAACCCAAGCGGATTCGAGCCCGCCGTGCATATCTTCTGATCCCAGGCAGGCTTTGCAAGCTCGGCGAATCCCTTCTGCTGCTCAAGGTCGTTCCACTCAAAACCAAGGATCGTGAAAGCCAAAGCCCCTTCACCCGGGTCTTGGATATTGGCCGCCATGCCCTTGTTCAGGTTCGCATCGCTTCTTATCGTTCCGCCACGTCCAAGGTGCTTTCCGAATCTTCCGCCGTAAGTGAAGCCGATCTTGGTCTTGTCGCTTCCCTCCATGCCCTTTCCGAACACGTCCTCATACCAAAGACCAAGTTCGTCATTAGAGACCTGTACAGCCATGGCCAGTGCCTGTCCTGTGAGCCGTGAAAGTTCTCCCAGGTCGAAGCTCAATGTCGGACCCGAAGTCTGGAAGAAACTGTACGGGTTCACAGCCTGCATCTTGTAGATGGTGCGTGTGAGCGTGGAATCAACAACAGCGCGCCTTAGGATTGCCCCGCGACTCCACATGTAGCCTTTAGATTCTGCCATGTCGCGTATGGTCGCGTCAACGGTTTCGTTGGCCTCAGGCACGGCTTTCTCGTAGCTCTTACGCATCTCATCAAGATTCTTAGCAGCTTCCTGAGCCGCGAGTTTTGACGCAGCTTCTTCCATCCCCTTGCGGGCTTCGCTCATCGCATTCATGGCTGAATAAAGCGCAGTTGTCCTGCTTTCGGCCTTTGAGACGGTCTTTATCACGAGGTGGTTCGAGTCGATTCTGCCCTTGAGCATGTCGAGTTTTTCCGTGACATGAGCTAAAGCTGTATCGGCGAGCAGGCTCTCAACGATAGAAGTGCTGTCAACCTCAGTCTTCACAAGCTCACTTCTGACCTTGCGACGCGCCTTGAGTATCAT
>CAMVSS010000261.1 GCA_947170195.1 uncultured Treponema sp. | reverse complement strand
CTGCGGAATTATGATGCGACGGAGCGTCTGCCAGAACGAAAGACCGCACGCATAAGCTGATTCATACTGCCCCTTAGGAATCGCAAGGAACGCACCGCGGATCGTCTCCGAGGTCGCGCAGCTTCGGCCCATAGTGAACGTAAAATAAGCCACCATGATCGATCCGTTAGGCACAGGCTTCATCATAGTCAGGTAGATGAGGTTATAAATCAGAAGCTCAACCATTACAGGAATTCCCGTATAGAAAGGAATGAATATGCTTAAGAAGCGTGAAAAGACAGGAACCTTGAAAACGCGGAAAAGCGCGATTATGGTTCCGATAATCAGTGACAGCGTGAACGGAATGAAAGCGAGCTTAACGGTAACCGGGAAGTAATAGATTCCGTATTTAAGGCAGTCCAGAAGGTAGGAAAGATTCAATGTCATGCGGCTTCCTCCTGATGTTTCCGTCTTCGCGACTGATCGGAAAGACTTTTATTCAGCAGATGAAAGATCACCTGCAGCACGAAATTTATGACTATGAAAATAACCGCAAGAATCAGATAGCTTTCAAGAGTGTGCCCCGTCGTGGAGCCGATAGCCTGAGCATACCCGACCACGTCAACAAGACCGATCATCGATGCGAGGGTCGTGCTCCTGAACAGGCCGATAAGGTTTATTCCGACCGGCGGAATCGCCACCCTGAACGCCTGAGGCAGGACAATTCTCATGAACGCCTGATAATTTGAAAGCCCGCAAGAAAGAGCCGCCTCCGTCTGCCCCCGCGGAATCGAAAGGATTGCACCGCGAAAAAGCTCGGACATGAAAGCACCCTCGTTCAGTATCAGCGCGATGTCTACGAACACAATCTTGCCCCATCCGCGAGTATCCACATCAAACAGATCCTCGATTAGCAGAGGCACCGCGTAATACACGATGAGCATCTGGACAAGGATCGGGGTTCCGCGCTCAAAGGAGATAAACGCCCGGATTATCTGAGAAAGGACGGCAGTTTTACGAATCTGAATGCAGGCGATTATCAGCGCCAGAATCAGACCGAACGTAAAAGAGACCGCGACTATTTCAAAAGTAAGGGGAAGTTTTCCCAGCAATTTAGGGAAGTTCTCAAAGAACCTCTCCCAAGAAAAAAATTCTCTCATGGACAGCACCGCCTTAAAATCAGATTACATAATTGTCAGGACCATCCATCATTCCATGCTCGATAAGAATCTGCTCAAGGCGCTCCTGTGTCATCGGAGTCGGTACCGTAAATTTATCGTTCTCGTCAATCTTTCGCGCAAGCTCCCGGTAGACGGCAGCCTGAGAATTATCCGGCTGATATTCGATTACAGTCTTCTTTCTGATTTCCGCCTGCTGAACGATATTGTTTCGCGGAACAAAATAAATCAGCTGGGTGTTCAGCTCCTTCGTGAACGCATACAGAAGCTCCAGTTCGTTGTCAACGTTTCTGCTGTTGCAGATGATTCCGCCGAGACGAACATCGCCGTGCTCAGCATAGCGGGCGATTCCCTTGCAGATATTGTTCGCGGCATAGAGCGCCATCATTTCTCCGGATGCGACGATATAGATTTCTTTCGCCTTTCCCTCACGGATCGGCATAGCAAAACCGCCGCAAACTACGTCACCCAATACATCATAAAAAACATAGTCGAGATCTTCCGTGTATGCGCCAAGCTCCTCAAGCATAGAAATTGAAGTGATGATTCCTCGTCCCGCACAGCCGACACCCGGCTCCGGACCGCCCGACTCAACGCATCGCACTCCCTTAAAGCCGATTTTCTGAAGGTCATCAAGCGTGACATCCGTCTTGTTATCGCGGATTGTATCCAGTACGGTTTTCTGATGTAGTCCGCCGAGCAAAAGCCGGGTTGAATCAGCCTTCGGGTCACAGCCAACCACGAGAACTTGTTTTCCAAGCTCCAAAAGACCGGCGGTAAGATTCTGCGTCGTCGTCGATTTTCCGATTCCGCCTTTGCCGTAAATAGCAATCTGCCTCAAAGTTTTTGACATAGTTTTTTTCTCCATCCTAATAAACCTATAGTAATAGTAGGTAAATTACTTGGACAATACCGTTTTTTAACCTATTATGTCAATAGGTAATTGACATAATCAGCGATTTCTTTTAGCTTTTAACAAAAAAAACGGAGTTTACCATGGCACTAGATCAAGAAACAGTCTTCAGGGAGCATCCCTGCTTCGGTCCCTGCAAACATAACAAGGGACGCATTCACCTGCCGGTATCCCCGGGCTGCAACATCGAATGCCGGTTCTGCGATAGGAAAATCAATGCCGACAGGCAGGTTCCCGGCAACACCAGCACAGTAATCCGCCCGGACGAAGCATGCGGATTCATACGAACCGCACTCGAGCGAGTTCCTGAGCTGACCGTAGTCGGAATAGCAGGTCCCGGAGACACGCTCGCAACCCCTTATGCGCTGGACACGTTCCGGCTCGTCTCCAAGGAATTTCCCCAGCTAATAAAATGTATGAGCACGAACGGACTTCTCCTCAACGACCGTGCCCAGGAAATAATCGACGTGGGAATCGAAACGCT
>CAMVSS010000260.1 GCA_947170195.1 uncultured Treponema sp. | reverse complement strand
CGTGTTCCCGGCTTTAATTAACCCCTGCCATTTACACAGAATTTATGACAGGGTCTTTCTTTACATTCTAATCTTTAAACACTTACTTCCAGAAAAAGTTTTCTTTAGTATTCTCAAACTCTTTTCTTTACATTCTCGTCTTTAAACACTTACTTGCAAGAAAATTTTTCTTTACTAGTCTCATTTCCATATTGTGAGAGACTGTGATTTTTTTTCCGCAACGCGTGAGTCTATCTCTTTTCGACTGACCAGCTTCCTTCCGTTTCTTTTAGCGTCTCGCACAATGCCGGAAGCAGGGTAGAAAGCTCTTCATCCAGCTGGTATGGGGCGTTTACGATGTACATTCCGCTTCCGTAGAGGGATGCAAGTCCCGTCATGTCCTCCGATTTCTTTACGCACAGCTGGACATCTAAAATCTTCGGTTCTTCGCTTCGGACTGCCGCCGCGATCATTTCCTTCATTTCTGATATTTCCATGGATCGGTGCGAAATGAGCGGATACCAGAGCGCGATGATTCCGACCGGCCACTTTTTGATGATCTTTGCGATCGTCCTTCCGCATTTCTCAAAGTCCGAGCGGTCTTCAAAGCTCGGGTCGATTACGGCAAGGCCTCTCTTTATTTCGGGTGGTGTCAGGGCTTCGAGCATCTCGTAGCCGTCACGCCTGTGGATCTGGGGTTCCGTCGAGCCGGTCCGGTCTTTTTTGAGCTGTGCGAATGTAGATTTTAGTTCGTCGAACACCTGTGGGTGCAGTTCCGAGAGTATCTGAACGTCTCCCGGCCTCAGGTAGTGGTTTTCAATCAGCGGTGAGCCCGGGTAGGTTCCGTTTTTCAAGAAGCTGCTCGCGATTGAAAAGTATCCGCTTTCGCTTATTTTTTTGAGTTCGCCGGACTCTTCTTTTTCTACCGCGGTTTTTAGGCGGAGGATTCCGCTTTCCGCTTCGCCCGTCCTTTTTAGTCTGTCGTCGTCAAGGTAGTAAAGCGCGCTTCCTGAATGTGTGTCGAACACAGTGAACGGCTTCGTTTTTTGTGTCAGACGCTCGAGTATGAGCGAGATTGTCAGGTGCTTGAGGATGTCCGCATGGTTTCCTGCGTGATATGCGTGTATGTAGCTGAGCATTTATGTTCCTTAGTCCTTGATGTCCTCGCATTCCTTGAGCCAGAGGGCGCTGCTTGCATCGCTCGGCATCCGCCAATCTCCACGCGGCGAGAGGTTTACCGTTCCCACCTTTGCTCCGTCCGGCATGCAGCTTCTCTTGAATTGCTGCGCAAAGAATCGCCTGTAGAATGATGTCAGCCACTTTTTGATTGACTTCGTGTCGTATGCCGGGGAGCTGCCGTTCTCCTTTGGCTGCTCGATGAATGCCTGCTTTGCCAGAAAATAGATTTTTTTCGGCGAGAATCCGAATCTGAGCACGTAGTAAAGGAAAAAGTCATGCAGCTCGTATGGTCCGACAAGTTCCTCTGTTTTTTGCGCTATGTTTTTTCCGTCCGGTGGCAGAAGCTCCGGGCTTACCGGGGTGTCGAGTATGTCGTAAAGGCAGTCCGATTCTTTAGTCCTGCCCGAAGATTTCGCTTCGTCGGCGAACCATTTTACGAGGTATCTGACCAGGGTTTTTGGTATCGATGCGTTCACGCCGTACATGGACATGTGGTCGCCGTTGTATGTCGCCCAGCCCAAGGCCTGCTCGCTCAGATCTCCTGTTCCGATCACGAGTCCTGAGTATTTGTTCGCTATGTCCATCAGCACCTGGGTTCTTTCCCGTGCCTGGCAGTTTTCGTATGTCACGTCATGGATGCTCTCGTCGTGCCCGATGTCCGAAAAGTGCTGCCGTACAGCAGCCGCGATGTTTATCTCGCTGAGGGTGGTACCGCATTCGTTTGCGAGCGTGCATGCGTTTTTATACGTCCTGTCGGTGGTTCCGAAGCATGGCATCGTCACGGAGCGGATGTTTTTTTTGTCGAGCTTGCAGATGTCGAATGCGCGGCATGTCACGAGCAGGGCGAGGGTGGAGTCTAGTCCGCCGCTCAAGCCGATTACTGCTGTTTTTGCCCTTGTGTGCGCCAGCCGCTTTGCAAGTCCCTGAGCCTGAAGCTCGATGACTTCACTGCATCGCTCCGTCCTTTCGGCCTCTTCCGGAGGCACGAACGGCGAGCCTGAGATTTTTCTGAAAAGATGTTTTTCTTCGGTGTCCCCGAATTTTACATTGATCGAAGTCCATTCCCCATGTCTTTTTTCGGACGGATTTTGCGCGCAGTCGGAGAATGTCGTCGTCCTGCTTCTTTCATGCATTATGCGCCCGATGTCTATGTCTGCGACAAGGAGATTTTTTGCGAACGGCGGGTTTTCCGCAAGGATGCGTCCGTTCTCCGCGATCAGGGAATGTCCGCTGAAAACGAGGTCTGTGGTGCTTTCTCCGTTTCCTGCGTTTGCGTATACGTATGCTGAGCAGAGTTTCGCGCTGTGCGCGCTTACGAGAGTCCGCCTGTATGATGCTTTTCCGATTATTTCGTTCGATGCGCTCAGGTTTGCGATTATTGTTGCTCCGCTGAGGGCTGCATCGACTGATGGAGAGCTGGAAACC
>CAMVSS010000259.1 GCA_947170195.1 uncultured Treponema sp. | reverse complement strand
TGTGTATTTTTCTGTATCCCATGCAGTGTTTCCGTCTGCGCTTGTTCCGCGCTCACCGAAGTAGATACCGCCTGTAAGCTCACGTACGATAAGGATATCAAGGCCTTCGCCGACGATTTCGTCTTTGAGAGGGCAGGCATCTTTAAGCTGCTTCCACATAACGGCCGGGCGGAGGTTTGCGAATACTTTCATGCCGCCACGAAGACCGAGCAATGCTTTTTCAGGACGGAGCTCAGAAGCGAGATTGTCCCATTTTGGACCGCCGACAGCACCGAGCAAAGCTGCGTCACTGTCGAGAGCAATCTGGAGCTGCTCTTTCGGGAGCGGATGACCGAACTGGTCGATTGCAGAACCGCCTGCGATTACCTTTGTATAATTCCATTTGTGACCATATTTTTTTGCAACAGCGTCAAGAACATTGACAGCCTCTGCAACAACATCAGGACCGATTCCATCTCCAGGAATCAAAGCGATAGTCTTTTCCATTTTGTTTCCCCTGCTTAATTGAATTAAGGGCACCTCGAAAAAACGAAGCCTTTCGAAGTTCACTTAAAAAATTTCTAAATCATTATAGTGGGTTTGAGTTTATTGCGTAAAGTGAGATATTTTTAATACGACAGTGATTTTTTTGCAATAATGTGCAAACAGATTTCCTCATATAGAACCGCGGGAATATTACACCTTGAACCTCTCGATTTCGTTTCCTATGGAGACGACCGATTCGCTCATGCGCCGGAAGCTTTCCGTAAGTTCCGTTCCGTTCTGGGTAATCGTATCCGCTCCAGCCGAAATTGATGCGACGTTCTGCCCGAAGATCTGGACACTTTCCTGAAGCTGCCTCATCTCGTCGAGGACGCGCTTGTTGCCTTCCGCCATCTTTTCCGACGCTGATTTTACCGAATTTGTGTTTTCGTCCATCTGATGAAGCGAGTTGATAACCTGCTTTGAGTTCTCATTTTGGGCTTCGAGGGCATTTCTCATGTTGAGAACGATTGCATCCGTTTCGTGAATCTTTGTGGTTACGGTGGCAAATGCCGTGCTTGATTCCTTAGATGCGTTTACGATTTCTGCAATTCCTGACTGGATTGCGTTCAGCTGCTCACCGATCGTGTGCGACTGGCTTGATGAAGTTTCAGAAAGTTTTCTGATTTCATCTGCGACGACGGCAAATCCTTTTCCTGCCTCTCCCGCATGAGCCGCTTCTATGGCCGCGTTCATCGCAAGAAGATTCGTCTGTTCCGCTATTGATGCGATCGCCATGTTTGCTTCCTGAAGCATCTGTGACTGAGCCTCAATCTGGCTGATCCGTTCGTTTACCTTGTTCTGCTTTTCTACGCCGTTGCGAGCCTCTGAATCGAGAGTTCCGAATGATTTTGCCATGTCCTCCATGGAAGTGTTAAGCTGGGAGATGTTTCCTATGAGGTCTTCTACCGACGCCGATGTCTCTCCGATGCTCTCCGCCTGCGTTTCGATCAGGGTGCTCAGCGATGTTATTCCGCCGGAAACTTCCTGTACGACCTTCGATGTTTCTCCGGAAGCGATGCTCTTGGAAATATTTTCTATAGAAGTGCCCGTTTCTTCTGCGTTGCCCTTCATCTCGTTTGCTATGGAAGAAAGAGTTTTTTCAGATGCCTTGAGATCCGACATGATTGACTGCAAGTTGGAGACGAACGAGTTGAATCCTTCCGCTATCTGGGGAATTACTTTGAACGGAGTCCTGATGTCGGTGTCCAGCCTGCGAGACAGATCTGCCTCTCCGTCTGCAATTTCATTTATCGCGTTTTTGACGATCAGGAGCGGTGATATGATTCTGTGGATTGTGAAGATGATGAGCGTGATCAGGAAAGCTATTAATATGAACGCGAGCGGAAGTGCGGCGTTTTCTATAAACGATGAAAGCGTAAAAGGCACGAACATAACGACAGTCCATCCGACATTTTCGAGCGGCTGTATTACGTATTCCCCCTTTTTGGTTGAAAAGAATTCCGTTTCGCTCGGAGTGCGGTTCTTTAGGGCCGAAAGCTCGGGCATTACATCCGTAATCGGGGTTTTGTTCTCAAGATAATCGAGGTTTGTGCTTCCTGAAATCTCTCCTTTTGCGTTGTACATGTACATGGTGATTCCGCTTTCGAGGTGTGCGTACATTGATGTTACAAAGTCGGAAAGCTCGACGCCGGTTCCTGCGATTCCTATCGGCTTGTGGTAGTCATCATAGACGATTGCGTTTATCCACATAAAAGTTTTTTTGAGTCCTAGGTCGTAGTCAACGTAGAACTGATATTCGTCACCGCTGCGCAAGGTTGCCTCGTACCATGCGTTTCCAGGATCAGATTTGTCCAGATTGTAGATGAACTCCATGTTCGAGTAGTAGCGCAAATCTTTGTCCGAAATCCAGAAAGTTCTGTGAGATGCGAACAAATCTTGAAAGACCTTAAGTTCGGTAAAGGCTAAGTTTCGTATTTCTTCATCATCAGGATTTGAAAGATGCTTTATTATGAGCGGGGAGTGCGACATCTGCTTTGCGAGAGCAAGCTCCGGTCCGGTTCCCCGGTCCATTTCGATGAGCTTCTCGTAGGCGAGAGTGCTAAGCTTTGAC
>CAMVSS010000258.1 GCA_947170195.1 uncultured Treponema sp. | reverse complement strand
CTACAAAGCCTCCCGGACACATGCAGAAACTGTAAACGCCACGTTCTTCGACCTGGGTTGTGAGCCTGTATTCTGCTGCCTGTGGCATTGGTTTTCCATGGAACTGGATTGAGTCGATGAGAGCCCTCGGATGCTCAACGCGCACGCCAACTGCAAAAGTTTTTGCTTCAAGCGAAGATGGCGAGATTTTTGCAATCATTTTGTAAATATCGATCGCTGAATGACCTGTCGCAAGAATGACTGCATCGCCTGTGAGTGAAAATTCTTCGTTTGTGCGGAGATTTTTGAGATTCACGCCTTTTGCCGTCATTTCGACTCCGCTCAATGACCGTTCGACAATCAGATTGGTGCAGAGAGTGTCGAAATAGAATTCTCCGCCAAGTTCGATGATTTTTTTGCGCATCCCGCTGATGATTCCCGGGAGTTTGTCGGTGCCGATGTGAGGGTGTGCGTCGGTGAGGATTTTTTCGCTTGCCCCGAATTCTACGAAAATGCGGTAGATTTTGCCGATGTCCCCGCGTTTGTTGCTTCTGGTGTAGAGTTTTCCGTCTGAGAAAGTGCCTGCTCCGCCTTCACCGAAGCAGAAATTTGACTGGGCGTTGAGTTTTCCTTCGCTTTCGAGAACTGTGATGTCACCTTTGCGTTCGTCCGTGCAGCTTCCGCGTTCGATTATGACCGGCTTGATTCCGTCTTCGAGCAATCTGAATGCCGCGTAAAGACCTGCGGGACCGGATCCGACTATGATTACAGTGTGCTTCCCGCCAGCCTTTTTCCAGACAGGAAGAGTTTCGCCGTCTCCGTTCGGCTCTTCACCGATGTAAATTTTGTATCGCAAAAGGATTTTGATTTGTCCGTGGCGTGCGTCGATTGATTTTTTTACGAAAACGCTCGTGACTTCTTCCTTTTTAAAAGAAATTCCTTTTTTGTCGAGAGCCTTGAAGATTTCTGCATTTATGAGAGCCTGATTCTTTTCGTCCTGAGGCTTAATTGTAATCGAAATGTCTGTCGTCATGATTTGATTATAGTAGCCTGAATGTTGAGTTTCAATATTTAGCTAGAGAAGTTCAAAAATTTGTAATTTAGTATGCTTTAAATTGTAATAAAAATCATATAAACACCGAAAAAGAAACAAAATTCCAAAAAAAATTTGACAAAGAAAAAAAACTGAAACATAATGAGAAAAAAGAGTATGGAAACGTTTCCATAATATCAATGACTGGAACCTTTCCCACCCATCGCTAACAATTTTAGTTTTTAAAAGGAGTTCATCATGAAAAAGTTGAACAAAATCGCATCTGTCCTTGCTTGTGGCATGATGTTGGCTGGAACTGCAGGATTATTCACATCTTGTGGTGCAAAAAAGGCTGCTACAGTACGCTTCCTTAACTTCAAACCAGAGGTAACTGAGCAGTATAAAACACTTGCCGCTGAATATGAAAAGGCTACAGGCGTTAAAGTCATCGTTGAGACTGCCGCAAACAATTCTTACGAACAGACTCTCATGTCAAAAATGGCGACAAAAGAGGCTCCGACACTTTTCCAGATTAATGGTCCAAAAGGCTATGCCCGCTGGAAGGATTACTGTGCTGATCTCAAAAATACTGAGCTTTACAAGCACTTGAGCGACAAGTCAATCGCTGTTTCTGTCGGTGATGGCGTTTACGGAATTCCTTATGCAATCGAAGGCTACGGAATCATCTATAATAAAGCTCTCACAGACAAATATTTTGCACTTGCAGAAAAAGCTACAAGCTATACAAGCATGGATGAAATCAACAATTTTGCAAAACTCAAGGAAATTGTTGCTGACATGCAGAAAAATGCTGAAAAGCTCGGAATCAAAGGTGTTTTCGCTTCAACATCTCTTAAAGCTGGTGAGGACTGGCGATGGCAGACACACCTCGCAAATCTTCCGGTTTACTATGAATTCAAAACAAACAACACAGACTTGGCTTCTGATGCAACAAATAAAATTGACTTCTCATTTGGTGATCAGTTCCGCAACATCCTCGACTTGTATCTTGACTATTCTGTAGTCGATCGCAAAACTGTAGGTACAAAAACTGTCGTTGATTCAATGTCTGAGTTCGCTCTTGAAAACTGTGTTATGGTTCAGAACGGAAACTGGGCTTGGGGACAGATTGCTGGTGTTCAGGGAAACAAAGTTCTTCCAGAGAACGTAAAATATCTTCCTATTTATACAGGTGCTGCTGGTGAAGAATCACAGGGCTTGTGCGTTGGTACAGAAAACTTCTTCTCTGTTAACTCAACTGCTTCTGAAGCTGATCAGAAAGCTGCTGCTGATTTCGTTTACTGGATGTTCTCTAGCGATATTGGTAAAAATTATGTTACAAACGAATTCCACTTTATCGCGCCGTTCGACACATTCTCTGAAACAGAGCGTCCAACTGACCCATTGGCAAAAGAAGTTATCGCATGGACTTCAAAACCTGGAATCAATTCTGTACCTTGGAACTTCACATTGTTCCCATCACAGAAATTCAAGGATGACTTTGGCGCATCTTTGCTCCGCTATGCTCAGGGGTCAAAAGAATGGAGCGCAGTTGCCAGCGAAGTTGCTTCAAGCTGGGCAAAAGAAAGTGCAGC
>CAMVSS010000257.1 GCA_947170195.1 uncultured Treponema sp. | reverse complement strand
ATCTTGTCGTCGCTTGAGACATGAATCAGCTCCTGATCGATTTCGTCAACCGTGATGTTCTGAGCCTCGATGGTGATTTCCTTAGCGTCGCGGGTATATTCCCAGGCGAGGTTTTTGACATAAGAATTGAGGGTCGCAGAAAAGAGCATTGTCTGTCTGCCCTTCTTGTCTTCCTCGTTTTTCGGAAGGAAGTGAATCAGCTTGCGCAAGTCCGGATAAAATCCCATGTCGAACATGCGGTCAGCTTCATCAATCGCAAGATAGCCGACGTTTGAAAGGTTCATCTGCTTGCTTTCTGTGAGGTCGATTACGCGGCCTGGGGTACCGATTATGATGTCGCAACCCTTCTTCAAATCAGCGACCTGCTTTTCGTAGCCGACACCGCCGTAGAAAGAAGCGAAGCGCAGACCCGTATGCTTTCCGAGTTTTTTTGCCTCATCTTCAACCTGAACCGCAAGCTCACGTGTCGGAACGAGAATCAGTGCGTTCCTTTTTGAATCAGATCCCGTTTCCCTTTCTGCCATTATTTCCTGCATGATCGTTACAAGAAAAGCCGCAGTTTTGCCAGTGCCAGTCTGAGACTGAACATAAAGATCGCTTCCGTCGAGTGATTTTTCGAGTACCTTTTCCTGAACAGGCGTGCAAGTGACATAGCCCGCGTCCGTAAGACCGAGCTGAATTTTTTCGTTAAGATTAAGTTCTGTGTAGTTCATTAGAATTCCATGAAAAAAGAAATAAAGATATTTAGAAAATTATACCGTTTTTTTGCTGAAGTGTACACCATATAATTTCGGGCACAAGCGCCATGAGGCGGTCGCAGCACTTTCATTATTGTGATTGTTTTGCTTTCCTCCCCTATGCTTTCACAGCAGCTGTTAGGAGACTCGCCCAAAACTTGTCTGCTGTTTTTTGCTCCTCGATCGGAGGGTGCTCCCTGCGCTTACGCTGCTTTCGGCTAGTTGCGTGCGGGGCTACAATCCCTTGCGCAAATTTGATATACTTCAATCCATGAATCAGAACACAGCCGAACAGAATGCCTATCAGGCGCAGATTTTGTCTAACCGCCTCGCAAAAAAATACAAGCAGCTCCGAAAATGGGCGCGCCGCGAGCGTGTCACATGCTACCGACTTTACGACCGCGACATCCCGGAAGTTCCCCTCGCCGTCGATTTGTACGAATTCCTTCCTGACGGAATGGACTCTAAAGTCGATGCCGCAATCTTCTTGCGGGGCGAAGATGCAAGAATTTCAGCAAACGACCTTTCGGCAGCTAAAGAAAAGGCGTCGAGGCAGTTCGTTCATCTTTACTTGTATGAGAGACCGTATGAAAAATCAGACAGTGACGAAGAAATCTGGCTCTCGGAGATGAAAAAAACTGTCGCTAAAACTCTTGAGATTCCTGAAAGTCATGTTATTCAGAAACTTCGCAAGAAGCAGAAAGGTGAAAATCAATACGAGAAAATCAGCTCTGAACGAACGGTAGAAAGCTACGTCCAGGAATGCGGTCAGCTTTTCAAGGTGAACCTGAGCGACTATCTCGACACGGGACTTTTCTTTGACCACCGTCCGCTCCGCTCAATCGTGCGTTCTGAATGCGCCGGAAAATCTGTCCTCAATCTTTTTTGCTACACCGGAAGTTTTTCCGTCTATGCCGCCGAGGGAAATGCGCGCCGGATTGAATCCGTCGATTTGAGCAAGACATACCTTGACTGGGCACGCTTTAATTTTGCCCTCAATGATTTTGATCCTGACGGAAAGAATTTTTATTTCACTCGCGGTGATGTCACCGGATTTTTGAACCAGAAGCTTGCCGAGGTGCCGAATGCTGATAGAAGCAACCGCTACGACATAATCGTTCTCGATCCTCCGACCTTCTCAAATTCAAAGGCAACCCGCAATACTCTCGACATCAACCGTGACTGGAGCGAGCTTGTCACAAAATGCCTTAACCTCCTGAATGAAAACGGGGTCCTCTACTTCTCGACTAACTCTCACCGGCTCAAATTCGATTCCGCTCTTATCCCAAAGCTTTCGGTTTACAATACGGAAATAAAAGTCACCGATATGACCGAAAAATCCCTGCCCGAGGACTTCAGGGGCACGAAAACTCACCGATTGTGGAAATTTGAGGTATAAAATTGAAAATCATGACGTTCACTATGTCGCAATAACAAAAAAAAGCCCTCCGTTTTGGAGAGCTTTTTGCTTTTTAAAGCGTTTAGACTTATTTGTCTGATTTGATACCGAAGCGTTTGTTGAATCGTTCGATTCGTCCTGCGGTATCTACGAGTTTCTGCTTACCAGTATAGAATGGGTGGCAAGCAGAGCAGATTTCAACGCTGATGTTCTCTACTGTTGAACGTGTCTCGATTACGTTACCGCACTGGCATGTGATTTTTGTCAGTTTGTACTCCGGGTGGATTCCCTTTTTCATAAAAAATAACTCCTTAAACTCTTGCCCGATACTGTAGAAAAGCCGGTCAGCCCCGCCTAAAAGCCGCCATGAAATGCGGTTGCGTCATTCCCTCACCGTTACCAATCAAGACAGTACCACAAGAAAGATTCAAAATCTTATCAAAAAAACAGCCAGAAAGTCAAGCCTCAGGCGTTCTCTGAGGAAAT
>CAMVSS010000256.1 GCA_947170195.1 uncultured Treponema sp. | reverse complement strand
TTTTGACATGGACGGAACCATCCTGGACTCCATGAAAATGTGGCACACAATCGGAAAAGTCTATCTTGAAAGTCTGGATCTTGCCCCACGAGAAGGTCTCTGGGATGAAATCAAAAGATTCAACCTCGTGGAAAGCGCGGATTATTTTATCGAAAAATACGATGTAAAAAAGAGCCGCGAAGAAGTCATGCAGGATATACGCAGCATAATCAGCAAATGGTATGGACAGGAACTCCAACTCAAAACAGGCGCACGGGAATTTCTGGAAAAACTGAACGAAAAGAAAATCCCCTGCATTCTTGCAACAGCCACCGACCGCTCAAGCGTAATTGCCTGCATGGAACGGCTCGACTGCGTAAAATACTTCAAGAAGATTCTCACCTGCCTTGAATACGGAACTACAAAATCAGAACCTTTGATTTTTGAAAAATCCGCCGAAGTATGCGGAGTAAAAAACGAAGAAGCCGTAGTTTTTGAAGATGCCATTCATGCAATCAGGGCTGCAAAAAAAGCCGGATTTAAAGTCTGTGCCGTATACGATGAAAGCGACGAGGAAATAACAGAGCCGCCGGAAAGCGACTGGGAGCGAATCTTAAAGATTGCAGACACAAGCTGCAGATCACTCGAAGAAGCGACAGCCCTGCTCTAGTTTTTTGCTAGAATCTTCCTGCTGCAGAAGCCCCCAAAAAACTGACGCTCATCATGATTACACCGGCAAGAATCACGCCTGACATTACCGCAAGGGCAGTCTTCTTGCCTTCCATATCGAGAAGGCTTGCGGCAAGAGTGCCTGTCCATGCACCGGTTCCTGGAAGAGGAATACCAACAAACAGGAAGAGTGCGAAAAACAGTCCGCGTCCGGCTTTTTCAGAAAGCTTACGGCCGGCCTTATTTCCTTTTTCGAGGAAGAACGAACAGATTCCGCCGATGTACTTTTTATCGCTTCCCCATACGAGAAACTTTCTTGCAAAAAAATAAATTACCGGAACAGGAAGCATGTTTCCCAGAATGCAGACCACATACAATGCAATCATAAAAGAAAGGGGAACATTTCCGTCAGAAACCTGAACCATTCCAACACCAATAGGAATCGCACCGCGGAGCTCAATCAGCGGAACCATAGAAACAAAAAAAGAGACAGCCAAAGCCGAAAAATAATGTAATAACATGGACAAAATAATAGAAGAAATCGGAATTATTCACAAGAAGCGGGATTTTATCTCTCAGTTTTTTCGCATGAAACTTCCGCCGCAAGTTCTTCCTTAAGGGCAAGCACCTGTTCGAGCGGGAGAGAAACAGCTTGAGAGATTTGTTCTGGTGTCAGTAAATTCATACGAAGCAGGTTCCGTGCGCTTCCGATGGCGTTTGCCTGAGCACCTTCTTCAAAGCCAGCGTCATGGTCATAGGCTCTCTGTCGTTCCCAAGTCATATACTGCATCCTCCATTGCGTGTTGTGCTTTGCGTCGTTTACAAAACTTTCGAGATTCGAAGTAAAGTTTCCGCAGGTTCTGTTTGAGGTCAGGAAATCAAAGAATTCATTGATTTCCCCATCTCCTTTGAGTTTAGCACAGTTTTTTGCTATGAAAAAGTGCTTGTATGCCCTGTCGTTCAACTTTGTCTTTCCATCCTCTGTGCAGATGTTTTCAAACGTGCATATTGGAAGTTCATTTTTGAAGATATCCTCCATGCAGATGAAAATTACGTGAGAAGTCTTCATTTCCCTGTACTTCTGCCCGGATTTAAGAGTGTCAACGTCCATGACTCCCTGATAATACCGTGAGCGTTCCGCCAGATCCTTTGTGTCCGTGCACTGAATTTCAATGTCGAAAATTCTGTCGCTGCCCCTGACGAAGACATCAAGCCTGATTCCGTGCGAATCATAGTCGATAAAAACAGATTCTTCATTTGACATTTCAATTCTGTCAATCTTTATTCCGAGCAGAATTTCTATCAGATGCCGGCATGCATCCGGGTGATGGCGCATGACTTTGTAGAAGATAAAGTTGTTCGCAAGCGTGAGAGATTCCCATTTTTCTTCGGGCGCAAGCGGCTTTCGTGTTGTTGAGTTCGCTATATTTTTCATGATTTCCTCCATGCCTATATATATGCAGAGAAAGTCACTTTTCGGCAAAAAATGGAAAAAATATGAAAAACTTTTGAAAAAAAACAGAATACGGCAATGAACAAATCATCTCATGACAACGCTTTTGTTTACAGCCGAACATGCACGCCTGAAAAAATTAGACACAGATAAACACAGATGCACACGGATATAAATTACTTTGTCAGTTTCTGTCGTTCGCTTTGCGAACTTACCGAGTTTTTCCTTCGGATAAACTCGCGTATAGCTTGAACAACTCTGCTACACACTCTGATTCTGTCATTTTTGTGCTGAAGCCGTAGGCTTGCATTACGGCCCGGTCGTTTGCCTGATGTGCTTTACGGAGTTCCGGCGGCATTAAAGTTTCGTCGTAAAGGTCTGCGAGTGAGGAATCCGGGTATTTTGCTCGGGCATCAAGGATTGCCTGGGAGGTCTCTTCGATTTTGGCTTTCTGCTCGTCTGTTGGATTGCACCACGGGAAGTTGTTGTAGACAATTGTAGTAGAATAGCTGTAATCACTCTTTAGACGACCACATACAGC
>CAMVSS010000255.1 GCA_947170195.1 uncultured Treponema sp. | reverse complement strand
TGCAGGGGGTCGGAATCCTTTTCGGCTCTATCGGCGAGATAATCACTGAGAAGGTCGGAAACTTGAACCTTGGAATCCCTGGGCTTATGTACATGGGCGGAATCGCGGGGCTGGTCGGGGCATTCCTGTACGAAAACTTGGTTTCGGTTCCGGTTCCTTTTGTCGGATTTTTGATATCGTTTGCATGCGCGATATTTGTGTCGGCGTTCGGAGCTGCGATTTACAGCTATCTTGGGCTTGCTCTTACGACATTCGGAATCGGATTCGGAAATTTTTTTGGAGGATCAATCTCAAAGCTTGCCGGCGGAGTTGGTCAGGTTTCGGTCGCTTCTACTGCAGGCGCTTACAAGGCTTCGATCCCGTTACTTTGCAAAATTCCAGTTGTCGGTTCTCTTCTTTTTTCTTATGGATTTTTGACCTATTTTGCGATTATCCTTGCATTTTTGGTTTCGTTTATATTGATGAGAACCCGCATCGGCCTTAATATCCGTGCGATCGGCGAAAATCCTTCTTGCGCTGACACCGCCGGAATCAACATTGAAAAATACAAATATGCCGTGACCATTGCGGGCGGTGCCATTGCAGGTCTTGGCGGACTTTATTTCGTCATGGAGTATCTTGGCGGAACTTGGACAAACAACGGATTCGGTGACCGCGGATGGCTTGCCGTCGCCCTTGTTATTTTCTCTATGTGGGACAGTCGCAAAGCTGTTCTCGGTGCATTTTTGTTCGGTGCGCTTTACATTCTTTATCTGTATATTCCGGGATTGTCGCGCAGCATGCAGGAACTTTTTAAGATGTCGCAGTATGTTGTGACTATTGCAGTTCTGATTTTTACGAGCATAAGGTCATCCGTGCATGATGATAAAGAAAACCAGCCTCCTGAGAATCTCGGCCTTCCGTATTTCAGGGAAGACCGGTAGGAAGAAATTGCATTCTTTCCCTCTCTGAGCTTGCTTTTCTTTATACGCTTTACTTACTATAATGCACGTTCTGTCTACCAATATATATACTTTCCCATATTTTTTTCATTTTGTTTCTCCCCTGTTTTTCCATCTGCCCTAGCCTGTGTTTTTCATTTCACCTCGTTATGACCTTCGCGAACTAACTTTGCAGACGTGCTGAAAAATCATATCGGAAAATTGTACATTGTGTTCAGGAGCTGAGTCCTTGAGTTTACGCCGGCCTTGTTGAATATGTTGTAGACATGCTTCTTGACCGTGGATAAGCTGACGCACAGTTCTTCGCTTATTTCGTTGTTGGACTTTCCGTTCGCGATGAGCCTGAGAATTTCCGTTTCCCGTCCCGACAACAAGAATGCTTTTGCAGCCTTTGATATGCAGTTTTCGAATATTTCTTGGCTGGAATCGTTTTTGCCGCCTGATTTGTTTGCCGCGGATGACACGATGTTCTCTAGATGCGCTGTGAGTATGTCGAGAATGTGCATGTCCCGCTTGCTGAAGTCCACCGCTTCTTTTTCCCTGTACAGGCAGAAAAGGCATGCCGCTTCCTGATGTTTCAGGAAAATTCCTGCTCCGTAATACATTCCTGCAGGCTTCAGAAAATTCCTGAAAAAGGCAGATGAGAAGCGTTTTTCCTCATCCATCAGGGCCGTGTCCCTGAAAGCTACCGCCGCCCCTTCCCTCATTCCTAGCAGCTTTGCGTGGTAGTCTTTCCTGAATTCTTTTTCCCTGAACGCGGATATCTGGCTTTCCTTAAATCCCAGAAACCAGGACCTTTTTGGAGCTGCGACGTTTATTTCATCGGTCTGAACAAAATATCCTTTCGTGAATGAAATCAGTGGCTTCAAGGAGAAAAGCATTTTTTCTGCCAGCTTTATGGTGTCTCCGCATGTGTACAGTTCAAGCAGGATCGTATTTATCGTGTCCCATTCGCTTTCCTTTAGCATTTTTTCCGCCTCCCTGTTTTTGCAAAAAATCAAACGGACATAAAAAAAAGCCGGAACGCTCATGCGTTCCGGCTTCGTTGCCTTCATTAATCTATGCGCACATCATAACACGTTTTTTGTGTTTTGTGCAAGGAATATTAGAACTTGATCTTTCGGTCAGTTCCCTCATAGTACTGCTGGCGCAGTTCCTTGATCGAAGGATCCGCCATGTAGTCGTCGAACGGCATCATTCGGTCGATTACGCCCTTCGGAGTGATTTCGACGATTCGGTTTGCGATTGTCTGGATGAACTCGTGGTCGTGGCTGGTGAACAAAATTACGCCAGGGAACTGAACGAGAGCCTGGTTCAAACTTTCGATTGCCTCCAAATCGAGGTGGTTTGTCGGATCGTCTAGGATGAGGACATTTGCGTTCTGAAGCATCATCTTTGAAAGCATACAGCGCACTTTTTCGCCACCGGAAAGGACCTTTACCTTTTTGAGAGACTCATCACCGCTGAACAGCATTCGGCCGAGGAATCCGCGCACGTATGCGTCATCCTGCTCCTTTGAGAACTGCTTGAGCCATTCGGTGATGTTCATGTCGTTGTCGAAGTATTTGTTGTTGTCACGCGCAAGGTATGTGTTGGTTGTGGTCTGTCCCCAGAAGAACTCGCCTGATTCAGGCTTTACCTCGCCTGCGATGATGTCGAACAGAGAAGAAACTGTGTTGTGCTCTACGCCGACGAAAGCGATTT
>CAMVSS010000254.1 GCA_947170195.1 uncultured Treponema sp. | reverse complement strand
GTCTGTCAAGAACTTGAGCTACAAGGCGCTTGCAGCTCTGGGCACCGCAAAGTCAAACGAATATCTTCTTTCCCAGATTACAGATAAAAAAGTTGCTGATGGCATAAAATCACGCGTCGCGACGATTCTCCTTTCCGAGACAGAGCTCGGCTCAAAGGAAATTGCAGCTTTGGCCGCCGAAACCGTAAAGGATGACAGGCGAAAGCAGCTGCGCTATGCGCTTGGAAAAGAGATGGCAAAATATAAGAACGATGCGTTTTCGGATGTATGTCTTCTCTATATAAACAGCAAGGATGTTTCCACAATCGGAACCGGACTTGATATGTATGCAAAGGGAAGGTATTCGAACTGCAATGATGCCGTAAAAGCTCTTGCGGACAAAGCTGACTTGAATGCGAAATCAAAAAATCAGAGCGCGATAAAAGCCGCAAAGATTCTCGGCATAGATTTGGAAAAACAATCTGAAGAAAAACAAAAAAAATCGGAGTAAAAAATGAGTGTCTTTGGAATTTTTATGATCTGCTGGTGTGCGGGACTGGTTTTGTTCCCGACCGCTTCAATAATATCTTCATCTGATGAAAATGTTTTTGAGAAATTTTCGCGGCCTAAAGTCGAAAAAACAGCCGAGCCTCCTGTTCAAGAGCAGCCTGTTTTGGAGGCGAAAAAAGAAAAGCCTGCCAAAGAAAAGGTCGTGAAGGAAGAAGCTCCAAAAAAAGAAAAAAAAGAGGCCAAGGAGCCTGTCGTTAAGAAAAACGAGCCGAAGAAAACTGAAAAGCAGGAAACAAAAACTGCGAGCCAGAATATTGTGCTTAAAACCGTGGTGTTTAATGCTTACAACGGCCGCCAGATGTTTGTCATTGACGGCGATGCATCAAAAGAGCCTTTTATTGTTCACGACGGAAAGAGCTATCTGATCTATTTTGACAGAAAAGAGGGCAGCACGATCTTTATGGGAGCAAGCGAGATTCCTGAATAAAACTTCCGGAATAAAATCTTCGGAATGAGATTGGAATCTTTTAGCTCCCCATAAAACTATTCGTACAAGCTGTTCATCATGCCGTAGAGGTTTCCGACTTTTTCTTTTCCATCGACAGACAGCCTTTCTGAATATCCGTCGATTATTCCCTGAATGCTTGCGATACTCTCATTGAGGGCCGTCGCAAAGCCGCGGCTTACCTTGAACCAATACGTTCCTTTCCCGTCCGTAAACAGAGTGATAAATCCGTATTCCTTTGATTTCTTTGCAGGTGTAACGCGGAGCACGTATGAAAGGGAAGAAATCAGTTTTTCGAGGCCGCCGTCCTCTTCGGTGTTTATATTGAGCTTTTTAGGCCACTGTTTTTCTGAAAGCGGTGTCAGGTCGAGGTACTTTACGACCTTGCATATAAGCTCGACTTTTTCCCCGCTCATGAGTCCGCCGCCTTTTATGATGAGTTTTCCTCGTATTCCGGCTATGGTAGCCATCTTGTTGGAATTCTGCTCCCGTTTGAGCGCGTCCTTGAATTTCTCAAGCGGAAGAACCAGGATCTTTTTTCCTTTTTGTTTCTCGATTTCAAAGATTTCGTTTCCGATCGTAACTTCGTTTTCGTTCTTGTCCTTAGCTTTCTTTCCTCCGAAGTGACCGTCATCGCGTCCCAGAAGTTTTCCTTTCTGCTCGCGGAATGTCGCGCCCTTGAATTCGAGGTTTCCGGTCAGGGATCGTCCGCGAGATCCTCGGACTTCCTTAAGGCGCTGCTCCAGCTGCGGAGATATTTTTTCGAGCAGGGATTTCGTGAGCGGCGAGACGGACATGGCGAATGTCCTGGTGGTGCGAACTATCTCACCCGCGACGATAAAAAGCGGATCCGTCCGGAACATGCAGGAACCCGGATGAATAGAGATGTGCTCTGCTGTGAGGCTCCTGTAGTTTTCTTTCCCCTCGCGCACGCACACGAACTGAATCATGCCGCTCGCAATGCAGCACAGGTAGTCGTCCATGCTTCCGCCGTTTCCGACAGGAATTCCGAGCGCGCTGACTTCTTCTTCGAGCTGCTGTTTTATATTTGCGATTTCTGCCATTACCCGTTCGTCGAGGTAGTTGTTCTGACAGAACCGTTCCTGATTTTTCATTGACTCATAGGTTCGGAAGAGCTTGACGTAAGACACAAAGTCTCCCTGGATATCCCTGAATGCCTGATGCGCCCGTCTGGCATCTGTCTCTTCTCCCGGAGGAAGCGTGAACGGGCTTTGTGCGCTTAAGAATGCCGCCGCGATTATCGCCTCTTCGAGAACCTCAGGGTAGTGGAGTATGCTTTCAACCATGATTCTTGATACGCGCGGCTCAAGAGGGAATTCCACCATCAGTTTTCCGACCGACGAGAGTGTGTTGTCTGGATTGAGAGCGCCGAGCAGGTTGAGCGTTTCCACGGCACCAGCTATGCCCTCTTTTTCCGGCGGAGAAATAAAATCGAAGCTGTCGAAATCTGTTATTCCGAGTTCCGCCATCCTGAGCACGACTTCGCTCAAATCCGTTCGGTAGATTTCTTCCATTGTGTATTCCTCGCGCTGGTCGAAGTCTTTGCGAGAATACAGGCGGTAGCACGTTCCGGGGCATGTTCGTCCCGCTCGTCCTCGCCGCTGATTTGAGCTTGCCTTGCTGATAGGCATTTCGTTTAGGCTCGATGTGTAGGTTTTCGGG
>CAMVSS010000253.1 GCA_947170195.1 uncultured Treponema sp. | reverse complement strand
TCCCTCCGCGCTCGGGCCTTTCAATAAAGATAGATCCGAAGCTGCACGAAGTCGAATCGCAAAAAATCGAATTCTCTTTCTCTCAGATTGAGGTACAGGACATAACAGAAGAACTGAACATAAAGCGAACTACCCGCCCGGAACTTCCTGAGCCGGGTTCCGTAACATATGAGCAGCTCATAGTTGACAACCAGCCGAGCGAAACAAATCTGCCGCCTGTACCGGCGGAGCCTCTGGTACCGATTGCAGGAGCATCAGATTTCTACATTCACAACTCTGACGGAACGGAAATTCAGCTCGACACGGCATCTCTCAAAATCAATGCGGAGACCAACGGAAAAACGGTCAGCATTTCATTAAAAGAATATCCTGATGCGGAAAGCATCGTCGTGAGAAACAGGAACACAGGAACGCAAATCGCCCTTTCCCCATTCTCAACGTATGACGAGAAAAAAAATCTTGGCTACACTCCGAAAAATCCGGCAAGTCAGTCAGGGGATGCGGTTATAAAATACGAGGGTATCACTATCACCAGGTCGGAAAACAAAATCGACGATGTAATCCCGCACGTAACCCTGAACGTGCACCAGCCTACCACTCAGACGGCGACGATCGAAATATCTCCGGACAAAGACTCAGCAAAAGATGCTTTGATTCAGTTCGTCGGACGCTACAATCAGGTTATTGCGGAGATGAACATACTGAGCGACAACAAACCAGAGCTTATCTCGGAGCTGGATTATCTCTCGCAGGACGAAAAAGACGCGGAATCAAAAAAACTGGGAATGTTCCAGAATGATTTTTCTCTGACAAACGGAAAATCCGCGATGCGCTCAATCGTCACAGCAAATTACAGGTGGTCTGAAAATGCGGAATACACCATGCTCAGTCAGATAGGAATCTCTACCCGTACCTCAGGAAACAACGGAGGCTCGTACAACGCAAGCCATATGCGAGGCTATCTTGAAATCGACGAGAAAAAACTTGACTCCGTTCTGTCCTCAAATCTCGACGAAATAAAAAATCTCTTCGGATACGACTCTGACGGAGACTTGATCATCGACTCCGGAATCGGTTACGCGCTCGACAAACAGCTGACATCATGGGTACAGAGCGGCGGCATCATCTCGACAAAAACCGCGGGTCTGAACACAAAAATAAAAGCCTCCGAGACAAACATGAGAAAACTCGAGTCGCAACTGGCATCAAAGGAAGCACAGCTCAGGAACAAATACGGACAAATGGAAGGCACCCTGAACAATCTGAATGCGCAATCAAATACGTTAAGTAATTTTGCAAATAGTAAAAAAGAGTAGTATAATGTAGTATAATTTGAGCAACTTTTCAGGAGCACTTTATGGAATTATTTGTAAACGGCAATAAACTGGATATAACTTTAGAAAACGAAAAAACGGTTGGTGATGTCCTGAAATCATTCGAGGAAGAATGCGCAAAGAACAACGCGACGACGATTCAAATTGTTCTGAACGGAAAAAAGGTTGAGGCAAACGATTTCGATTCAATCTGCGCTCAAGAGCTTTCTGAAAAGACAAAATTGGAGCTGACTGTCGTATCTCAGGATGAGATTCGTGACAGCCTCAAGACAAAGGCAGAGGAATCTGAATCGCTGTCGGAAGAACTTCTAAAACTTTCTGCACAGCTTCAGGGCGGCAAAGACAAGGAATCATCCATACTCATCTCAAAACTGGCGGATTTTATCGACGGATTCTGTCGCACAGCTTCACTCTCCTCACTCTTTCCGGAATTCTATCAGACAATTTCTATAGACGAAAAATCACTGAACGATTTCTTCGCTGATTTTTCTCCGATCTTAAATGATTTTGAGCAGGCTATTGCTTCAAAAGATGTGGTTTTAATGGGCGATCTGGCGGAATATGAAATCAGCCCGCGCCTGTTAATGATTGCAAATGCGTTAAAGGATTTATAAAATGGGCGGAAATTCAGGTTCAACAATTCAGGCACGCGTGGAAGTTGCCTCACACCTTTTCTCTATTATTCTCATAGTAATGGCAGTTGTAATTGTTTTTGCCTGCATCTACTTAATTTCCAAAGCCATTTCCCGCTATCTGAATTCTCCTGCCTACATCGAAAAACAAAAGGCAAAACCGACCGCACCAAAAGATATAGCGGAAGTAGTCTCTGCATGCAATCTAATAAAAGAAGAAAAAGATGTGCTGAGCTATTTGTGCAAACTTCACAGCACGCCGAACATCCGTTATCTCATACGAGAAACGGACGAAATAGATTCCTACATGAAGGAACTTTTCAAAGTTTATGACGCAGCAGGAAACGAGGAGCAGAAAAAATTTCTCTTCAGCATGAGGAAAAAAATTCTGTCCGTCTTCAACAACCAGCTGATCATCAAAAATTCAAAGCTCATCGACGTGGAAACCGTATTCACCTACACTGTAAAAAAAGGCTTCCACCACAAACTGACGCTCAAGGAAAATACTCCCGACGGAATGATTCTCACGATTCCAGAGACACTGACCGCCGAAGATGAGCTTCCAAAATCCCTTGAGAAAATCTCCCTCATTTTTGAGACAAACAACGGAACCCCGTTCAACCTTGAGTCGCGGGTAGTCCGATTCCAGGAAAACAGCAATGGGGAAAAACAGGTGTTCATCACCCACACGGACAAGATTTCACCGCTTCAAAAACGTGAGCAGGA
>CAMVSS010000252.1 GCA_947170195.1 uncultured Treponema sp. | reverse complement strand
TCCCTGCTTATTTATTTGCAGAGAAAATCACTTTTCGGCAAAAAATCTGGGAAAAATATGAAAAAAACTGTGGTGATTTTGCCTTCGTTTTCATTATTCAGCAAAAAAGTTACAGACGGTCATATCATTAATGCTGAAGTTTCTTTTGATATTACAAACGCCGGGTATCGTTTACCAACAGAAGCAGAGTGGGAATTTGCTGCAAGAGTTGGAAATCCTTCTTCTCCTGAATGGAATTACTTTTTTTCCGGTCATGAAAGCCAGTTCCGCTGCGTGTGGAATGGCGGTTCCGCTGTGTGTGGAATGGCAGTTCACTCATGTGCAAGTACGGCAATGTGCGTTTAAGAGTATTGCCGCATACGAAGTCGTTTATCGCAAGGAAATTATATAAAAAAGAACTGTTACTATTGACAGAAACATATTTTAATTGTATGTTACTATCAATAGTAACGAAGAAAAAAGGGAGAGCCATCCTGTTCACCGTGGAGAAAAAAATGGAAAAAAGAAATGATGCAATTTACAAATGCCTTTCAAGCGAGCGGTACACACCTTACTCACTTGCAAGAAAAATAGGCGCGAAAGCTATTCTGGAATCAGCCAGCTTTGCAAAAGGAAGGGAGCGTTATTCCATCCTCATGACGGAGGAAGCTTTCAAAATCATACAGGACGAAGACGGCGTTGGATTTTTGATCGACGGAAAGCGACAGGCATTTGATGACTCCCTTTCAGACAGCCGGGATGCCCTCGGACACAAAAAAGATGCTGATATTCTGGACGCAGTTTTATATGTCGCGGAACAGAACAAATCTCCTGCTTCTGGTTCTGCAGCCGAAATCCCGATCCCATCATCAGGTCTCGGATACCTCAGCTACGAATTCGCCTCAAAATGCGACAACATCAAATTCTTCGAGCAGAAAGACGAGCTGAAGATCCCGGAAAGTTTTTTTATCGCAGGTCACATTTACATCGTTTTCGACCATTACACGGAGACGATGCACATATTCGGATTGAACTACAACGAGCATCAGATTGACCTCGAGAAGGCTGTCGAAAAACTCATCAAGAGACTTAACGACATGGATTTCTCTTACGTGGAGGAGCTTGAGACGCACTTCAACTACAAGATGATCACGGATCTCGATCAATCAAAGAAAGAATACATCGAGAAAGTCGAGGCACTTAAAAAGCATATAATCGCCGGAGACATCATTCAGGCAGTACCTTCACGACGCGTCCAGATTGAATGCGACGCACAGGCCCTGACTGTTTACGGAAAGCTCCGCAAGGTAAATCCAAGTCCGTATCTGTTTTACATTGATTTCGGCGACTTCCAGCTTACCGGAGCAAGCCCGGAGAGTCTTGTCCGCGTGCGCAACGGAAAGGCGAGCATCCATCCGATCGCTGGAACAATACGCCGCGGCAAAACTGACAGCGAGGACGAGGAGCTTAAAAAGACGCTCCTCTCAAACCCGAAAGAGCGTGCTGAACACCTCATGCTTGTCGACCTCGCCAGAAATGACCTCGGACGAGTATGCGAAAAGGGAAGTGTCACAGTACCTCAGTTCATGGAGTGCGAGCTTTACTCTCACGTAATTCATATAGTGAGCAACACCGAGGGAATCGTCAGGGAGGGCGTAAAGCCGATACAAGTTCTCCGCGCATCTTTCCCGGCAGGAACAGTCTCAGGCGCGCCAAAAATAAGCGCGATGCAGATTCTCAGCGGTCTCGAAAAGACAAAGCGAAGGTTCTATGCAGGAGCCGTCGGATACGTGCAATCAAACGGCGACCTTGACTTCTGCATCGCTATCAGAAGCGCGCTCAAGCAGAAAAATGTATGGACGCTGCAGGCGGGCGGAGGAATCGTCTACGATTCAGAGCCGGAGAGGGAATTCACCGAAACATGCGAGAAACTGGGTGCGCTCATCGACACCCTCACAAAATAAAAAACAGCACCGCTGACGCGAAGTTTATTAAGGAGACAAATATGATTTTAGTTATAGATAATTATGATTCTTTTACTTTCAACGTGGTTCAGGCCCTTCAGGTCGCAACGACTAAGGAAATCAAAGTTGTAAGAAACGACGAGTACAGCATCGAGGAGCTTGCGGCAATGAATCCTTCATACCTCGTCGTATCACCAGGTCCGGGCAATCCTGGAACTGCCGGAATCTCGAAGGAAGCCATCAGATACTTCGCAGGAAAAATCCCGATTCTGGGAATCTGTCTCGGACATCAGTCGATCGGAGAAGCATTCGGGGCAAAAATCGTTCAGGCAAAATTCATCAGGCACGGAATCGTCGAGGACATAGACCTTGACGGACGCGGAATATTCCGCCTCATCGGAAAATCAGCAAAATTCACGCGCTATCACTCGCTCGTTATCGACGAGTCAACTCTCCCGGAGGATTTCGAGGTGACGGCAAGGGCAAAAGACGGCGACATCATGGGAATCAGGCACAAAACTCTCCCGATTGAGGGAATCCAGTTTCACCCAGAGAGCATCGCTTCCGAGAATTGCCAGAAGCTCTTCAAAGCTTTCCTGAACTACCACAGGGACAATCTTCCTTCGCAGGAGATTCTTAAGCAGCTGCTCGCAGGAAAAGACTTGTCCCAGGAGCAGGCATGCGCATTCATGGAGCATGTCGCTGAAGGAATCATGGACGAAAGGGTCATGGCAGGAATCCTCATCGCGATG
>CAMVSS010000251.1 GCA_947170195.1 uncultured Treponema sp. | reverse complement strand
TAGCGGATGCAAGTGAGATTGAAAAAGATAAAGACAGCGCAACAAATAAAAAAAATTTTCGCATGCTAAACTCCAGTTTTCAGGGCGGAAAGCATTTTTGAGCCGACTTTCCAGTTATCACCCGCTCCCATGGTCACGAAAACATAACCGTCGGGGAAGTCTTTTCCGCTCGGCTCGGAAAGGAACGAAAGAGCCAATTTAGCAGCCTCGTCAAATTCTCCGGCATACGAGACATCTTTGTGATATTTTTTTGCATGCTCAGCAAGTATTTCGCCTGTCACGTTTGCAGCGCTCGCATCCTCGCGCGCGCTGCCGTAACTCTTATTGATGATTACTTTGTCCGCAGAATCGAAGCTGGATGCAAATTCCTCAAGCAAAGCGGCCGTACGGGTATATGTATGGCTCATAAAATCGACGATGATTTTGTGATTCCTGTAGAATTCTTTGAAGCCTGCAAGCGTCGTTTTGACTGCAGTCGGATGATGGCCGTAATCGTCGATGAAAATTACATCCTGTCCGAGCGGAGTCTTTGCGCGTCCGACAATTTCGCTGCGACGTTTTCCGCCCGCGAAATTCTTAAGACCGCGTTTCAAATCTTCAATAAAATCGAGAGGATTTTTTCCTGCGCTTTTCAAAAGCTCGCATGAAAGAGCGAGGGCTGCCGTCGCATTGCGGACATTGTGGTCGCCTGGAACGCAGACAGCACACTCACCGAGAGCAGAAACCGTAAAATAGTGAACTCCGCCCTCAACATGTCCGAAAGTAAGTTTGTAGTCGCCGGAAGCTTTTTCTCCATATGGAATAGACTGAATGTCTCCGCGTTTTGCCTTCGCAAGCTCCACTGCCTCGCAGGCGCCCTTGTCGTCGGCACAGTAAATGACCTGCCCGCCCTCAGGCAATTTGCAGATATAATCGACGAACGCAGAACGGATGTCCTCGTAAGTCGGATAGTAGTCCTGATGATCGCTTTCTACGCTCGTAAGAATAATCTTTTTTGGATGGAAGGCCATGAAATGACGCTGATATTCACAGGTCTCGGCAACAAAATACTCGTGTCCCTTAGTCATTACGCATGAATCGCCGAATGATTTTATGATGGAACCGGCAAGAACCTGAGAATCAAGAGGAAGCTCCTTTAGGAGAGTTCCGCAAAGACCTGTCGTCGTGGTTTTTCCGTGAACGCCGCACACACCGCATGAATAGGATGTTCCGCTCACAGCCCCGAGTGCCTCTGAGTAAAGCATCATCGGAAGATTTCGTTTTTTTGCCTCGATGAGGTCCGGATTTTTTTCGACCGAATATGCGCTCGAATAAATCACGAACTGAACCGAATCAGTTATGTTTTTTTCAGAGAAAGAAAGCGCAGAAATGCCAAGTTTTTCAAGAACTTCGTCCGTATAAAAACGCTCGGAGACATCGCTTCCCGTAATCACAGCTCCGCGCGCATGCAAAATTTCAACAAGGGCAACCATTCCAGTGCCCTTGATACCGACAAAATGAAAATGAACGCCCGAAAAAGACAGGGGCAAAGTAAAGTCTGACATAAAATCCTCAAAGCTAATCTATCACATTTTTAAAGATAATAAAAGACAAAAGGGAGTACTCTGGGAAGATGAAAAAAGCCGGCAACCAAAATAATGATGATTGCCGGCAAATCAAAAATTTTCTATTTTCTATACGCGGAAGGTATCTATCTGCCCGCCAATCTGAGAGATTGACGCCTGCATGTTCTGAGATATCTCCGCAAGCTCACTTCCCGTCCTGTCGATTTTCATCGCGCTTGAAGACATGAGAGTTACGCTGTCATTCATAACGCCGGTAACTTCCTGAAGCTGGCGAACCTGATCAAGAATCTGGGCATTTCCGACCGACATTTCGGCTGATGCCGTCCTGACCTCGGAGGTGCTGTTGCTCATATCCTTGAGCGCATCAAGAATCTGGCGACTTCCTTCCTGCTGTTCTTCCATAGCGTTCTTGATCTGATGCACGAGCTTGTCGGTCTCACGGATGCTGTCCGACACCGACGTGAAAGCAGCTCCGGCATCAAGCGAGGTCGCTACAACAGTATCGATTGAAGAGCGGATGAGGTTGAGCTGCGTTCCGATAGACTTTGACTGCGCAGCGGAAGTCTCGGAAAGCTTTCGGATTTCATCCGCGACGACGGAGAAGCCCTTTCCTGCCTCACCGGCATGAGCAGCCTCGATTGCGGCATTCATCGCAAGCAGGTTCGTCTGCTCGGAAATCGCCGCTATCGTCTTGTTTGCTTCCTGAAGCATGTCCGACTGCGCCTCAATCTCATGGATGCGGAGGTTCATCTCGCCCTGCTTCTCGTTTCCGAGCCTAGCGCGGTCGGCAAGCGCCTCGAAAGAACTTGCCATCTTTGCCACAGACTGATTTACGCTCGAAATGTTTCCGACCATCTCCTCGACGGCAGAAGAAGCCTGAGTAACTCCGGCAGACTGAGTTTCAATCATGCGCTCAAGGGAAGAAATGTTCGACGCAATCTCATTGACCGCGCCCGCTGTCTCCTGAACGCTTTCCGACTGTGATGCAATCTCCCGCTTTACGCTGTCTATGTTGCTCAAAATATCCTGGATCGAGCGCGAGTTTTCCCCGATTCCCGACTGGAGCGAAGAATCAGCCTCGACAAGGGTCATTCTGGAATCCTTTATCTCGATCATGATAGACTGAAGCTTCTCCACGAAGCGGTTGAATCCCGAAGTT
>CAMVSS010000250.1 GCA_947170195.1 uncultured Treponema sp. | reverse complement strand
TTGTAATCAAGCATTTCTGCCGCACATTCATTCAAAACTTCTTCCGGCAAGCAAGAAGGACCAGCACTGAAATTGTAGACTCTAGCCATTTGTAACTCCTAAAACATTCCGCGTGTTATCGTGAATTTTTTCACGGTGTATTACATAAATTGTAGTCTTTTTCAAAAAACGGGTCAATGAAAGGGAAAAAATTGATGAAATTTGCGCGCTTTATCGTGAAAAAATTCACGATAATACAGGTTTTCTGTTCTGAAAATAAAAAATCCCGCAGGCGTGAAGTGCGCTTCAGAAATACGCTTAATGAAGTGAACTTCAAAATACGCTTGATGCCCTGCGGGATTTTTAAGGAACTGCTTGTTTATCGCTTTAGGTGCTGTGCAGGCTTTCCTAAACTTTGAACTGATCGACTTGCTCACCGATGCCAACGATCGAGCTGTCCATCTGCTTGGAGATTTCTGCCAGTGCGGCTCCGGTTTCGCTTATTTTTCGTGCTCCGGCTGACATTTCGTCCATGCCGTCTTTGATGCTGAAAGTTGCTTCCTGAAGAACCTTTATTTCGTCAAGGATAGCTTTGTTTCCTTCCGCCATCTCGAACGAAGCGGTTTTTACTTCATTTGAAGTGTCGTTCATGCTGTTGAGCGCCTGAGAAATCTGCTTTGAGCCTTCATTTTGCTCAAGCATTGCGTTTGTGATTTCTTTGACGAGGTTTGTCGTTGAGTTGATTCCTGCCGATACCTCGTTGAAAGAGTCCTGTGCGATCTGTGATGCGGCTACGATTTCTTCTATTGAGCTGGTGATTCGGGCAAGCTGCTGTCCGATCGTCTGCGACTGGGAACCGGAATCTTCCGAGAGTTTTCTGATTTCGTCCGCAACTACCGAGAAGCCTTTTCCTGCTTCTCCCGCATGAGCTGCTTCGATCGCCGCGTTCATGGCAAGGAGGTTCGTCTGCTCTGCAATTCCGGAAATGACGGTGTTTGCTTCCTGCAGCGATTGGCTTTCGCTTTCAATCTCGGCGATTTTTGCTGATACGTCATTTTGCTTCTGCACACCGATGATAGCCTTTTTCTCAAGCTCCGTGAAAGCTTCTGCCATCTTCTGAATTGAGTTGTTTACGGAAGTTATGTTTCCTATCATCTGCTCTACGGCAGCACTCGCCTGCGTTACGGAAGCGCTTTGAGATTCGATCATCCTGTTTAGAGATTCGATATTCGATGCGATTTCGTTTACCGCGCCAGCTGTCGAATGCACTGATTCAGTCTGATGAGAAATATTCTTGTCCATCGTCGTTATGTTGTCGATGATTTGCGAGATTGCCGAAGTCGTGTCCTCCGTTGAGTCATGGAGGAGCTGTCCTGCGTTCAAAAGCTGCTCCTTTGATGTTTTCATGGAGCTTATGATCAGCTGAAGTTTTTCTGCGAACTTGTTGAATCCGTCTACGACACGCCCGATCTCATTGTTTGAATGGAGGTTCACGCGTTTCGTGAGGTCGGCATCCCCGGAAGCTATGTCCGTTATCGTTGATTCGACCACCTTAAGCGGTTTCAGAGAAAGCATCAGGACAAAGGTCAGGACCAAACTGACGAGGATGCAGAGAATGAAAGTTCCGATCGCCATCATATTTCTGACTTTAAATCCGACCGCCTCGATTTCCTTTTGGGACATGGTGATGAGAAGAAGCCACGGAGTTGACTCAATAGGGGCGTAAATGAAAAGCCTTTTTGTGCCGTCTGAATCCTGTGCCCAGAAAGAGCCTGCCTGATTTGAAGATGCGTTTGCAAGCATCTGTTCTTTTTCTGCTGGAAGTGCGTCGATCAACACGTTCATGGCTGTTTCTGAGGAAGTTGATACGAAAACCTGTCCTGTAGAGGAAATTAAGTTTGCGGTTCCCTCTCCTGAAAGTTTTATGTCTGACAGGAAGTAAGTGAGGTTTTCAATCTGTGCGACTCCGCAGAAAAATCCGATTGCACGTCCGTTTCTCTTTACGGCTTTGCAGATATGCACGACGGTCTTGCCGGTTGTTTTTGAGGTTACAGGATTGTCTATAAAATAATCTTTGCCATCCTGCATTATGCCCTGAAAATAATCGCGCTCACGTACCTGCGTAATGCTTCCGATGTCAGAATAGAAAACTCCGTTTGGTTCAACCCATGCAACATAATCAAAAACTTTTGCACGGGAATCCGTGGTGGTTTTGAGCCAGCGAACGATTTCTTCGGTGTCGCCCGTCTCGATCACATCGCTGTTTGTATAAAAATCAAGATACGCGAAGTCTTCTGCGCATATCTGTGATATGAGTCTAGAGTAAACGTCCGAAAGAAGATTTTGCTGGGCAATAGAATCTTCCCTTACATTCTTTTTTGTAAGCTCTGCGATGATGATTGCTTGCGCGACATTAAGAATAATCATCATCGATGCGATCAGACCAGTTATGAATAAAAAGAGTTTTCCTTTTTTTACAGTTGCTGATTTCATATTCCTCCGATGCTTGCAAAACAAATTTTGCCTTATATTAAAAGTTAGCTTCTTTAATATTATCGCGCAGATATTAGAATTTTTATAATCTTTTTTGTAAAATTCCGCAGTAATTTCATTGAAAGGTTTGAGATAAGGGACAAAAACGGTTCTTTTTGTCGTTCGTTATATATCTATGATTTTAAACGTGTTGCGGGGGAGGGAAAAATTGACTTGGCTTGCCCGCATCGAGCACTGGAACGCTCGAAGAAAAATTACATCCTTGTAATTTTTCTTCGTACGAGAATTTTC
>CAMVSS010000249.1 GCA_947170195.1 uncultured Treponema sp. | reverse complement strand
CGAACGCTAAGGATTTTTCGTCTGTTGGCTTCACCTGCATTTTCCGCGATTTCAATGAAGTTACGGATGTTTTTGCTGACGTAATATTGCATCCTCTGTTTGACAATGAAGTTTTCAACCAGCTGTATTCCGAAGCTGAAGATTCCGTCTCTCAGACAAAGGCTGATCCGTCGGGACTTTTGGGAATAGAACTTTCAAAACTTGTGTTCGAAAACCATCCTTATCTGGTTTCGGCATCGGCGAGGGAAGATAGCCTCTCAAAAATCACATTGGAAAGCGTAAAAAATCAGCACAAATTGTTGCTGAATGCTTCCAGAGTAAAATTCGTTGTGGTTGCGGATCTTAACCCTGAAAAAATGAAGGAAGTGCTCGGAAAACTCGATTCCTATTTCAACGTTTTACCAAAGGCGAAACTGACCAGACCTTCAATCCCTGACTATGCATTTGCCACAAAGACTGTTTTTGCTTCAAATGCTCAGGCCGGGGAATCTGGCTACATCACCGGAGTTTTTGACTGCCCTGATCGCAATGATTCGGACTATATTCCGTTCGCAATTTCGACGATGATCCTTGATGACATGATGTTCGACAAGGTTCGTGAAAAAGAAGGCGCGCTTTATTCCGCAGGCACGGGAATCATCGGCGGTAAAAAATTCATGGGTGCGGTTTCCCTGTACAAGGCAAATACGTCCAAAAATCTCAAAGGAATCGTAAAAAAGACCGTTCTGTCGTTCGATGAGGAAGAAGTCAAGGAATCAATCGAGCAGTACAAAAACAAATATATTACGAAGATTTTTCAAAACTCAACTGATGCTTGGGGAATCGCCGAGAATATGGTTTACGGAATTGAATATTCTGCCTCGCCGAGCGCATATCTTACCAGACCTCAAAAAGTTCAGGCTGTGACGGCAAAACAAGTCATCGATGCATACAACAAATACATCAGAAAGTCATTTGAGGAAGATAAAGTTTCTTGGGTTGTCGTTTCTAGCGACGAAAATCTGCACTCGTTCGGATTCTAGCTTGGGCTGAACTGGCTTAGACCAGAATCCAACGGTTTATTTTTGAGCTGCTGATGAGTTCGATTCGCGCGCAGCAAGCTCATAATTGAACTTGTCCAAAGCATATCCGCGCATTTCGTATAAGAAATCCTGCTGAAGAGTGTGCGTGATATGCTCCTGAATCCTGTCCAAAGAGTCTTTCGGGGTGTCGATAGTAACCATCAGAACGACGAGGAGAAAATCCGTCGCGGCTTTTACGGCTGAAATTTTGAGCGACATGGAGATCGGAGTCGCTCCGGCGGTTAGAAGAACTTGCGCATCGGAAACGAGCTGGTTTACTGCGACCGCATTTGCCTGTGATGCCGGAATCTTTGCGGCGATTCCTGCCTTTGAGACATCAAGAATCTTAAGTCGGAACATTTTTTTGTCTTTTGTAATCCAAAAAAGCTCCGCATGGTCGTCGTTCATGCAGTTTAGACGAATATGTTTTCGCATACCGCGTGCTTCGAGCTTATCCAGAGATTTTACGATCTCGCGGAGAAGTGTATCCGAAGACATCGTTGTAAAAAATCCTGCTGTAACGTTGATATCTCTTAAAAATTCTTCTTTTTTGTTTTCTGGGATCGAATCAGATATGATTCCAACTTCTATTCCGATGAAACTTTCCGTGTTTTGAGTAATCCCTTTTATGAGTATGTGCCATGCCTCGCGGGAAAGCATGTCGTCGATGCAAAAATAGCAGATGCTGTCCTTGTTTACGAGAAGCGCATTCTTTGCCATGCGGTAGTCAGTGATGATATATGTCTCATATTCCATCGTTCGCAGATGTTCTATGACCGTACGCTGTACCGTATTGCTTGGATTTACGAAAAAAATTTTTCTTCCTGAAATTGATTTGTCATTTTCTGATGCCATAAAAAATCTCCGAAAATCTTTTTGCCCTCCCTGTGTATTTTTGTTTTCAGGGACAAAAAAATCGCTTTGAACTATTTTACTACTACTTGAGAAAATAAGCTATAAAAAAGTTGAAAAGCTGTGCCGCCCATAAAAAAAGTCCCGCAAGGATCCGGGACCAAAGCAAAGAGAATTTCCGAAAGAAAATTCTCGTAGGAAGCATGTAGCAACCCCGCAACAGGATGTTGCGAAAAAGCAAAGAGAGAATTTCTGTAAGAAATTCTCGTTAGAATCCAGAAATACAAGGATGTATTTCTGGTTCGCATTATTCCCAGCCGAATGTTGCCGGCGGTTTGTTTGTTGCGTCGAAATAAAGCGCGTCAACGAAGTCGAGCTTTGCAATCTCTGATACGATTTTGTTCAATAAATCGCGGTCGAGCTGAGCGAATCGTGCAGTCATTACGTCTTCCGAGCAGACAGGGCGCAGAACAAAACTTGCTCGCTCCGGTGCAGAAGCGTACGGCAAATCAATCGTGAGGTGCTGGAAGATTTTATTGTACCAGCCGCTTTCGTGAAGGTTTCGGAGAACGATGTCGTCAACTTCGCGGAGCTGATCGAGGCGGCGGCGGTCGCAGTAACCTTCCTGAAGCTTCATGTCCTCGTCTTTGATTTTTGGATTCTGCCACAAAGCGATTACGCAGCGGTTCAAGAGTTTTGCAGAGTTTGTGATGTTGCTTGATTCGTCTTCGATTTTCTTCCAGTGCTTAGGGAAGTGGCAGAAGCCGTTTTCTTCGTCCTTTGTGAATCGAAGAACTGCCGGGAAGCGGTATGTGCGGAAATCACCCTGAACACCGACTGATTTGACCGGAAGAACGAGCTTGTGCATT
>CAMVSS010000248.1 GCA_947170195.1 uncultured Treponema sp. | reverse complement strand
TTTAGTTCGCCGCCCTCTCAAGGCGGAGAGACGGGTTCGACTCCCGTAGTGGCTATTTCAAGACTTCGGCAACATTCGCTGAAGTCTTTTTTTTATTCCCCTTGAAAATCTCATTTTTTCCCCTTAAAATAATTGATATGGCATTATTACAAGGCACCGTTTTAAATGGTTCAAACAACATTTTCGAAGTCGAATGCGACGATACAGATCCCGACGGGAACCGGATTATGCGTTCCTGCACCTTCAAAAGCAAACGTCTGAAGGTTGATACAAAATATTACAATCCGCTTGCCCCGGGTGACAGGGTTCAGGTGGAAATCAATGAAAACGATGCCGGCAAAGGACAAATTTGCTCGCTCATCGAAAGAAAAAATGCATTTGTCCGCTGGAACGTCAAAGGAAGATGTCCGCAGCTTCTTGCGGCAAACATAGACTACATCATTCTGGTAACAACCCCTGCAGAACCGGATTTTCGTCCGCGTTTTATAGACAGGGAGCTGGCGCAGGCCGAATATGAAAATCTGACGCCTGTTATTCTTGTAAACAAATACGATCTGCCGGAAGCCCAGGATCCTGACTTTCAGAACAGGCTTTCCATCTGGGAAGAGCTTGGCTACAAGGTTCTGAGGATATCAGCAAAAACCGGAGAGGGACTGACGGAGCTCGCGGATCTCATAACTGGAAAACTCAGCGCGCTCGTCGGACAGTCGGGCATCGGAAAATCATCTATCGTAAACGTCCTTGACAACTCGTGCGTGCTGAAAACAGGAAGTCTCAGCCAAAAATACGGAAAAGGCTGCCACACGACAACGAAAGGCTCTCTCATGCACATCCATCTCAATGAATCCATAGTCGGAGGCGTCAAAAACGTCTACGCATCTATAATCGACACACCTGGAGTGCGAAGATTCGTCCTGCACGACATAGCCGCAAATGATCTAGCCCTTTACTTCCGCGAAATGCGTCCGCTGGTCGGCAAATGCAAATTCGGGGCAAGCTGCCGTCACGAAAGCGAACCGGGCTGCAAAATTCTCGAGGCCGTTTATTCAGGAAACATCAGCGAAGAACGCTTCGAAAGCTGGAAAAGGATATCGGAAGAAATCAGAACAGGAAATTGGGAAGACTAAATGAAACGAATCTTTCCTCATAGGAATGTTCTATTTGGGCTTTTTTTGGGAATAATGTCGGGTAGCGCACTCTATTTTGCTTTGTTCGATAAAAATGGAATTGATGCAAAGCCTCTTCTTTTCGCAGTTTTTCTGTTTTCGCTCGCGTTCCACTTTGTTACAATGCACACATCCTATGATTCAGAATTCGTCGTCTCATGGACTTTTTTCAAGCGAGAAAAAATCAGAATTGAGGACATTCTTCAAATCCAAAGGGAATGGATAAGCGGCGGCAAAGGGGGCGGTAGTTACCGCTGGACAATTTCACATTGGGACAGAGAGAACAAGAGAGAGCGGGTCACATTTCTTCCGCTCCCTGCAAATTACAAAAGCAAAAAAGTCGCCGATTTCATCGATTTCATAAAAAGCTTTAATTATAAGATTGAATTCGTTTTAGATTTGCGATAAAACTCTTTGGTTAATTAGAACATGCACAAAAAAACACTTGAACAATTAGACTATTACAGAATCCGTGACGCTATCGCTGATTTTTGCGTGAGCGAGGAAGGAAAACGCTCTCTTTTAAAGCGGGAGCCATTCACGCAGGAACAGATTGATGAAATCAATCACCTCAAAACGCTCTCTTCACAGTGGCAGAGGGCAATATGCTCTAAAAATCCGATTCGGCTCGGCTCATGGAACGAAATAGCATCTTTCATCAAACTTTTGCAGGCTGAAGGAACGACTCTTGAGCAAGAGCAGCTTTATTCGCTGTATCTGTTTGCTTCGTCGGCTAGCAACCTCTATTCTTCGGTAAAAACCGCGGCGGCGGAGCTTTCCCTCAAAAATCTTCTGGACACGTCGGGAACGCTCCCCTACTCGGCAATCGAGCAGACTATCAACATTGTATCGCGGATTATCGACAAAGACGGCAATTTAAAGGATTTGCCCGCCCTCAGGGAAATCAAATCAAAAATCGCGCAGATAAACGGCGAAATCAAGGCGGCGCTTAAAAAATACACGAGCGACACAAGCCTCAACTCGGTTCTCGAAAGCAATGTGCCTGCTTTCCGCGCGGACAGGCAGGTTCTTGCGGTGAAGGCAAGCCAGCGCAACAAGATTTCAGGAATCGTGCACGAGGTTTCTTCTTCGGGCCAGACCCTTTTTATCGAGCCTGAAGAAGTCGTGCGCAAAAACAACGAACTTTTGCAGGAAGAAGCACGCCTCGCGCAGGAAACCCGAAAAATCTTCAAGGAGACTACGCTTCTCCTGCATCCGCTTTACGACGATTTGAAGGGCGCGCTCAAAACGATGACCCTTTTCGATGTGACTTACGCTTCTGCACGCTGGGGGGCGGAAAACCTCTGCAACTACGCACAGAACTGCGCACAGACCGAAGATGAACCGCCGCTTTTGATTCAGGCACGGCATCCGCTTCTTGGAGAAAAAGCCGTTCCGATTGACATCAAATGGCTTCCGGGGAAAAACATCCTGATCATCACGGGACCGAACACAGGCGGAAAGACCGTCACATTAAAGACATTCGCGCTTCTTTCGATGCTCAACCAGTCGGGATTTCCGATTCCAGCAGCAGACGGAACAAAGCTTCCCGTCTTCAACGCGATTTTTGCCGACATCGGTGACGACCAGTCAATCGACAACTCGCTTTCGACATTC
>CAMVSS010000247.1 GCA_947170195.1 uncultured Treponema sp. | reverse complement strand
CCCTTCTGCATCTTTTAAATCGAGCGGATTTTGTCCCTTATTCCAAGAATCCTTGACGGGGAGACCGAAAGCTCGTCGATTCCCATCTCCACGAATTTTTCGGTAAGTTCCAGATCTCCGCCAAGCTCACCGCAGATTCCTACCCAGCAGCCGTGCTTGTGGCCGTTTTCGATTGTCATCTGGATTTCCTTGAGGACGGCAGGATGGTGCGGGTCATAGAAATTCTCAAGCTTTGCGTTCTGGCGGTCGATCGCGAGAGTGTACTGGGTGAGGTCGTTCGTTCCGATCGAGAAAAAGTCGACTTCCTGTGCAAGCTCTTCGCTCATAAGTACGGCGGCAGGCGTTTCGATCATTATTCCCTGCTCGACATTTCCGTACGGAATGTTTTCCTTGTTCAAAGAATAGCAGACATCGGCGGAGATTTTTTTGATTTTCCGAACCTCGTCAACCGAAATAATCATCGGGTACATGATCGCAAGGTTTCCGAATGCAGATGCGCGGTAAATCGCCCGGAGCTGGGTTTTGAACAGGTCGGGCTTGTCGAGGCAGATTCGGATTGCGCGGAATCCCATCGCTGGGTTTTCTTCTTTGTCGAGATTGAAATAATCAGCCTGCTTGTCGGCACCGATGTCGAGCGTGCGGATTATCACCTTTTTGCCTTTCATTTTTCGCGCGACGTTCTTGTAAGCTACGAACTGCTCTTCTTCGGTCGGGTATGTGTGCCGGCCGAGATACAAAAATTCGCTTCGGAACAGACCGATTCCCTCGGCATCGTTTTCGATGGCAAGGTCTGCGTCGGCGACAGAACCGATATTTGCGTACACATTGATTTTTCTGCCTGATTTTGTGACGGATTCCTTTCCTTTGAGTTGCTGCAAAAGCTCCAGTTTCGCCATGCTTTTCTTCTGGAGAGCCTGCTTTTGTACGAGGGTTTCTTCGTCTGGCTCAATGATAAGCTCGCCCGAAAAACCGTCAACAACGGCGAGCTTTCCGTCCCATTCCGGGGCAAGGATAACGCCTGCAAGAGCCGGAATGTTCATGGTGCGTGCAAGGATTGCCGTGTGCGACTGGGAAGAGCCGTATTTTGTGACGAACGCGAGCACCTTTGACTTGTCCAGCGCGACCGTTTCTGCTGGAGTTAGGTCGTCGGCGCAAAGGATCTGCTGCTCGTTCGCCTCGATTTCAGAATCATCCTCGTCCTTACATCCGTTGCACAAAACAGTGATAATTCTGTGGGCGACATCTTTTATGTCGGCGGAGCGTGCTTTCATATATTCGTCATCCATCTGCGCAAAAATCTGGCTGATTGATTCTCCGCTCTGGAAGACCGCGTATTCCGCGTTTGCATTTTCGTCGCGGATGATACCATAAACGCTGTCGGTAAAATCATCATCTCCGGCAAGCATGGACTGAACATCAAAAATTGCTGCGGCTTCCTCGCCGACTTCTTCCACGGCTTTCTTAAAAATTCTCTGGAGCTGGAGAACCGCAATGTCCCGCGCCTTGTTGTAGCGTTCGATCTCGGCTTCTGCATCTTTAACGGCACGCAGAGATGTGTCGTAGCAGACTTTCTCGAAAATTTTGATTTTCCCGATGGCAATGCCCTTATAGATTGATTTTCCGTTGTATCTTTTCATGACTTCATAATAATGCCGTATTTTGCTGATTGTCAAATGAAAAATGACCGACTTTGACAGAAAAGCTTCAAAAATACGGATTTTTTAATGAAAAAATGAGAATTTGTGAAAGAATTTGATTGACTTTGACGGAATCGGCGATTAGACTCTAATCATGCTATCGGAAGAACGTCAGGGAAAAATTGTCAGTCTCGTAAATGAAAACAAGAGCATGTCGATTCAAATGCTCATGAAGGCTCTTGATGCCTCTGAGTCTACGATTCGTCGTGACTTGGGCGAGCTTGACGAAAAAGGTCTGCTCGAAAAGGTTTATGGTGGTGCCGTCGCAAAAAATCAGATTTTCTCGGGAAAAGACGAAACCGTCAAAATCCGAATGGAGCTGAACCGCGAGGCAAAAATCTCAATTGCCAGATATGCGGCATCTCTCATCAATGACGACGACTTTGTTTACATCGACGCCGGAACCACAACGGAATTTATGATTCCGTTCATCACGGCTAAAAAAGCTACTTTTGTAACGAACGGATTTTCACACGCGAGGAAGCTTTCAGAGGCGGGCTTCGTCACTTACATCCTCGGCGGCGAAGTAAAATTCCCGACGGAAGCTGTGGTCGGCGAAGAGGCTGTCCTCATGCTTTTCAAATATCACTTTACGAAAGGCTTCTGGGGCACAAACGGAATCAGCCATTCGAGCGGATTCAGCACCCCGGACGTAAAAGAAGCCTTGATCAAACAGATGTCGATGAGTCGCACCAGGGAAAAATACATTCTTGGCGATGCAAGCAAGTTCTCTCAGATTTCCTGCGTAAATTTTGCTGAATTTTCTGATGCGACGGTAATTACTACGGAACTCGGAAACGAGCTGAGCACATATCGTTCATATAGCAATATTGTGGAGGTAAAAGAGCAGTGATTTATACATTAACCGTAAATCCTTCGTTGGATTATATCGTGGATGTCGAGCATTTTAAGAGCGGCGAAGTGAACCGAACAAAGGGCGAGCATATTTACGCCGGCGGAAAAGGAATCAATGTCTCAATCGTGCTCCAGAACCTTGGTGTCGAGAACAAGGCCCTTGGTTTTACCGCAGGTTTTACGGGGCTTGAGATAGAGAGACTTTTGAAAGAAAAGGGCGTGAATACAGAATTCCTTCATATTAATGGAGGTC
>CAMVSS010000246.1 GCA_947170195.1 uncultured Treponema sp. | reverse complement strand
CAAGTTTGCTGTCGAGCAGGGCCTTGTTGAGCAGAGTTCCGTCATGATTTGCAAGGATTCCGTAAAGGATCAGATTCTCGACTTTTTCAGCCGTGCAGCAAGTTTTTCCAAGCGACCAGCTCACGAGAACTGTATTTCCATCCTCGCCGTCGCCGCTCGGGCCGTCGTAATAAAAATCCTGTGGAGATTTTAAATTGTCAGGCTCAAGATAAGACACAACTTCCTGCTGATTTCTTTTCCTAGCAAGCTCAGAAACATCGCTGTTCGGGAACTTGTTTTCCAGCCGGGTCAAAAGTTTTTCTTGCAGGAAATCAATCTGCTCCCGTGTGTCAACATTTCCGTACAGGAACAAAAGGCAGTTATCCGGCCTGTACCATTTTTTATAGAAACTGATAAAATCCTCATATGTCAGGGAAGGAATTTCGAGCGGATCGCCACCAGAGTCTTTTTCATAAATGCTCTTCTTGAACAAACTTCTGGCGATTGCATCATAGGCAACAGAATCGAACGAAGAATAATTTCCCTTCATCTCGTTATAGACGACACCCTGAATCGAAACCTCGCCATTCTCATCCAACTCAAGCCGATGAGCTTCCTGCATGAAAATTTCTTTTTTGAGCCGCGGAAAAAACACAGCGTCGCCGTAAACATCCATCAGGTTAAAATAGTCAGCCTTTGAAGTCGAACTTCCCGGAAAACAAGTCTTGTCAGGATATGTCATCGCGTTCAGATAGGTCTTTACGCTCTGGTTTGACAAAGCAACGAAAGGATCCTTGAGCGGGAATTTTTCAGATCCGCACAAAACAGAATGCTCAAGTATGTGAGCGGCACCATTCGAAGTGTCATTTACGGTTCTAAAACAAAAGCTGAAAAGATTTTCCGTATCATCGTTCAGCATGTGAAAAATCTCAAGGCCAGTCTTTTGATGTCTCAAATAAAAAGCCTTGGAATGGAACTCAGGCACCTCAAAGACATCAAGAACCTCAAAATTTTTATAAAGGTCACCCTTTTTCAGCATATCAGACATAAATCTCATCATCCCTTCCGTGTATTATCAGTTTTCCGTCCTCATACGCCCGTCTCAAATCCGAGAAGAATTTTGACGTCGCTTTTTCACAATCAGATTTTCTCATAGGCTTTAAGAAATCCTCTGTCTCGAGAATTGATTTTCGCCTGTTTTCAGAAACATTGGACAGAATTTTTGTTCTGAACTCATTTCCCTTAAGCGCAATAAGATATGCAATGCCCTCTTCGTCCATTTTTCGCAGATATTCCTGAACGAATTTATCATCAGCATTGAGTATATCATCAACCGTGAACAATCTCTCCCGAAGATCCGAACCGAGATCAGGATCGCTGTCGGAGAGGGAATTCAAGATTTCCTGCTCAGCGTCCGGCGACATTTTCTTCAAAATCTGGGCAAGCGTTGAACGTCCGTCGATCGCATCTGCCTTTGAAGCCGCTATCAGGTTCATTTTTTCCTGCATTGCCTGATCAACTCGCTTTATAATCTCCGGGGAAACTTCCTTAAGCTTTGCAAGGCGGATTATTATATCCTTTTTCTCATCAGGAGGAAGTGCATTTATAAACTCCGCGGCAACCTTCGGCTTCAAATGAGACAAAACGAGCGCCCTTACAGGATTTGACTCCTCTTTCAGCAAAAGCGAGATTCTGTCCGAATCCGCCTCAGCAAGATACTCGAAAGGTTTTCCACCATTGAGGGGAACGGTTTTATCAAGCATTTCCTGTGCCCGTTCATGCCCGAAAGCTTTCTCCAGAATAGCCCGCGCCGTATCAACTCCGCCCTCTTCCCGTGATTTTGCCACGAGAGATTTGAATTCCTCGAGGATGACTTTTGCTTCTTCCGGATCGACATAGCGAATGGAAGCTATCTCAGGAATAATTTTTTCGGTCTGCTCGTCAGTCAAATGAGGAATTATCTTTGCAGCTTCGTCAACTCCGATTAAAAGAAGAAATTTTGCGACACGACGATAAACGTTCTCGCGGCCGTCCGCATCTTTCGGCTGCTCAGGAACTTTTATGAGTCCGCCAGACGTCAATGCCTTTGCAGCAACCTGCGCCTGGTAATTTCCCTCATAATGGGCAGTTTCCGCCAAAGTTTTTTTCAAAGGGTTGGAAGATTCAGAAAAAAAAGATTTTATTCCGCCGTTATCCAATTGATTTTCAGATATATTTTTTGCGGCTGATTTTTCCGCGTTTTTTGATTCTGCAGCATGTTTATATGCGTTCAACCTAAAGTCATTCAGATTCATTCTTATATTCTACATTTAAAAAATCTAACTTACAAGCAGACTTGGAACAAAGCCTCCTGAAAGCCGTCCGGGCAAAAAAAAACCTCTGACTTCTGCCAGAGGTTTTTGAGCGGTAATCAAAGACTACCAGTCATCATTCATATCGTCTTCATCGCGGTTCTCGAGATCATAAAGATCTGTAACAGCTCGAAGATCATCGATATAGATGTAGTAAGTACCGCGAGCAAGAACTGGGTTACAGTCAATTCTGAAACCAACAATTCTAAGTCCTGGTTTTACACCGTTATAAGCAGATGACTGAATGATTCCGTGCTCTCCATCCGGAGTCGGAGGAACAGCTACAGAAAGTTTTTTCCATCCGCTGAATCCAAGTGAGCCAAGGAAAAGCTCGAAGTTATTTCCGTTGTAGTCCTGAACGAGGACATACATCTCGTGATCCATGTTACGTCCAGCAACCCAGAGAGAGATTGTTTTTGTAACACCCTCGATCGGAACAGGTCGTGCTGAGCGGATATAGAATGAATTAACTCCACGGCGGAAGAATTCAACCTTTACACCGAATACTTTTGAATCCTC
>CAMVSS010000245.1 GCA_947170195.1 uncultured Treponema sp. | reverse complement strand
AGGCAAGCCAGAAGACAATCCAGAGCGAGGACAGCATGATGAGCACTCTCTGGAACAAGGTTGCGCTCAGCCGATAAATAAACGGATATTAGCTCGATCAGAGGTTAATTTTAATTTTCAAAAACCGATAATAAACTAAAGAATAAAGGCTTGGCAATGCCGCCAGCGCGGTGTTTTTAGGAGTAAAATATGGTACGTAGTCTTTGGACAGCAGCGACAGGAATGAACGGACAGCAGTCAAATCTTGACGCAATCTCGAACAATCTTTCAAACGTCAATACGACAGGATTCAAGCAGCAGCGCGTCGAATTTGAGGATTTGATGTATCAGAACGTGAAACTTGCCGGAACACCTGCCACAGAGGATACGGTTACTCCTGTAGGAATCCAGCAGGGTGCGGGTACAAAAGTAGCTGCGACCCAGAGAATCTTTACCCAGGGTTCCCTCCAGAATACTGGCGTTGACACCGATGTCGCGGTTGTTGGCGACGGATTTTTCCGCGTAATGCAGTACGACGGAAGCTACGCATACACACGCGACGGTTCTTTCAAGATTGATATGAACGGCCAGCTCGTAAACTCTAACGGTTTGCGCGTAATGCCTGAGGTCATAATGCCGGAAGGATATGACATCCACACACTGACCATTGACGATACGGGACGCGTCTCTGTAAAAATCTTCGGTCAGGATGATCCGATCGACGTCGCTCAGCTCGAGCTTTACCGCTTCCCGAACAATGCGGGCCTTGAGGGTGCTGGCGACAATCTTTATAAAGTTACGAACGCATCGGGCGAGGCTATTGCAGGCCGTCCTGGATTCGAGGGATTCGGCGTTACGAAACACAAGTTCGTCGAGATGTCCAATGTATCGGTCGTTAACGAGATGGTTCAGATGATCGTTGCCCAAAGAGCCTACGAGTTCAACTCAAAGGCTATCCAGACAACTGATTCAATGCTCTCAACAGCAGTCAACTTGAAACGATAATTCTAAATTCCTCGCGGGGCCAAAGGGAACACGGAGAAAATGACTAAAAACATCTCTGTGAAATCTGTCCATCCGTGAGAAATTCTTAAAACAGGGGATTTATATGACAATCGGCGGTATTTCTGCAATTACAAAAGGTGAAGGAGCTTCTCTGAGCGCGAAAATTTCTTCTGACAAAGGAAAATTCGACGCCCTTGTGAGCGAAGCAAAATCCCTTGCAAAAAACGAAGGTGTCGGAAAAAATCTCTCCTCCTCACAGACTTCTTATGACGGCCGACTGACAGGAGACTACACATCGGGCTTCAGCGGAACTTTCACATCTGATAGCGACCGGACATCAGCTCCGCGAGGGGCTGCCGCAAATCAGGCGAATCCTCATGTGCAGCAGAGAAACATCGACCGTACTTCGAAACTTTACGAAAAATCACTTGAGATGGAATCTTATGTTGTTAAGATGATGCTTTCTTCAATGCGAAAGACTGTCATGAAGGCAGATTCTTCGAACGACTATGCAAAGAACATGTACGAGGATATGCTCTATGACGAGTATGCCACGATGATGACAAAGAACGCGGGCTTCGGCTTGGCTGACCAGATGTATTTGCAGCTCAGCCAGGGCGGAATCGAGGCGTAGAAAATATCTGAAATCTGAAAAAATACGGAAAAGAGGAAGTGAGAACTAAAAAGCCCGCTTCCTCTTTTTTTTATGTCCGAAAGTGCATCACGTCTGTTTAGTAAAAATGACATCAAAATATGCATTATTTTAGCGCAAAATATGGTCAGATTCCATATTTTTTATGAAAAAATTGTTATTTTATGGCAGAAAATATTTGAAAACCGTTGAAAACAATTGAAAAGTATGCAATACATATGTAAGCAAAAAGATTGTGCATGGAGAGATGTTCATTTTTTTTTGAGAGGACAGACATGAAGAAGAAAAATCTGTCGCTGGTGTTCGGGCTTAGGCTTGGTGTTGAGATTCTTGTATTGATTGCGGCCCTGGAACTAATCACTGTTTTTGTAGTTAAAAATGTCATCGAGAGAATGTACCGTACGTCGACTTCGGAGCTGATAGATGCTCACGTTCAGGGACTTTCGTACAGAAACTCGAAATTCACCCAGCAGCTCAGAATCTATACGACGAGCGACGGCGTTGTTCATGGAACGTCCACGGAGGATATCATTGACTGGATGCTCACCCACAAGAAGGTTCGTAGCAATGATTTCAGGGATATCCTTTACTGTGATTATGAGACAGGTCTGGGCTATTATGACGACGGCAGGGTTGAGGATGTCTCAAACACTGAATTCTACCGAAAGATGAAGGAAGACGGACTTTCTCAGTATATAAGCAATCCTATCGGAACCAGTGTGGAGGATGCGGCATACTATTGCTGCAAGTCCATAAGCAAGAACAAAAAGACGATCGGATTTTTTGCGGCATCTGTTGCTCATGACACTCTTGCCAAGGCTATTGATCTGATAAAAATCGGTGATAACGGATATGCGTTCCTTCTGGGTGGAGACGGCACCGTTATGGCGCATCCGGAAAGCTCATATGTCATGAAACGGAATCTTTTGAGGACTTCGGATTCTGAGGGTCTTTCACAGGTCGCAGGACGCATGGTCGGCGGAGAAAGCGATACCGAATGGGTCGGCTCGGAGGGAACAAAGAATCTCGTTGTGTATTCTCCTGTAAAGGGAACTTCGTGGTCGATCGGAATGGTCGTTCCGCAATCACAGGTTTATGCGACTTCGTATTTGCTCGCAATCAGAATGGGAATCGTCGGACTGATCATCTGTTTCATACTGATTTGTACGTCATCAATATCCGTATACCGCATGCTCCGTCCGCTCCGCGTGCTTGAGAAGAGCA
>CAMVSS010000244.1 GCA_947170195.1 uncultured Treponema sp. | reverse complement strand
ATTGTCTGACCATTGTGCTTTCCAAAAATCAACGCAAGGGGGAGAGCAAGGAGCGCAAAGAACAGCGAGCCGAACGGCAGGGAGAACTTTTTCGAAAGCTCAAGCCTGTACTGATTCTTGATTCGCGCAGTTATATCCTCGACATTTTCCATCGCCTTGATCTGCTTCATGAGGTCGTAGGATGTCATCTCCCTAGGGCTTACCCCGGCAGATTTCGGTATGAAAGTTGATTCAAATATGTTCAGCTCCATTTTGTCCGACACCATCACGTCATAATCGTTTTTCTGATTGCTTTTAAAAATCAGTACGGCGGCATCATTCATCTCAAGGTTCATAAGGACGCCACTTTCCGATGATTTTCTGACCACTGATTTGTCCGCGACGATAATTCTGCTGTTCCCGTCATTGTCAACATCAAAAAACACCATGTCGCTCACGTTCTCGCCGGATACATTTCCGATCACAAGGGTTTTGTCGTTCGTCCGCTTTATTGAATTCGACTCCAGCTCCACCGCAGGATTTGACGTGAGGATTGATCGGTAAAGTTTGTTGTAATTTATAGTTCCCAACGGAAGAAGATAGTCATTCACGAAAAAAGATGCGACGGAAATTGCAAGGCCCAGCAAAAGAACCGGAACCAGAATGAGCGTATACCCCTGTCCCGAAGCCCTGAAAATAAGAATCTCATTGTCGGATGCAAGTCGTCCTAGGCACATTAAAAATCCAACGAGCGTCGCAAATGGCGCAGACTGGGCAATTATCATCGGCAGAGAATATTCGATGAGACGCAAAACATCCCCGACCGGAACACGCTTTTTGAGGATGTTTTCCGCCACGAGAAGAATCTGATTTACGAAGAACATCATGAAGAAGAAGAGAAAGGAGATTGCGAAATATAAAAAAAGCTCTTTTATGAGATATCTGACAAGCACGTATCGGTTCAAGCCGTTTCTTTCGACCATCGCCGTCTTAAAATAAGCGCCCTGCCTTTTAAAACCAAGCCTGAATAAAACCCAAGAAAGCCGGCGGCTTGCGAAATTGAGGAAGTTGAACGCCTCCCACTTCCGCCAGATAAAGCAGAGAGTAAAAACAAGATTTTTTCTGATGTCGCTTATCTTCCAGATATGAAAATACCTGAGCCAAAACGCACGGCAAAGCCTGTAAAACGTATTCAGCTTTGATGCCTTCAGCCTTGAGGTGAGGATTTGCTTTATCTCCAAGATTCTGTGCAGGATATTTTGCAAATTATCTGCCTGTTCCGCCAGTTGATCCGAATCCGCCGCTTCCGCGCTCAGTCTCGTCAAGGACATCGACAGTCTGGAACACGCCGACCGTGACAGGAGCGACGACTATCTGTGCGATTCTGTCACCGTCATGAATCACAAAATCCTCGGACGAAGTGTTGATTAAAATAACTTTCAGCTCGCCACGGTAATCCGAGTCAATCGTTCCCGGAGTATTCAGCACGGTGATGCCGTTTTTTGCCGCAAGACCAGAGCGCGGGCGCACCTGAATCTCATATCCCTGAGGAATGGCAAAGCGCAGTCCCGTAGGAATTATCTTTCGTTCACCAGCTTTCAGAACCTCATCCGCAGCAAGAAAAGCGCAGATGTCGGCACCGGCAGCACCGGCAGTCTGATAGCAAGGAAGTTTCGCACCGTTTTCAGGCACGCATTTTATCTCAACTTTATTCACGTCACTCATAAAAAAAGTATAACGGATTGCGCGATTATTAACAACGGATTCAAAGTTAGTCAGAAAACCACGCGATAGTAAAAAAAAGACTTAATGTTTTTTCTCATTATCCGAAAATAAAAGGGTAAGCACCGCAGACTTTTGCGGTGGATTTTTAAAAGTTTGTCCAATTTTTTGGATTTTACGGGAGAAAAATTATGGGAACTTACACACTTAAAAGCATCGGAAGCAATTCAGACTATATGACGGTTGTACGAGAAATGGATGACGGCTACGTAGTCCGCATCGTCCGCGACAAGGACGGATACGACGACGTCACTACTGACTACATCAGCAAGGCGCTTTTCGAAAGCTGTGTACGCACAGGTTACCTTACGAAAGTAAGCGAACCGTCAAAACTCGCCGCAAACGCCTAACGAAGAACCATACATTTTGCTGCTACCCCGCTACCTTCTGTCAAAACGACATGAAGATGCGGCACTCTGACGGGAAGTGCGGAATGATTGCAAATGCATCACTCAGCGCTTCCCGCTCGATTTTTTAACAGGATATCTTCTGCTGCCGCCAGCCGTTCCTCAACGGACATAACCTGCGGCAGCCAATGAATATCTATACCCTTCTTTTCCATGCACCTGAACCAGGTTTCCTGCCTCTTAGCAAACTGACCAATCGCAAGATTCAACAGCTCGAACAGTTTTTCCTTGCTTTCGATTTTTCCCTGAAGATACTGCGAGACGAAACGATATTCAAGCCCAAGAGCCTCAAGCCTCTGCCACGTCGCACCATTTTCATCCGCATGGGAGTGCAGCCCCTCGACCTCCTCGATGAGACCTTCATCAAGGCGCGCGCGCAGTCTTTTCGCAATCCGCTCCCGGACAAGCTGCCTCTCAAGCGTCGTTCCTATTACGAGAGGATTGATTTTTACCCTTCTCGCGCGAAGTTCCTCACGCATCTTCCGGCATTTTTCGCTCATGTTGAAACGGTTGATGAGGATTGATTTTATCATCCTCTCCTTCTCGCCGAATTCCGACGTGTTGTGAAGTTTTTCCTTCTCGGAAATCAGGATCTGCTTAAGTTCCTCCTCGTTTTTTGTCTCAAGCTCAGCTCGCTCCTCAGGATTTTCCTCAAACGGGATCATGTCATATTCGTGGAGGATCGAGTCGAGGTACATTCCTGT
>CAMVSS010000243.1 GCA_947170195.1 uncultured Treponema sp. | reverse complement strand
AAATCTCTTCCGCGCACGGACATCGCTTTCCGACTGTCGGTCGACGGTTCAATACGCTACGACCTTCCCCCTCAGGTAAGCCTGGCGCAAAGATTTGTCAGGGCTTTGGAATTAAAAGAATCAGCATCGCTATTCTCCGAACTGAAAAACGAAGGCACTGAGTCCGACGGCAAATCAAAATGGTCTTTTTCCCTCATAATCGGAGAGCCATCGGTCTACAGGAACGACAGGAAGCAAATTTTCATTTTCGTGAACGGACGGCGTGTTCAGGAATATTCGCTGATTCAGGCCATCGAATACGGCTGTCAGGGATTTTTCCCGAACGGAGCGCATCCGGTGGCAGCGCTGTTCTTAAAAGTCGACCCGAAGCTCGTCGATTTCAACATTCACCCTGCAAAGAAAGAAGTCAGGTTCAAGGACATCTCTTCGGTTCATCACGGAGTAAGCTCTGCCGTCAAAACATATTTCAGGTCATACGGCATAAAATCATCGGATGATTTTGAGCAAAATGACTTGCCGAAGCAAGAACCGTCCCTTTTTTATGAGAAAGTATCCCAGCCGGACTCTGCCGACATAGACCATACCGGCATAGTCTCAAAAATGAGGCAGTATGAGTCAAATCCGTGGAAATCCCAGTTCTCGCACCAAAGAGCAGAAACGAGATTTTCTTCCGGACCAAAAGACTTTGATGAGTCAGCCATATCCTCACTCGCGATGCTTGCGCTCGACGAATCAAGAGAAAACGTGCAGCCAGAAAATCAGGCGAAAGCTTCAGACATTCCGAAACAAAGCGCGGATGAGTCATATCCACGAGAAACAGCCCCGGAAAAAGATGTTGTTGCAGGAGGCGAATCCTTTAGCGACCTCAAATACATCGGCTCAGCTTTGGGAACTTTCATCATCGTGCAGCAGAAGAACACGCTCTACTTTATCGACCAGCACGCCGCACACGAGAGGATACTGTTCAACAGACTGATGGCAGGCGGCGGAGAAAAGCAAAAGCTTCTGATTCCGTATGTCATACACACTGATTCGAAAGAAGATGACGCATATCTGGAAAGCGTCAGGGACGTGCTTGAGAACATCGGGTTCACAGGAAAAAAAATCGCGGACGGGAACTGGGAATTCTCAACGATTCCGGCGCGATGGACAGGCACTCAGGATGATTTAAAGCAGGCTCTCCTTGAATCGCACACGCCGGTCCAGGAAATAATGTACAAAATCGCCGCAATGACCGCATGCAAGGCAGCCGTAAAGGACGGAATGATTCTCGATCCAAAAACAGCAGAAAACCTTGCCCGCGACGCACTACTCCTTGCCGACCCGCACTGCCCTCACGGCCGCCCTGTCTGGACGACTCTAACGAAAGAGCAGCTGTTCGCACGTGTCAGAAGGACATAAAAAAACTGGGCTGTCCCATTCTTTTGGGACAGCCCAGTTTTTTTGCCACAGGAATTAAAATCCGTAGTCAGTGTCGTCGTTTTTCTTTACCGGAGCCTGGAAGATTTGTTTCATGACCTCCATGGCATGCTTTACAGGAATGAACTTGATTCCGGCCTTAACATGGTCAGGTATATCATCAAGGTCGCGCTCGTTTGCCTTAGGGATAAAGATTGTTTTTATCTGATTTCGCTTTGCGGCGACGGTTTTTTCCCTTAGGCCACCAATCGGCATGACGGCACCTGTCAAATCAAGCTCGCCTGTCATGGCGACATTCGGCTTTATCGGTCTTCCAGTAAGGAGAGACATAAGAGTTGTCGCCATAGTGATTCCCGCGCTCGGTCCGTCCTTCGGGGTTGCTCCCTCTGGAATATGCAGGTGAATCGTATTGCGCTCAAACCAGCTCGGATTTTTGATTTTGTGCTCGATCGCATACTGCTTGACCCAGTTCATCGCAATCTGAGCTGATTCTTTCATTACATCGCCCATCTGACCGGTAAGCTGGAGTCCGCCCTTGTCGCTCTGGAATGAAATGCTCTCGATGAGGAGAGTATCTCCGCCCATGCTCGTCCATGCAAGACCTATGGCAGTTCCAGGATTTACAGCGCGCTTGATCTCGCTCTCGTCAAAAATAGGTTTTCCAAGATATTTCTCGAGATCATCCGCCGTAATAACGAACGTCTTCGATTTGAAATCCTTGATTTCCTCGTCACCGATTGATTTTTTTACGGCAACAGCCTTTTTCTCAGAGGCAGGAATTCCAGTAAGTATTTCCGTCACCAATTTTCGGTGGATTTTGTCCACGAATTTCTCATAGTGACGTACTCCGGCTTCCCTTGCGTATTCCTCGGCGATGCGGAGCAAAGCTTCCTTCGTGTATTTTACCTGATTCTTTGCAAGTCCGTTCTTCACGAGGTTTTTCGGAATCAGATATTTTTTTGCGATCTCAATCTTTTCCTGATCGATGTAGCCCGCGAGAGAAATAATTTCGGCGCGGTCAAGAAGCGGCTCAGGAATCTTGTCGAGCGAGTTTGCCGTAAGGATGAAAAACACATTGCTAACGTCAAACGGCAGGTCAAGATATGAGTCTCGGAAAGCGACGTTCTGCTCAGGATCCAAAACCTCAAGGAGAGCGGAAGCCGGGTCACCGCCTGAATAGCTTGCGCCCATCTTATCCACTTCGTCGATCAAAAATACAGGGCCCTTTGTTTTTGTAATCTTGAGCCCCTGCATGATTTTTCCAGGCATTGCACCGACATATGTACGGCGATGCCCCTTTATCTCAGCCTCGTCGCGCATACCTCCGACAGAAAAGCGGTAGAAAGGCTTGTTCATGGCCTCGGCGATCGAATGACCGATGGAAGTTTTTCCGACACCCGGAGGTCCGACAAGAATCATTATGGAGCCTTTGCTGTCATCCTTAAGCTTTCTGAC
>CAMVSS010000242.1 GCA_947170195.1 uncultured Treponema sp. | reverse complement strand
GATGAAACAACTCCTTCGTGAAAAAAAGAACAAATAATTGTTTTTTTGAGTAGGAGATTGTCCTGTCGCGGGACAATCTCCTGATTGTATTTCATGAAATACGAAATAAGATATATTAATAACCCCAAGATTAACTCTCTGTTGTCTTCGAAAGAGAGTCTCTACCGTCCGGTTTTTTTCGTCCGATCTATCCTTTTCAGTTTTCTTTGTTTTTTTCTCAAATCATTTTTATTGTCTTCAGCTTTTTATTATTCGTTCTCTTTCTATTTCGAAGAGCCCCCACATTCCTTCTTTCTTGTTTATCTGGGAGCCCTTGTTTTCTGTTTTGCCGCAACGCAGAAACGATTGGCTATTTTTTGTATACATCTTTACCAGCGCTTTGCGCCTTACTATATACGTCTAAAATGCTGCTGTCTTCCTTCCTGCTCTCAGTATACAATCATCGCGATTCAAAAATACGGTCTTTTGATAGGGGTGCTTAAGGGGTTCATTCATTACAGACGTTGCAAACCGCCAGGTGTCACTGGGTTTCCTTAATCGTAACCGCCCAGTGTAATACAGGTCGAGGTTGTGGATAGGGGCTCTTTTTTCGTTTTTTGGAAAAACGGCAGACTGGGTGGAATTAATCCAGCGGAGAAGCGACAGGCTTCCAGTTTTGAGGAAGGAGCGAGTCAATCTCTTTCGCGGGAGTAGAGGAGAATCGGCGGAGGACATCCTCAAGCCAGACACGGAACGAGATTTTGTTTGCCCGGCAGGTTTCGACAAACGAAAGGATGATTGCGAGATTCTGGCCGCCAGTTTCGCTTCCCGCGAACAGACAGTTCTTCCTCATGATGGCAATCCCTCGAATCGCTCGTTCCGCCGGATTATTGTCGATATTGAGCTTGGGATTATCCAGGAACTTTTCCAGATTTTCTTCGATATTCAAGGCATAGTTGATCGCCTTCAGCACAGGGGACGATGGACGTTCCATTTCGGCGACTTGTCTGCATCGGTCAAAAAACGCCTTCACGATGATACGGGATTCACGGCGTGCGACTCTGCGCTCCTGAAAGAGGGCAGCCTCGGTATTTTTCTCTTCGGCCCGTGTTTTCGCCACCTGCTCGATTCTGTAGAGATTGCCAATCAATTTCAAAAATTCTTCCGCATGAAGATAGCCGGCCTCTCGCGCATCGAAAAATTTGCGACGGACATGCGCCCAGCAACAGGCTGCCTCGCAAGCAAGGCCGCTGTAGCCGACATAAGAATCTCTGATGATGGTTCCGGAATAATTGCCGAGTAGAAGTTCAGCAACATCTTTGGATCGTGTTGGGGCAAAATGGAACGTGACCATCGGCGGTCCGACACCAGCCATTTGACACCAGAAATAAGCCTGCCTGCATTTTTTTCGGCCTTTTTCGACGAGCTTGATATGTGTTTCGTCCGCATGAAGAATTTCGCAATGCCGGATTAACGAGACCATTCGCTCATAGAGAATCTTCAAGGTCGAGGATACTGTCATCGAAACAATATACCCGAGCGTGGATGGGGCAATATGAAATCCCGATGATGCAAGCATCTTGGCCTGACGTTCCAACGGGATACTGAATTCGCATTTGTCGGAAACGACCTTTGCAAGGAAACTGGCGTCGTATTTCGTCTTTCCACTCGGAGTGTCGAAGAAATCTCCAGGCGCCGGTCCGACAACCAAACCTCTGTCCGGGTCATTATACTTCATGCGCTTGTATCGCAGAACAAGCAAGGAACGTTGAACGGCTACGCGTTCGGATTCAATAAAGCCGAAAGGCTTCAGCCCCTTCTTTTCGCATTCCGGATCTGTTATGATGATTTCTTTGACCGGGGCATCGGCAGGAATAACCTCATATTCGAATGGCTGCGCTTTCTTCCGCTCATGTGCTGCAACGGTTTGAACCTCTTTCTCCGGTTCAGGAGCAGATGCATGCGGAGCTAAACCATCAAGAAACGGTGTTTCATCTTTCTCTGGAAGCAAACGTTCACTGGATACCCCAAACAGTTTGCGTCGCAACCACGCGTTCTCCAACTTCAGTCTTTCATTTTCCGCAGAAAGCTCTTTGTTCTCCCTCGTTAACGAGGCCATTATGTTTGTTTCCGCAGGGCTCATGACGTGTTTTAGACTGGTAACTGGTTTGATGGTTTCCTTTCGCTCAGATAACGCTCACGAGGTTGATTTTATTGTTTAAAGATTCGAGAAAAATCAGTTTTTCTTTCGAAAATAGCGTTTGTAATATTTCTCCGGCTTGATTCCGTTCAAAATCGCAGCAAACTCACGGGCGTTGACCTCAATCTTCGCGCGATCCCCTTTCGGTTCGGGAAGATGGAAGCTTCCCTGTTCCAATCGTTTCATCCAGATTGCAAATCCGTCGCACTGCCATTGCAGAACCTTGATCTGTCTATGTGTCCGATTGAAGAAAACAAAGAGGTCGCCAGCTTCAGGATCCTCCCCCATGATGCCCTCCACTACGCCGCTCAGCCCGTCAAACGACTTCCGCAAATTCACTGCTCGCTCACAGATAAATATCCGTTCCCGCCCCGACTGCTCTGGGCTCATCATGGGATCACCTCAGCATTTCCAGAACGCTGCGAAGGACTTCGCGGTCGTATCCGCTTGTCAGGCTGATCTCCATGTCGCCAATGCGAAGCTGGACTCCGCTGTCCCGGGAGCGGGCTTCCGCATCTTCCTCGATTTGCTTCGGAACAACCTCTATCATTCGGACAGGGCATTCCTGTTCCGGCTCGATGATTTCACTGGATTCATGTTCGGAGCGAAGTTTCCGAATCCAACGCATGACGGTCATGTGTGGCTGTCCGATTAGTTCGCTGTACTCCGAAACTGTGAAGCCGCTACCCCAGTATTCTCGGAGTTGTT
>CAMVSS010000241.1 GCA_947170195.1 uncultured Treponema sp. | reverse complement strand
CATCTGATAGCCCGTATATGTATCTCCGCGGAAACCAGCCGTATCTACAGAAACGATCGGATATTCGCTGTCCGCAAAACTATCAAGGGCCGCCTCAACGTTGTCACCGTTGATTCCCATTGAGCATCCCGTCAGGACGGCATAGACTTCGCCCTTCATGACCTCAAGCGAGCCTTTCACGGTCTCCTCAAGGCGTTTCGTTCCGCCGAACACGACTTCTTTCTCATACGCATTCGAGCTTGGGATTCCGTGATATCCGCCGAGATAATAGAGATTAGTTCTCTGGCTTGCCTGCATAGAGCATCCCGGGCTTGCGTGAAGAATCGGAATTGCTTTCCATATATTTCCGACGACGTCAAGCGCGCCGTGCAGCGAACATAAATTCCTTGGTCTTTCAATACACTTGTCCATTTCTCTTACTCCTTCGGGAACTGTATGTAGCTGAACGCATCCCGTTTCAGCCAGTCATCGCGATACGCAAGCTCAGTGTGCTGCGATACATGTTTGTTGAAGTTATTGTTGTCCAGCGCGTCCTCGATTTTTCTTCCGAGGTAGAGAACGCCACGGAATCCGAATGTCGGGCGTTTTCCGTCGAGGATGTGTGTGGAAGGAATTCCGAGACGGTTGACCCAGTTGCTCATACCGATAAATACATCAGGCTTGTACTTGAGCAAAAGATTCACCTGCTCGTAAGGCTGCATGTCGGCGACGTTTATCAGGAATTCCGAGCCGTGAAGCTCCTCAAGAAGCTCGAATTCCGGGTAGTAGGCGTCCTCGTAGTACGGAGTGTGAATGCACAAAAGCTTCATGCCGAATTCTCCGGCGATTGTCGCAGCGGCAAATCCGCGTCCTGTTCCGGCAGTGATGCACACTTTCAGGCCTTCGGTCTTTTTCTTTATCTCGTTGATTTCCGCCTCGACCTTCGATTTTTCCTCTTTTATGAACGCCTCTGCCTCAGCCTGCTTTCCGGTAAGCTCAGCCACGGCTCTAAGCCATCTCTCGACGTTGCGGCTGCCGATAGGCATACATGTTTTCGCATAAGGAATTCCGTATTTGTTCTTCAGGAATTCCAGATATTCATCACCAAAAATCTGGCAGACTGAAATTGAATATTCCGCAGCAGGGATTCTGAGGATGTCCTGATATGACGCATGGTACGGAAGGATGTTTGCGTCAAGACCGATCGCCTTGAGCATTCGTTTCATTTCCAGCTGATCGGCAAAGCTCAAGGAGTGGGTCGCAAAGAGATTGATAAGCCCCTTCTGCTTCGGAGGACGCGCCTCACGGATCACGTGATTCTGGAGCGTTGCCAGAGCGAGGTCGTATCCGGTCGCATGGTTTCTGGATTTGAATCCCTCGCAGTGCACCGGCGCAATGATGACTCCCTTGTCGTGATATTTTTTCTCCATGTCGGCAGAAATCGCGTCAATGTCATCACCGATGATTGACGAAGCGCAACTTGCAAGCACGAAGACGATTTTCGGATTGTGCCGCGCGATGGCGGTGTCTATGGTCTCCCGGAGACGTTTTTCTCCTCCCAAGATGACTTCCTTTTCGCCGAGGCCGGAGCTGATCAGTTTTCCGGCGTCATCGTCGTCGATGTGGCGGTGATGCTTGTAGACCGCAAGCCTGTCTAGCGAGCCGATGGCGGCACAGCCCGAGCAGCCGAGCGGAGCATGAATTATCATGACCGTGTCCTGCAATGAAATCAGCGCGTTCATGCTGTTTACCTGCACGCACTGGATTCCCTGCTCGAACGTTCGGTGAGCCATCTTCAGACAGTGTTTTTTTGCCTTTTGCTGAATGTCACAAGCCTTGCCGACCTGCGCGTCAGTAAAACCCGCATGTTTGTCACGGATCGTGTCCTCAATTTGTTTTATCATGTCAGTACCCCTAAAAAATAAATCAGATGATGTAGTCAGCCGGAGGAAGTATTCTCTTCAAGAACTGTTTCGTTCGCTCCTCTTTAGGATGCACGAAAATCTCTTTCGGGCTTCCCTCCTCCACGACGTACCCGCCGTCCATAAAGACAACCTTGTCCGCGACTTCCTCGGCGAAGGACATCTCATGGGTCACAACGATCATCGTCCTTCCCTCACGAGCGACCTTCTTGATGAGCTGAAGAGTTTCCCCTACAAGCTCCGGATCGAGCGCGCTCGTCGGCTCGTCAAACAGAATAACTTCCGCATCGAGCGCGACCGCCCTGGCGATTCCGATTCTCTGCTGCTGACCGCCAGAAAGCTCCGACGGATAATAGTCCGCCTTGTCCAAAAGACCGACTTTTTCCAGCTCCTTGAGAGCGCGTTCCCGAGCCTGCGCCCTTGGCACTCCGCGGGCGGTAACAAGGCCTTCCATGATGTTCTCGATTGCAGTCTTGTTCGCAAAGAGATTGTAGTTCTGGAAAACCATCGATGTTTTTTTTCGTATCTCGATAATGTCCTTCTGCTTGGCTCCGTGCATGTCCACTGTCTTCGAACCGATCGTCAGTTTTCCGGCATCAGCCCGCTCAAGAAAGTTTATGGAGCGAAGAAGAGTCGTCTTTCCGGAACCTGACGGCCCCAAAATTACGACGACATCACCGTCCTGCACTGTCAGCGAAACGTCGTGCAAGACCTGAAGGTGACCGAACGCTTTCTTAACGTTTTCAATTTTTATCATTTCTTTACCCCTCGTCTGTTTTTTGAAAATGCTTTCTCGCCCTTGTGGAAGATAAATTCCATAAGCGAGCCGAAACTCCAGTATATGATTGCCGCCGCGACATATCCCTCCAGGAAGCTGTATGTATCGTTGCAGGGAATGAGCGCACCGTTAAGGACGTCGTTTATGCCGAGCACCATGACGATGGAAGTATTCTTGATAGCCCCCACGATGCTGTTCGTAAGATTCGG
>CAMVSS010000240.1 GCA_947170195.1 uncultured Treponema sp. | reverse complement strand
CCTTCATGGACAGCCACATCAAGAGCGGAGCCGACATTACAATCGCAACCACAGCCGTAAACGAGCACGATGCGACAGGCTTCGGTATCATGAAGATTGACAACAAACAGGCAATCACAGAATTCATCGAAAAACCGTCTGTTGATGTTCTCAAAAGCGGCAACTGGGAAATACCGGCGAACGCACGTGGCGACCTTCCAAAAGACAAAAAATATCTGGCTTCAATGGGTATTTACATCTTCAACGCAAACACAATGGAAGAAACCCTTGATAACGACCTCACTGACTTCGGCAAAGAGATCATCCCACGCGCAATCAAAAACAAAAAAGTTAATTCTTACGTATTCAACGGATATTGGGAAGACATCGGTACAATCTCAAGCTTCTACAATGCAACTCTCGATCTCACGGCAGATATTCCTGCATTCAATTTCTACGATGCTGATGCTCCAATTTACACACATATGCGCAATCTTCCGCCACCAAAAATCAACGGCGCACCTCACATCGAAAACAGCCTCCTTTCCGAGGGTTGTATCATCAACGGAAAATCAATCAAAAAATCTGTTATAGGTGTACGAACAATCATCAATGACGGCGTTGAGCTTAACGGTGTAATCTCAATGGGTGCCGATTACTACGAAAACGAAGAGCGTAAGGCAGAAAACAAAACTTCAAAACGCCCGAACATCGGAATCGGCAAGAACAGCAAAATAGCCAAAACCATTATCGACAAAAACGCTTCAATCGGTGAAAACTGTCGCATCAATGTAGACGGCAACAAATATCCGGACGGCGAGAACAAGCTTCCGAACGGAGTTTACTTCTACAGCTCAGACGGCATTATCGTAATCCGAAAAGGCTCTGTAATTCCAGACGGAACTGTAATCTAATTGCCATCAATGTTTGACAAGCTGGGCGACTTGCTCAGCGAAGCTCTTGAAAAGGGGGAGATTCCAAAGGCTGCTCAGTCCAAAGAGTCTTCCCCTTCTTCAACAAAAAGCGAAACAATCCAGCAAACTTTCTCAGATTTTTCTTTCATACAAGATCAAAATAAGTCTTCAGAAACGAAAAAAGCCACAGTTTCCCCATCGCCTAAGATTCCAGCAGATGTAAAAACAGCGATGGATTTCATTCAGATTCCCCAAGAAGCAGATTTTGAAAGTGCAAAAAAAATCTACCGCGAAAAATTAATGTATTATCATCCGGATCGCAGGAATGACAATCCGGTTTTGCAGAAAGTCGCAAAAGAAAAAACAGCAAGACTTTTAAAAGAATGGGAAATTATCGAAAAATGGTATGATAGCCAGAAAAATTAGAATCCCATTTCCAAAACCATCTGTACTTCTGTTGTGGAACGATTGACTTCCCGAGCAATCTCTTCGATTGAATGACCAGCCGCATACAAATTACGAACCAGAGTCTGAATGCTCTGCTGTGGCTGAATAGGTTCATCCGCATAACTCACATTACCGCCAATCACAGGAACAGAAGCATAAGAAGAACCGTCGCTCTCAACGGTGAATGTTGTTCCGACATCAGAAACAATCTTCCCGGATGAGTTGCCATAATCTTCAGGTTCAGCCTGATCAAACAAATCTCCCTGCTGAGCATGAGCATAACGATTCCCTTCATCAGTAAGCTCATAGCGGTTTGTTGACTGAAGACCGGCAGAAATATTCATGTTTTGGTTTCGAAGATATTGCTGTGCAGCCCTTCCTGCGTTGCCAGCGCCGAAAGGCTGAACAGGCTGTTTTCGAGCCTGAACTGCTGAATCGATTTTCTGCTGATAAGAAATAGAAGCCTTCTGCGCTGCCAGTTCTTTGCGGGAAAGCTCAACATGACGGTCAGCTTCTGCGACAACTGTTTTAAGCTGCTTGATTCTATCCTCGATAAGTTCGATATTGCGCCCGGCATTGTGATTTATGTCGGCAATCATCCTGTCCATTTCTTCACGCGTAGAAGCAATTATGTCATCTGTCGAGAAAATCTTCTTGAATTTTATAAAGAAAGTAATCCAAAGCGCAATATTTAATACACAAAAAAAAGCCGCGATAAAAACAACAATCATTAAATCTACCTTTCTATATTAATGTGAATACCAAGATATGTCTCGCGGATTTCAGACTCTATTTTTTTCTCGGTATTTTCCGGATTTTCCCGCTTTCTTCTGCCATTTTGACCGTATGCAGAAGAATTTTGATGACCTTCATCGTTAATTCCGGTGGATTTCGCCTCATTATCTGCAGCCTTTCGAACCTGAGAAGCCTTTTCAGTGTTCTGCTGAATAATCTTGGACTCTTGAAGCTGTTGCGCAAGAACAGCCCCCTGCTGCTGATGAGCAACAGTACGAGCAACGTTATTCATGTTCGCATACATTGTCTGCAAATCAAGAGGAGAAACACCCATTAACTATAGCCCTCCGGTCCCTTAATGTCATCCATATTAGGCTGCTCGAACTTTCCGCGCCGCACAAATCCGCCCTCATAGAAGAATGTGACAGATTTTGCATCTGCACGAACCTCATCCTTTTCATCACGGACATAGATTTTGACACCGGAATAAACAGTGCCGGAAACATAAACCTTTCCGATATTCTTAAGTTCGCGCAATCGCCCCTGGATTTTTTCAATTTCTTCGTTGTATTGAATATTTTCTTCAATAATTTCGTTTTTCTGTTCCATGAGGCTGACAAGGTTTTCTTCCTTTTCTTTTGGAAGACTTTTTCGAACCTTCTTCATATTCTCAAGGGTTGAAATGTTAAGCTCAAGCTCATCGAGAGTTTTGATATTGCTGTTCTGCATATCGAGCAGTTCTTCAAGCCGTTTTTTTGCACGAGGGTCAAATCCAACCGAAATAACAGTTTCTGTACCGCCACCTTCAGAACCA
>CAMVSS010000239.1 GCA_947170195.1 uncultured Treponema sp. | reverse complement strand
GCTTACAGAAATACCGGAGATTATAAAACTGCCGAGGAATACTACAATAAGGCTTTGTGCATTGAGTTTGACGTATATGCTGCTCTCGGCCTTGCATTGATCAGCAAAGGACAGGGAAAATACGAGGAAGCTGTAAAGAGGCTGCAGGCTCTGATTGCCGGAGACCCTAAGAATTATCGCTTCTATGTTGATCTTGCCGACTGCTATGACAAGATGCACCAGGTGGACAAGGCGATTGAGGTTCTCGCTGATTTTACGAAGCAGGGAATCCGATGTCAGGCAGTTTCGGAGATGCTTGATAAACTTCGTGCAGAAAAAAAATCATTTTTAAAATGAGTGAAAAAATGACAAAAATACCTCTTGCCGGGCTCAGCGCTGAAGAAATCACGGCTGAGCTGGGGCTTTCCCCTGCTTTCAGGGGAAAGCAGATTTTTAAATGGATTGGAAAGGGAACTGAGTCTTTTGACGAAATGACGAATCTCAGTGCCGCTTTGCGTGAAGAGCTTTCTCAGAAAGCTGTCCTGCGCTCATCCACAGTCTCAAAAGTTTTAAAAGATCCTGATGGAACCATAAAATTGCAAGTTACGCTGAGCGACGGGCTTGCTGTCGAGACGGTTTTGCTTACTGACCGCGAGGACAGAAAAACGGCATGCGTCTCTTGTCAGGTCGGATGTGCAATGAATTGCGCTTTTTGCCAGACTGGGCATCTGGGGCTTGCAAGAAGCCTTACTGCCGGAGAGATCGTCGAGCAGTTTCTTTTTCTCGAAAAACATGCCGGCCCGCTCGACAACATAGTTTTTATGGGTATGGGCGAGCCGATGATGAACTTGTCCGCCGTTCGAAAGGCAATTTCTGTGCTTACGGATAAAGACGGGCGCGGCCTCTCCGGACGAAGAATAACCCTGTCGACATCGGGTGTAATTCAGGGAATTTATGATCTTGCGGACAACGGCCCGTCGATTCGGCTTGCGGTGTCCCTTACTACGGCTGACCCTGCCCTTCGTGAGCGCCTTATGCCGATAGGCAGGACGAATCCTCTTGATGATTTGAGAAAAGCGATTGATTATTTTGCCAAGAAAACCGGAAAACGTGTCACTTTGGAAGCCGCTTTGCTCCATGATACGAACACGAGCAAGGAAAGCGCGGAGAATATGATTCGTTTTGCTCGCGGAATGGATGTTCATATAAATCTGATCCCATGGAACCCTGTCGAGGGGCTTCAGTTCTCTGAGCCAACTGCAAGAGAGTGCAAGAACTTTGTTGCCCTTCTTGAGAATGCCGGAATAAACGTCACGTTGCGCACGCGTCGTGGCCGGGAGATCGGTGGTGCATGCGGTCAGCTTGGAAAAACGCTCGCCGAAAGCCAAGGAAATGGTAAAAAACTTCAGAATTCGGAATTTATCTGAGATTCCTTGGTCTGTTTTTGAGATAAAATTTTCAATAAATAAAAACTTCTATTGAAATTTCGATAATACCGATTTATAATTATTTATCCTTTATTGGGAGAATAAATTTATGCAGAAAAAAATATACGTTGACGGCATGTTCGATCCAGATACAGCAGCAAAAGTTGGAGCTGCTGTTAGCGCTGTGGCAGGTGTTACAAATTGTAATGCCAATCCTGACAAATCACAGGTTCTTGTTGACTTTGATGAGTCAGTTGGTGGTATTGAAGATGCTATCAATAATGCCATTTCCTCAACTGGAATTGCGGTTTTAGGTTAATTTTATGAAGCTTACGGTTCTTGATGGACACGGTCTCAATCCCGGTGATGTTTCGTGGGACTCTGTAAAGAATCTTGTCGATGATTTCTGTGTTTACGATCGTACTCCTCAAGAACTTGTAGTTGATAGAATTTCCGATTCAGAACTGATTCTTCTTAATAAAGTTTCTATAACGAGGGCAATCGTTGAGCGTTGTCCTAAATTGAAGTATATCGGCGTTCTTGCAACTGGTTACAATGTGATTGACCTTCAGGCTTGTCATGATCATGGAGTTACTGTAACCAATATTCCTGCATACAGTACGGATGCCGTAGCCCAGCATGTTTTTGCTTTTGTCCTTTCCTTTACAAATAAAATTTCAGAACACAATCAGAGCGTAAAAAATGGCGGATGGATAGCTTCTCCGGATTTTTGCTATTGGACTTCCCCGCTGACGGAGCTTCGCGGAAAAAAAATCGGGATCATCGGATATGGAAATATCGGCTCAAGGACAGCTGCCATTGCGCGCGTTTTCGGTATGGAAGTCGTTACGGTGAATGAGAGCGAGCGCTCCAAAAAAGACTCTGTTCCGGCCGTTTCTCTTGAAGGTTTGAAAGGCTGTGATTTTATTTCAATCCACTGCCCCCTTACATCCCAGAATGCCGGAATGTTCAACAAGGATCTGATCCGCAGAATTTGTTCTTCAAAGACGATTCTTATAAATACCGCTCGTGGTGGTCTTATAAACGAGGCTGATGTCGCCGAAGCCCTCAAAAATGGGGAGCTTGGAGGATATGCCTGCGATGTAGTTGCCGAGGAGCCTATGAAATCTGGAAATCCTCTTCTCGATGCTCCGAGATGTCTTATAACGCCTCATATCGCCTGGGCGCCGCTTGAGACTCGCGAAAGGCTTTTGCAAATCGCCGTAAACAATATCTCTTCATTTTTGGCAGGAAAACCTGTTAATGTTGTAGGGTAAGTTTATGTTCGGAATAATATAAACTTCGCTTATTGAACCATAAAAAAAAATAAAGTAAAATCAGATATACTGAATTTCTTTAGAGGTAAATAAAAAATGGGAAAGACTATTGCTCAGAAAATTTTTGAGTCACACCTTGTAGATACGCCTTTTAACGGAACTTACGTCCTTAAACTCGACCGCGTATTTTGTCACGAAATTACGACTCCGATCGCAATTAATGACCTTGTTGAGCGAAAAATGGATCGCGTCTTTGAT
>CAMVSS010000238.1 GCA_947170195.1 uncultured Treponema sp. | reverse complement strand
AAAAGTTCAAAAAAATCTTCTAAAAACTATTGTACCTATGCCGTAAAAACTTTATATTCTTTTTTACGCAGAAAAAATTTTGGGTTCCAGAATTCTGCTCAAGTGAAAAAAAAATTGTTTTTGAAAATTCAAATTGATTCGCGATGAGAGCACCTTTTTTCTGCATGGCCCGCCGTCTCTTTGTCTTTTCTTACGGTTTTTAATTCCTTTTTATTTTCGTTTTTTTTAGGTGGTTGATCATGTTCAATCGTGGTGACTACATATCAGATTCCGAGTGGAATCGCTTTCTTGAGTTTTCAAAGGATTTGGAGACTCCAAATGTTGTGGTTAATCTCAAGCAGATTAAGTACAATTTCATCAAACTTCGGGATTCTTTTCCTTACGCGCATATCTATTACGCAATCAAGTCGAATCCCGGCGAACCTGTCCTGAAGCTTCTTGCTGAGCTTGGGTCAAACTTTGACATCGCTTCGCGCTACGAATTGGACAAGATCCTTGCAATCGGTGTTACGGGCGACAGGCTTTCTTACGGAAACACAATCAAAAAAGCGCGCGACATCAAATACTTTTATGACAAGGGTGTGCGCATGTTCGCAACCGATTCCAAGGACGACCTCAAGGCTATCGCCGAGAACGCTCCGGGCAGCCGCATTTACGTGCGTATGTTAATGGAAAACACTCAGAGTGCGGACTGGCCTCTTTCACGAAAATTCGGCTGTCATCCTGACATGGCTTATGACCTTCTTGTAATGGCAAGAAATCTCGGTCTGACACCTTACGGCGTTTCTTTCCACGTCGGTTCTCAGCAGCGTGATATCGGTGCATGGAACGACGCAATCGCAAAGGCTTCCTATCTTTTCTCTTCACTCGAAGAAGAAGAGGGCATTCGCCTTTCAATGATTAACATGGGCGGCGGTTTCCCTGCTCACTACATCATGCCTACAAACGAACTTGAAACTTACGCTTCTGAAATCACACGCTATCTGCACGACGACTTCGGAGATGAAATTCCGATGATCGTCCTGGAGCCTGGTCGTTCTCTGGTCGGTGACTGTGGAATTCTTACAAGCGAAGTAATTCTTGTAAGCCGCAAGAACAACACTGCTTTGCAGCGCTGGGTTTATCAGGATTCTGGCAAATTCAACGGCCTTATCGAAACTCTCGACGAGGCAATGAAGTACCCTGTCATTTCTTCAAAAGACAAGCCGGGCGAAAAAGAAGGCGAAGTCATTTTGGCAGGTCCTACCTGTGACAGTGCGGACATCATGTACGAGGATTTCAAGTACAAGCTCCCGCTCTCGCTTAAAGCCGGTGACAGGCTCTACTGGCTTACGACTGGGGCTTACACAAGTACCTACGCCAGTGTAGAGTTCAACGGATTCCCGCCGATTAAGACTTATTACATGGAATAGAAAACTCCAGAAGTGCAGAGAAAATGCTTTGAATCATGAGGTTTCCCTCATAAAACAGTTTTGTTTGTGATTTTTTTGCGTTTTTTCTGCAACTTTTTTTTATAGGGAGTGTCCATATTTATAGAGCGGATTTCTTATAACAAAATTGTCCGTTATGAACAGCTCTCAATGTAAGCTGTATAGATTTGGAGATTAGAGATGAACCTTTATGCTGACTACGTAGAAAACGGAACCGTATTTACAAATTATGAAGATCTGAAGAAAAATTTCAAAATCAAAGTTCCTGAGAATTTCAATTTCGCCTACGATGTCGTGGACAAATATGCGCTTATCGCGCCGGAAAAACGTGCCATCGTGTGGTGCGACGATGACGGAAATGAAAGGGTCTATACGTTCCTCGACATTTCCCGCGAGTCAAAAAGATGCGCGAATTTCCTGACGGCTCAGGGAATAAAGAAAGGCGACACGATCCTGATGATCCTCCGCCGAAAAATTGAATTCTGGTTCTTTATCCTTGCATGCCACAGAATTGGTGCGATTGCCGTTCCTGCAACGAATCAGCTCCTTCAGAAAGATATCGAGTACCGCACGAACGCGGCATCGATCAAGATGATCATCTCGTACGAGGATACAGTCACTGCGGAAATCGAGGCATCTCTCCCGAAATCTCCGAGCGTAGAAAAGCTCGTGATTGTAACAGGCCCTCGCGACGGATGGATCGACTATCAGTCAGAAATCAAAAAATATGACGATGTATTTGACCGCCCGACAGGTGACAAGGCAACTCATAACGACGATATAATGCTCCTCTACTTTACGTCAGGAACTTCTGGCTATCCGAAGATGGTTCAGCACCACTTCGCATATCCGCTCGGTCACATCGTCACCGCAAAATATTGGCAGAACGTAATCGACGACGGACTCCACTTTACGATCGCTGAGACCGGCTGGGCAAAAGCTGTATGGGGAAAACTCTACGGCCAGTGGATCTGTGGTTCGGCTGTCTTCGTCTACGACATGATTTCTTTCAGACCGTACCTCGTCCTTCAGAAAATGGAAAAATACAAGGTGACCACATTCTGTGCGCCGCCGACCGTATACAACTACCTTGTCCGCTCCCACATCGAGCGGCATGACCTTTCTTCCCTCAAATATTGCGTTACTGCAGGTGAAGCTTTGAATCCGGATGTATACAACAAATTCTACGAGGCAACCGGACTCAAGATGTTCGAGGCATATGGTCAGACAGAGGCAACTGTCATGGTAGGAACTTTCCCTGGAATGGAGCCAAAACCAGGCTCAATGGGAAAACCGGCTCCTGATTACGATGTTCAGATTGTCCGCCCTGACGGAACAAAATGTGCTCCGAACGAACCTGGCTCAATAGTTCTGAACCTCAAGGAGCACCGTCCGTTCGGTCTTTTCGCAGGCTATTACAAAGATCCTGAGAGAACAAAGGCTGTTTTTGCCGACGGAGTTTATCTTACCGGAGACATGGCATCTTACGACGAGGACGGATACATCTGGTTCATCGGACGAAATGAT
>CAMVSS010000237.1 GCA_947170195.1 uncultured Treponema sp. | reverse complement strand
GAGCGTGTTGAGGTCTGCCGCAGAGATGAACTTCGACAGGACGAATCCGTCGACCTCAATGAGCTGGCGTGTCTTCGAGCCGGAGTCGAGCGGATATGAGCGGCTTCCGCGCTTGACGAGCGGGACTGCCCCCGTAATCCGCTGGATTTCTTCCACGGTCACAAAGGCTGTGGAGCGCTGTTTCTGTCTGTTCGCGAAGAACAGGTCTTTCATCGGTGTCTCAGGCTTCGGGAGCTGTGACACGATGTCCGCGATGTTCGGAATCGCAAACCATTTGCTCAAGCGAGCTGAATAATTGACTGCCATTTTTCAAATTTCTCCTTTCAGTTAGATTTACTCTCCGCCGCCGCTGCCGCTTCCGCCTTCGTTTCCGCCTGCTGCTTCGGCCTCGGCGTAGCCCTCGAAGCCCTCGCCCGCGATGCAGTAGATGCCGCTCTCACGGAGCTTCTCAGCCGTGGCGAATGTGATTTTGGTTCCGTCGGCGTACTTCAATTTCTCGGTGCGAACCGCTCCGTGCACGCAGGCAGGGATGACCGAGCCGTCGGCGGCCTTTTCGAGCGCTTCGATTGCGACCGCGACCGGGGCGTGGGTCGAGTCGCTTTTTGCCAGGGGCGAATAGCCTGTTTCGCCTGCGACAAGGAGCGTACCCGCCCCGAATGCTGCGGTCTCGTCAACGATTGCCGCAGGCGCGATGATGTGGTGGTCGCCGTGCAGGATCTGTTCCTGCTGGATGGAGACCGAGCCGATTACTTTGTCCATCTTCTTTCCTCCTAGATGTTACCCATCATTTTCTGGGCGGGGCTTTTTCCCTTCGGGACTTCGTTCGAGTCCGAGAGGTTGAGTGCTCCCGGCTCGACCGGGCGTGCCATCTTTCCGAAAATCTCGGCGAGGATGGCGACCGGGCTTGCGGTGCGTTTTCCCGTTCCGTCCGAAAGCTCGATTGTCTTTCCCTGCTCGTAGCTGTCCGCAAGCGCGAGCAGCTTGTCCATCTCCGCTTCCGGCACCTTGCCCTCGGCGGCTTTTCTGAGAGCTTCCTTCTCGCTCTCCCGCTGTCTGGCGAAGCTGTCGCTAAGGAGCTTGTCCTTCGCCTCGCTCTCCGCCTTGAGGCGTGCGTTCTCTGCCTGCATCGCCTTGATTTCCTCTTCGCTCATAAGAGCCTCCCTTTTATTTGAAATGTTTTGGGTTGCGGTTTGTGTGTCTGAAAGGAAAAGCTCCCTTTCCCCGACTGACGGGAAGGCACGGACATCCTTTGAGTCGCTTGCCGCGAGTTCCTTTTCTGCGTCCGTCATTTCTTCCGCGATTGAGTCCTGCAAGTCTTTGATTGCGGGTGGTTCGTTGCCGAGGTACGCGAGATGGTGAAGGTACATCTTTCCGTCGCTGGCACGCTGTTTCGCTCCGATTGAGACGTCGGGGTAATAGCCGTCGTCCACGGCCTGTGCGAGCGTGTCATGCTCCTCGATTTCCGCGTTGAGTGCCTTGTTCTTCTTGTCGTAGGTAACGCTGATTACGTTTCCCAGTCTGGGGCGGTCGTCGCTCCAGTGGTTTCCCAGCTTGATTGGGGCTTTCTTGATGTCCTTGAATGTCTCGGCGATTTCTTCAAGCTCGCTTTCCTTGACGACCGTGGGGTTGTCGAGAGAGCCGAAGATTCCTGCCTTGGCGATTTGTCTTTTCCTTGTTTTCATGCTTATCAGTCTAGCGGGGTTTTGAGGGGAGTTCTGAAATGCTGGCGGAAAGAAATGAGAGGGATTTTAAAATGAAGAAGCCCCGGAAGTCTTGGTTTCGGGGCTTTGTCGTCTATTGTTTTTCTTTCAGCCGTTTTAGAAGTCGTGGTATGAATTCCTCCGTCATCCGTTTGACTATAAAATTCACGCTTAGCCTCTTTTCCTTAGCAAGCCGTCTTATTATTTCTGTGAAAAGCTCGGCGGCTTTGTCAGTCGATTCCTGACACAACTTCGCAAACTGAGTATAAAGCTCGTCCGTAAAATATTCACGAAACAAGTCGTATGACAAAAGCAGGTTACGGTAAAGGTCACTGTATTTCGCCTTGAAATCCTCATCGCCAGTGCGGAAATGAGAATCGGAGAAAGTCAGCAGCTGTGCGGCATCTGGATTTATCATTGAAAGTGTCAAATCAGTCATGAGATTTTTTAAATCCGACTGCTCGATTGCATGAAATGATCTGGAGAGTTTTTCATGCTGACGTTCTATCAGTACTTCCGTGTTCAACCTTGCGAGCGTTTGTAAAGCCGCCACGCAGTGAACAAATTCATGTGTTGTCACGGCTTTTCTGTATATTCCGTCGTTTTCGTCAGAATTATACATGTTGTCGTTTATGATGATGTACAGCGCATACATCTTTGTTTCTCTGTCATATTGCCAGATAAAAACGCCTTTATAGTTTTCTTTTGTGAATTTATGCCTTTTTGCGACGATGACACAATTCGTCATGTGTTGGCGGATAAAAGCCTTGTAATTGTCAGTGAAAACTAAAGCCAATGATTCCAGTTCCTGCAATTTCAGGTCTTTCAAAAGAGGTCTGAATATTTTTACTGCATGCTCAAGTACTGCGGCCTGTGTATCTGGTACTGTCATCTCTGTGGGTTAGTCCTGTACTGGGCGGCTTTCTTTGCAAGTTCCTTGAAATTGAGGTTGATTTCCTTTACGGCATCCACCGCATCACAGATAGCATCAGGAGTCAAATCGCCTGATGCTTCAATGTTGAGGATGCCGAGTCTTTTAATTTCCGCCTGAACATTCTTCATTTTTTCGTTCGCCATCATGCCGTTCACCTCCTTCTTTCACGAAATTTTCTTGTGAGTGACAGTATACCACATTTTGCCGCTTTGTACACGGAAAAAGAAGCCCTTCTAAACGATTTTTAAATGGTTTTTAGCGTGTTTTTGGGCAAAAGCGGATAATTTGCCACCGAGTGCCCGAAAGACGCGTTTACGGCGGTTTTTAATTTAGAACTGA
>CAMVSS010000236.1 GCA_947170195.1 uncultured Treponema sp. | reverse complement strand
CTTACCGTCTTTTTTCTCGTCAGCCTCATCTTTCAGAAGCACGATTCCGATAAATCCGTCACCCTCGTACGCCTGCTCGACGGTCTTTACGTCCTCGCTGGAGTTTATCATGACCGGGGTGAAGATTCCCGGGAACATAGGATGCCCCGAAACCGGAACTATAAAAAGCTGGGAAGGAAGTATCGCCTCAACAGGAATAATTGAGGCGTCCGCGCCGATGTCTTTCAGAGAAAAAATCCGTCCCTCTTTCTTGGAAGATTTCTTTCGTCCGGCATCAGCTTCGTCAGAAGAGTCCGCGCTGTCAGCGTTTTTCTCAGCAGGCTTTGAAGGATCCTTGGCCGAATTTGCATCGGAAGCCTCTCCAGCCGTCTCCGAATCAGCTGCGGAATCAGTATTCTCCACAGCATCTGTATTCAATGTCTCATTGAGATCGTCTTTGTTTTCGTTTTCTTTGTCTGTCATATATTAAAATATAATCAACAAACAGATAAAACGGCAAGGATTTTCTACTCCCTCTCAAGCCCGGCGTTCACGAGCACCGCATCCTGATACCAGTCAACGATCATCGAGAATTCCTTTTTCTTGTATCCTTCGCATGAAACCAAAATCTTGAGTATGTTTCCGCTCTGCATGTCCTGAGGCGGGACGCTCTCAAGAGGAACGTACCGTCCCTTGTAAAAGACGGAGAAATCGCTCTTCTGAGTCAGGACATCGCCCGAAAGAACGTCGTACGACCTTGTCTGAAGGGACACCTGCCTCTTTATGTTCTGGAGGGAATTCAGATTTATGTTCACGGCCTTCTCGTCCACAGTGAACGACTGCCACATCAGGTATGAACCGACAAGAACTTTTACGCGGTAGCTTCCGTTCTTAAGATAGACTGGCTTTATCGTGAGATATTTTATGTTTTTCTTGGCCCCGGAAAGAACAGACACCCTCTTTCCTTCGCGAGAGCGAGACACAAGACCGTCGCTGTTCTTAAAATCACGCCTGGAATCCTTGACCTCGGGAAGGGAATCCTCGCCCTCGTCAAAGAAATATGCCTTTACAGGAACGTCAAGTCCATAAATATTGTTCTGTATTCCGGCGACAGGCGTTATAAGGTTCACCGTGACAGGCTTGTACCACGGACTTAGGAAAGTCGCATGAAAGAATCCTTCCCGCCAGCCGTACCATGCGCTTGCCGCGAGGGCCGCGGCCACGAAAAGGAAGGACGCGACTTTTGATCCGATGTGCTTTTTGCGCTCGAATTTCGGAATCTGATAATCTTTCTTCGCGCAGACGACCTGAGCGAGGGAAATGCGGATTGCGTGGGTATCAAAATCAGAAAGATATTCCTTGATGATTTTTATGACAGCGTCTATCGACTTATATCTCTTCGACGGCTCCGCTCGAAGCATTTTCCGAATCATCTTTACGATTACAGGAGGAATCGACCTGTCGATCTTCCGTGGATTTATGTAGCGTCCTTTTCTGATGCGCTCAAGGTTCTCCTCGCTGAGCTTTGATGGGAACGGTTTTGTTCCCGTGAGCATTTCGTAAAGCATTACGCCCATCGAATAAATGTCCGCGCGATTGTCAACGGAGCGGGAATCAGTTATCTGCTCAGGAGACATATAGGCAGGAGTTCCAAGGGTCACGCCGCTCTGGGTCACGTCTCCAGCGACCTTCGACACGATTCTGTCCGACTTCGTTACGGCGATCTCCTCAATGTCGTCGCTAGATGCGATTCCGAAATCGGCCAGCTTGACTTCCGCACGGCGGGAAATCAATATATTCCCCGGCTTTATATCCCGGTGGACAATGCCCTTCGAATGGGCGAATTTAAGGGCATAGCAGGCATCAAGGAACACAAGCAGGGAAAGCTCCGTTCCAAGAGACACCTGTTTTTCGATAAGCTGTGCGAGCGAAAGCCCGTCAACGAATTCCTCTACTATGTAATGTGAGCTTCCCTCGACAAAATAGTCAAACAGATGGACGATATACGGACTCTGCATGTCCAGAAGAATCTGCGCCTCCCTCTTGAAGCGCTCCCTGATGGTGGGATTATTGCGGATAGTGAGCTTCTTTAAGATTACGAGCCTCTTCAAAGTCGGATGCACGGCCTTGTAAACGGCTCCCATTCCTCCCTTCGCGACAAGCCCCATTATTCTGTATTTTCCGATCATCTCTGGATTTTTATCAACCATAGGTCATCCTCCAAGTTGTATTATATCTTCTTCCGGGTTCCATTTTTTGTCTGGCAGGACAAGGCACACATTCTCAAGATCCGGATTGTGAATCTGGACGAGAAGTCCATTCTGCCTGAACGCACAGTTATCAAGTACAGGCCTGTGGGCGCTGAACCAAACCGCATTCTTCAAATCCGATCTAGGGAGCAGACCCTTCATAGTGGCAAGAACCGAGCCGTCCTGTGCCTTTCCGTTGGCAGTCCACGTAAGTCCGAAGCAGACCTCAGATTTTTCCTCATGATAGTTGATTATCTGGCTCCGGGAATATTTTTTTAGCGGCTCCGCATGCGAGACGACGCATTTTCTGAACACGGCGCATACGGGAAGATTTTTCTCAAAGCAGCTGATCTCGTGAAGGATAAGATCATCATATTTGTTCTGCATAAAATCCGAGACCATGTTTCCCTCGTCGCAGAATTTTCTGAAAGGAACGTTACCGTACGGATGCAGCGCGCTCTCGTTAAGTATGTTCTCGTGATTGCCCTTGAGGACGTGGAAATGACTCGGATAGGCAGCCTTCAGAGAAAGAATCATCTCAAGCAGGGAAAGATTCTCGCGCATCTCCTCGCACATAAAAGAATTCACGAGATTGCCATGGCTGTATTCCTCAAACGCACGGATCCATCTGTCCCTGGCTCGGCTTTCGGAATGGAAAAGATCCCCGACGCAGCAAAGGTACAAAAGCCCCCTCTCGACACATTCAAGCACGCTAAGCCCCGCGCATTCCGCCAGAGACTCCGACTT
>CAMVSS010000235.1 GCA_947170195.1 uncultured Treponema sp. | reverse complement strand
ATAGATACATTATATAGAAGAAAAAGAAAAAAGAAGGAAAAAAATTGGAAAACATCAAAAAAGAAATCGAATCTGGCAACGCGATTGTCGGAATCGAGTTCGGCTCCACGCGCATCAAAGCCGTGCTCATTGACAGCACGAATGCGCCGGTTGCCCAAGGTTCCCACACATGGGAAAATTCCCTCGTGGACGGAATCTGGACGTACTCGCAGGAAGAAATCATTGCGGGTCTGCAGTCTGCCTACGCGGACTTAAAGCGCGACGTAAAAGAAAAATACGGCGTCACGCTCAAACGTCTCCGTGCTCTCGGAATTTCCGCGATGATGCATGGTTATCTTGCTTTCGGAAAGGACGACAAGCTGCTCGTTCCATTCCGTACCTGGCGCAACACGATTACAGGCGCGGCATCAGAAAAACTCTCCAATCTTTTTGCCTACCCTATTCCTGAGCGCTGGAGCATCTCTCACCTGTACCAGGCAATTCTGAACAACGAAAGCCATGTAAAAGACGTCGCTTTCTTCACAACACTCGCGGGATTCATCCACTGGAAGCTCACGGGAAAGAAAGTGCTCGGCATCGGCGATGCTTCTGGTATGTTCCCGATCGATACAGCCACAAAAGACTACAATAAAGATTTTATCAAAAAATTCGATTCGCTCATCGCAGACAAAGGATTCGGCTGGAAGCTTTCCGACCTGCTTCCTAAAGTTCTGCTCGCAGGAGAAGATGCAGGAAGCGTAACAGCTGAGGGTGCAAAACTCCTCGATCCGCAGGGTGACCTTGAGGCAGGAACTCTTATGGCTCCGCCAGAGGGCGACGCTGGAACCGGCATGATTGCAACGAACAGCGTAGCAAAGCGCACGGGAAACGTCTCTGCAGGAACATCAGTATTTGCGATGGTCGTTCTCGAAAAAGACTTGAGCAAAGCTTACAACGGACTGATTGACCTCGTAACCACACCGGACGGTGCGCTCGTAGCAATGGCACACGCCAACAACTGCATGGGCGAGTTCGACCACTGGGTTTCACTCTTTGACGAGGTCATCAAAGCGACCGGCGGAAACGTTGACAAGGGTACGCTCTACGGCACATTGCTCAAAAGCGCGCTCTCAGGCGACAAGGATTGCGGCGGTTTGCTTCCGTTCAACTATCTCTCAGGCGAAAGCATCACCGGCTTGAACGAAGGCCGCGCGCTTTTCGTACGCACTCAGCACGCAAATTTCACGATGGCGAACTTTATCCGCGCACAGCTCTGCACAGCATTGGGCGCACTCCGCACAGGCATGGATATTCTTTTCGACAAAGAAGCTGTCAAAATCGACAGTCTTACCGGCCACGGCGGATTCTTCAAGACGGCTGAAGTGGGTCTGACAATCATGTCGGCTGCACTCCACACGCCGGTTTCTGCACTTGAAACTGCAGGCGAAGGCGGACCATGGGGCATGGCTCTTCTCGCCTCATATCTCGTAAACGGAAAAGGTAAAGCGCTTTCAGAATGGCTTGAAAAGAGCGTATTCGCATCAAGCAAAAAAACGACTGTCGCACCAAAAAAGGACGACATAGACGGATTCAACACGTTCTTCGCAAGATACACCAAGGGTCTTGCCATTGAACGCACCGCAATCGAAAACATTGAATAAAAAAATTGTCATCAAAGGAGGAAAAAGATGATTTCATTGGGAGAATATGAATTCTGGTTTCTGACAGGAAGTCAGGATTTGTACGGAGAGGAGACATTAAAGCAGGTAGCTGCAGATTCAAAGAAAATGGTGGAGGAACTGAACGCAAAAGCAGGATTGCCTTGCAAACTTGTATGGAAGCCAACTCTCCTCACCCCTGATTCAATTCACAAAACTTTGGAAGAAGCAAACGCAGACGACAAATGCGCCGGCGTCATCGTCTGGTGCCATACATTCAGCCCTGCAAAAATGTGGATCCGCGGCCTGAACGCATACAAAAAACCGCTTTTACAGCTCAACACTCAGTTCAATCTGGAGATTCCATACGCAACAATGGACATGGACTTCATGAACCTGAACCAGAGCGCGCACGGAGACCGAGAATTCGGATTCATCACAAGCCGCATGGACTTGCCGCGCAAAGTAATCTGCGGACACTGGGCGGACGAGAAAACACAGAAACGCATCGGCGAATGGATGCGAGTAGCACGTGCTGTTGCGGACGGAAAGACATTGCGCGTCATCCGATTCGGCGACAACATGCGCGAAGTTGCTGTCACTGACGGCGACAAAGTAGAAGCAATGATTAAATTCGGTTGGAGCGTTCCGTACTACGGCATCGGCGACCTCGTAGCCTACATGAACGACGTAAGCCAGGGCGACATCGATTCACTTTTCGATGAATACAACCAGAAATACGAGATCGTCTACGACTGCGGAAACGGTTTCGAGAAAGATTTTGTCATCGGACAGATTAAGGAACAGGCAAAGATTGAAATCGCACTCCGACGCTTCCTCAAAGACAATGACGGAAAAGCTCTCTGTACTAACTTCCAGGACCTGCACGGCATGAAGCAGCTTCCAGGTCTTGCAATCCAGCGTCTTCTTGCCGACGGCTACGGCTTCGGTGCGGAAGGAGACTGGAAAACTTCAGCTCTCGTACGCACATTCAAGGCGATGACTGCAGGCCAGGTCGTAGAAGGCAAAAAAGGCAACGCGTTCATGGAAGACTACACCTACAACCTCGTTCCTGGAAAAGAAGCCAACATGGGAAGCCACATGCTCGAAGTTGATCCAGAAATCGCAGTTTCAAAACCGAAAATCGAAGTCCACCACCTCGGAATCGGCGACAAAGAGCCGCCTGCTCGAATGGTATTCAATACGCTCGAAGGAGAAGGTCTCGTTGCGGCTGTCGTTGACATGGGAACACGCTTCCGCTGTGTCATAAACGAAATCAACGTAATTCCACCTGAGGCTCCGCTTCCGAAACTTCCGGTTGCGCGAATGCTTTGGAAACCATAT
>CAMVSS010000234.1 GCA_947170195.1 uncultured Treponema sp. | reverse complement strand
CGAGGTAAAAAAATGAAAAATCCGCAGACAAGGGCAGAAATCATCGGGAAATATGGCTGTCTTGCTATGTGTTACCTGTATTGCGTTGGCATCTGCCCCGAAACCGAGGGCGAAATGATTAAACATATCTCAGCAGCAATGGACAAAGGCCTGCTCGATGAAGAATGCACGGTTTTAAGTGCCTCAAAACTTTTAGCACATTTCACGGGCAAAAGTTTTTATGTTGAAAAAAAAGCAGTTTCGGACATCAAGAAAATAAAGGATGCAACTCCGGTCCGATTCACTTACAACGGGAAAGGGCATTGGGTTGTAGTGGAGAACGGAAAGATCGTTTTTAATTCGATTGCAAATTCAGCCTGTGTTCAAAACGGAAAGCCGGACACAGCCCGCGTAATCACGCTTTTGTAGCCTGTAAAAAATGACTGTATCTGTATGAAATTTTTTGGATTGGAACTGAGAAAAGCCCCTAAGGTAACGGTAAAGAACGACACGAGTACCGTTCCAAACAGCAAGTATGATTACGGAAATATTTTCGTATTCTCACCATATATGAGCGTTGGTGAAATGCTGGCAAACACAACGCTTGCGAGCTGCGTTTACATCATCGCTGATGCCGTGGCTTCCCTTTCCTTTGTCGTGTACAGGAACAAGGACGACAGCCGAGAGCGTGCCACGGACATGCCGCTTTACAGGCTTTTTGCCCGCAGACCGAACGAAAACGACACGCCTTTTATCTTCAAGAAAAAGATTCTCCTGCACCTGCTCCTGAAAGGCAACGCTTTTATTTTCGTGGAGCGTGACAGGAATTTCCAGCCGACCGCCCTCTATACGCTTGACCCTTCATCAGTGGAAATCAAGAAAACGAGCGAGGGAGAAGTTTATTACCTTTACCATGCGGACGGAAAAACCTACAAATACAACCGCGACACAATCCTTCACATTCCCGCAATCCGTTATGACAGGCTCCGGGGATTCTCTCCGATTGAGTACGCCACACACTCCGCAAAAACAGGGCTGGAGCTTGACGAATACACCTACAATTATTTCGACGGCGGAATCCATTCTAAAATCATGCTTACAGTTCCAAAGGAAGTGACCACATGGACAAAAGCAGATTCCGATCAGCTTATTGCACGCTTCCTTGAAACATACGGCGGAAAGGAAAACGCAAACAAGCCGTTGATTCTTAATAAAGGACTTACGGGGCAGCCGCTTAATCTTTCCGGAAACGGAGAGAGTCAGCTTGTAGAGCTCCGCGCCTTTTCAGAAAAAGAAATTGCAAAAATCTACAGGGTTCCTCTTTTCATGCTTGGCAAGGACTCGGCGAAATTTACGAACATGGAGCAGATGAACACATTCTTCCTTCAGCAGACTTTGACTCCGTGGCTCGTACTCCTCAACCAGTATTTTTCAACGCTCATTCCTTCCTGGATGCAGGACGACTACTACGCGGAATTTGATCCGAACACGATCCTGAGGGCGGACGCTAACACAAGGTTCAACAACTACATCAAGGGATTCAACAACGGAATCTACACGCTCAATGAAATCCGAAAGATGGAGAACCTTCCGAAGATTGATGAGGATTTCGGAGACAAGCACTTCCTGCAACTCAACATGTCCCCGATCAGTGACATCGAGAGCATGGAAGACAAGGAAAACGGGAAAAATCCTGATTCAGACAATCAGAATAAGAACAATAATAATGAAGGAAAAAATGATAATTCAGAATCAGAAAATGAAGATTCTGAATAAAAAATGACTGTATAGGCAGGAGAAAAAAAACATGGACGAAGAGCTTGAGAAACTTGCAAGGAAAATAAAGGCCGGACGACAGTACCGCGCAATGACGCTGAAGCCGGTTGAAAAGACCGAATCTGAAAACAACGCCGAAGAATCTTTCATCGTTGAAGGCTATGCAACTACCTATAACGAGCGTTACACGCTCTTTGATTTTGATGAATACCGTTTTGAGGAGCAGGTGGATCCGCACGCCTTCGATAAATGCGACATGAGCGACGTAATCATGCAGTTCGATCACAGCGGCCGTGTATTCGCAAGGACCTCAAACAATACCCTCGGAATGATTTCTGACAATCATGGTCTTAAAATCCGTGCGGATTTGTCCTCTACGGCTTTGAGCCGTTCGATGCACGAGGACATCAAGGCGGGGCTTGTCACAAAGATGTCTTTCGGATTCGCCGTGCGCGGTGACAGAATCGAGAAGACACAGGACGAGAACGGAAAAAGAGTTTACATCCGTACAATTACGGACATAAGCAAATTATACGACGTTTCAGCCGTATCGTTACCTGCAAACGACGGCACGGAAATTTCAGCCAGAAGCTGGTGCGAGGGAGTCATCGCAGAGCTTGAAGCGGAGCGACTTAAGGCTGATGAATCTGAGAAACGTAAGAAAATGGAATCGGATGAACGCGAGCGAAAACTTGCGTTGCTCGAATTTGAATTGAACTAAAAAGAGGTTTTACCCTATGAACAAAAAGGAACAGCGCGCCAAACTTATAGCTGAACTCCGTGCAATGCACGAGCTCGCACAGAAAGAAAACCGCGCTTTTACAGACGATGAGAGCAAGGCTTTTGCTGAAAAAGAAGCAGAGGTCCGAAAACTTTCTCAGGAAATTGCAGCCGAAGAGCGTGAAGCTCTTATCAAAGGCTTTACAACTGAGCTTCCAAAAACAGAAGGCGAAAGCCGCGGTGAAGTTTCAGACAAGATGAAGGAATTCCGCAATTACCTTCTCAACGGCGAAAAACGCGACATTGCCGTCGGTTCCGGCGGTGGCGCACTCTCTCCGCAGGAGTTTGTCGCTGAAATCATCAAGGGAGTGGAGAACGATTCTCCATTGTACGGCCTTGTCCGCAAATTCCCCCTCAGCGAGGCAAAATCTCTCGGCGCTCCTTACGAAGCCGCTGATGCAAGCGATGCCTCTTGGACGGCAGAAGTTCCTGTGTCTGACATCACTGCTGATGCAACACTCGCTTACTCTCTCCGTGAGCTTTCTCCAA
>CAMVSS010000233.1 GCA_947170195.1 uncultured Treponema sp. | reverse complement strand
GTTCCTTGTTGCGCTCGTCTCTCCGGACAAGTACGGAATCCTTGCGGCGGCAGACGCTCCGTATGCGGAAGGTCTTAAGGCAATGGGGCTGGTCGGATTCCCGGTCATTCTTCTCTGTATCGGCATTGCATTCGGCGGCGACCTTTCTACAATCAATCCTGGAATTGCAGCTCCGGCCCGCTACATCTTCACAATGGCAGAAGATCACACACTCCCGGCAATCTTCGCAAAGATTCATCCGAAGACAAAAACGCCGTATGTCGCGCTCATTTTCGTCGGAATCGTGAACTACATTCTGATTGGAACAGGCTCAATCAACTATATCGCATCGGTATCGCTGTTCTCACTTGCGCTCTGCTACATGATTGGCTGTGCCGCATACCTCGGCCTCAAGAAAAAGTACCCGGACATGAAGCGGCCGTATAAGACTCCGTATGGAACGCTCGGTTGCATCGTCACATTCGTCACCTACACCGCCATGCTTCCGTTCGTAGAATATGCGGCGAGCATCACCGGTCTGATAGTCTGTGCCCTGGCTGCCCTCTACTGGCTTGTCTTCACGCGCCGTCATGAAAACAAAATTCCGTCACTCGAAGAAGAAATCGGCGAGATAGACGAGCCGACCGCGGCAGAAAAAGCCCAGATAGACCGGGAATACAAAATCTGGAAATGGGGAACCATTATCGCGACAGCGATTTCCGCAGGGATTTACTTCATACCAATGATTTTTGGCTGAGAAAAATGGGGGTGACTATATGCTTGTTATGAATGGAATTTCAAAATCATTTGATGGTGTTACGATTCTTAAGGACATCGCGCTTCAGATTGGAGATGCGGAAATCGTCTCGATCCTCGGACCGTCAGGAAGTGGAAAAACGACGTTGCTCAATCTGATCCTCGGAATAATATATCCGGACGAAGGCGAAATTCTCTTTAATGACAGGGCTGTCACCTTCATGCCGATGGAAAAGCGCGGATTCAATATCGTATTTCAGGATTACGCGCTGTTTCCGAACTTGAACGCATACAAGAACATCACATACGGACTTAGGAACAATCCGTCCATTTCGACGCAGGAGGAAGTCGACTCGCTGATTAATCTTCTTGGGCTGCGCGATCATCTGGATAAAAAAATCGAGCAGCTTTCCGGCGGACAAAAGCAGCGCATCGCGCTTGCCCGAACCATGGTCATGAAACCGAAGATTCTTCTGCTCGACGAGCCGCTTTCCGCGCTGGACGGCGTTATAAAGGAGTCGATAAAAGAAAAAATCGTCACGATCGCGAAGGAATTCCGGCTTACGACGATAATCGTCACGCATGACCCGGAAGAAGCGCTCACGATAAGCGACAAAGTTCTCATAATCAACGGCGGAAAGATAGAGCAGTTTGCCCCGCCAAAAGAAATCGTGGAGCATCCTGCAAGTGATTTCATAAAGAACTTCATCCTCCGCCAGCTTGAGATAAAAAGGAACAATATTTACCGCCTGTTCGGTGTTTCTGCATGACGGAGGAAGTTATGGGCATAAGCATTTCAAATTCACAGGTATTCGACATCGTTTCCCGTCTGCGCAGAAACAAGCAGCTGCAGGCGGTGTTCGGTGTGCTGATTCTCTTTTTCTGCGTCTTCATCGTTTTTCCTGCTCTCATGATATGCAGGCAGGCATTCGTCAGGGCGGGCGGAATCACTTTTGACCATGTTCAGGCTGTGCTCTCGAACAAAAATGTCTTTATCGCGCTTTTCAACAGCCTGAAAGTATCTCTTTTGAGCGCGGTTATAACGACTTTCTTCGCTTTTTTGCTCGCGTATGCGGAGAATTTTACGAACATGCCGTCGCGGATCAAAAAAATCATCAGGACGCTCGCCGTATTCCCGATGCTGATTCCGACGATCACATACGGTTTTGCGGTCATCTATTCGTTCGGACGAAACGGCCTGCTCACGCGCTTGTTCGGACGGCAGATATTTGAGTTTTATGGGTTCAACGGACTTGTGTTCTGCTACGTGGTTTATACTCTGCCCGTCGCATTCATTTTGCTGAGCAACGCGATGAGCTACATCGACAAGCGTTTTTTGCTCGTGAGCCGGATCATGGGGGACAGCCCGTTCCAGACGTTGAAAATTGCTGTGCTAACGCCCCTGTGGGGAACGGTAGCTGTATCAATCGTTCAGAGTTTCTTCATGTCGTTCACTGATTTTGGTATTCCGGCATCAATCGGAGGCCGCTACCTCGTGATTTCCGAGCTGCTTTTCAATACGATGCTTGGAAGTCTTCCAGACTTCAATCAAGGAGCGGTCATCGCGCTGGTGATTCTGCTTCCGTCGGTAGCGAGCATCCTGCTGCTGAGGTATTTGCAGCGATTCAACGTGAGGTATTCCAAGATTTCTGCGGTTGCTTTGAAGAGAAATCTGCCGAGGGACGTGATTTTTTTGATTCTCTCCATTGTGATAATAACCGTAATGCTTTCGATTTTTGTAGTCGTGATCGTCTCTCCTTTCATGAAGCAATATCCGTACGACATGTCGCTTTCTCTTGAGCACGTTAGGCTCGTCCTTGCCGACTCGGTTCTCGTCCGTGTATTCAAGAACTCTCTGCTCGCAAGCCTGTGCACTGCCGTTTTCGGAACGCTTCTGGTTTATGCGTCGGCAATCGTCACATCGAGGACGAACGTTCATCCGCACGCAAAAATTTTCATCGAGAGCGTCGCGCAAGTGTCGAACACGATTCCCGGCATGGTGCTTGGTATTGCGTTCATGCTCGCATTCAAGAAAACACCTCTTCACAACACGCTCGCCCTGATCATTTGCTGTAATCTGATTCACTTCTTTGCCACGCCATTTTTGATGATGAAGGGCACCCTCGACAAGATGAATGCCGGATGGGAGACGACCGCATCGCTGCTCGGGGACACATGGTTCAAGACCGTTCGCAGGATTGTCTCGCCGAACGTGTTTCCGACGCTTGTTTCGGTCTTTTGCTTCCTCTTTGTGAACGGAATGCATACGACGAGCGCGATCATCTTTCTTGT
>CAMVSS010000232.1 GCA_947170195.1 uncultured Treponema sp. | reverse complement strand
GCATGGAAGACATCATCGAGGAAATCGTCGGCGACATTCAGGACGAATTTGACAATGAGCGCGAGGACATCGTTTCTCTCGGCGAGAATGTCTGGCTCTGCGATGCGCGCGTTGACCTCGACGACCTGAACGAGACTATAAAATCCGAGTTCCCGACGGAGGAATTCGATACGCTCGGAGGCTATGTGCTCGACCTGTTCGGACGCATTCCTGTCAAATATGAGAAAATTTCTGTGGATGAATTCGACTTCATCGTGCAGGACATGGAAGGACACCGCGTCAATTTGATAAAAGTAATTAAGAAGAATGAATCAAAATCTGACGATAAATAAACTATGAAATCATTTTTTAGAATAGTAACAGCCGTAATTTTATTTTCAGCCGTAGCAAGCTCACATGCGCAGAACTCTTCCGCGCTTTTGTTTTACAACAGGGGCTTGCAGAAACAGAATGCGGAGGACTTTTACGGGGCGAGCGAGGATTTTCAGCAGGCACTCCAGCAGAACGAGGCGTACGGGGATGCATGGTTTCATCTCGCTCAGGTTACTTATTCTTTGGGTGATTTTACTCTTGCATTGACCTACCTTGACTCGGCTGATAAATATGCGAAGAACCGGACTGATATCCTGAATCTTCGCGGCCTGTGTTTTATCTCATTGGGACGGCTCGACGAGGCAAGAAAAGTATTTAACGACGTCATAAAAAAGTATCCGAACGACATAGACTCCCGCTTTGGTCTTGCCGAGCTTGACCTGTTCAACGGAAGTTTCATCGGTGCGGAACATCAGTACGAGGATGCTCTCAAGCGTCAGTCAAACAACAGAAAGGCTTTGCTTTCGCTTGCGCTCATCTCCGAGGAGACCGGAAAAAAAGAAGCTGCGGAAAAATACATCGAGCAGGCTTTGAAATTCCATTCGGATGATCCTGAGGTTCACTATCTTGCGGCTTACATCGAGGCAAAAAAAGGAAAGTTCTCTGCTGCGGAAAGACGAATTCGTGCTGCGATCCAGATAAAAACTGATTATACCAAGGCATACGTTCTTTTGTGCTCGATCCTTTATGGCCAGAACCGCTATGACGAGGTTATCGACATCTGCGATTATCTGATTTCAAAAAACAGAAACACAACAAAGGCTTGGTTCCTCAAGGGCCTTTCGCAGTACCGCAAGAACGATATGGACAAAGCGATTTCCACATGGTCTTCGGCTCTTTCTGTGGACCCGCAGGACGAGATGATGAGAAGCGCGCTTGAGCTTCTCGTAATGAAAGAGCTGCCTGTCGAGGATGCCAGACGTTCCGACTGGGCGTTGTACCACGTAAAAAAAGCGCGCGATTACAGCAAGACTTTCAAGGGCGAGGAAGCAAGATATGAATATCAGCGGGCATTGAAGCTCAATCCGAACGATTCTGTTGCCCGAAGTGAATTCGCTGAGCTTTTGAGCCGCACTGGTCTGAAAGAAAACTATCTCTATCAGCTTAAATTCATCCAGACAGGAAAAACTCCTTCCGGGGAGATGTCTGCCGCCCAGAAAGCTGCTGAGAATAAGGTCAACGACACAATCGAAGCGTATGAATCGCTGATGAAATATTCACTCAGCTCAAGCTGGGGCGTTGATCCGTTCTATCTCGATAAAACCCGCTGGCATATCGGAATCTATTACACTAAGTCTCCTGTGCAGCTCGTTCATTCTGATGCTGAGGAAATAGCTGCAGGAATGGCATGTGACGTTTTCAGTGGAGTTGCGACTACTTCCGTCGAGGCTTTGAACCAGCCTGTTTCCGGTTATGGCGAGGCTTACCGCCTGGCAAGAAAAAATAACCTTGATTACTTTATCATGCTTTCAGTTGATGAGAACGAGCGGGAGACTTCCCTTGATGCCGTCGTTTATTCAGGTCGCACGGGAACTGAAACGACAAGATTCAGTTCGTTCAGGACTGGAAATGATAGATTCGCTTCCGTGCTGCGCTCTTTCCGACGCGATGTTTTGGATATGCTTCCTGTCCGCGGAAAAATTATCGACAGAAGCGTCAACGATATACTGATTGATCTCGGAACTGTCGAAGGCATTCAGGACGGAACTGTCCTTGACGTAATAAAAGCCGGAAAAATTCAGACTGCTGACAAGGGAACTGGAGTCGTGTTTGACGAGCGGAACTCTCTTGGCACCATTACCGTGACAAAAACCGGCGAGGAAATATCTCAGGGAATCCTTTCGCAGAACGGTTTTTATGACAGGGTGAACGTCGGAGATGAAGTTCTTGTAAAAGTTTTGCCTTCATCAAAGAACGGAAGCGAAGGTCAGATTTCTGAGACCACCCCTGCCGCCGGAGAGAACGGAAAGAGAATCCTTCCTGAGGACGAAAAGCGCAAGAAGCTTAACGCAGAAGAGCTCGGACTCATAAAGACTCCTGCGATCATCGAGCTGATCAGAAGCATCAAAAGCTAAGCCTTTAAAAAGATATATTACACAGGGAGAAAATGGATAGATTTTTTAAGTCCGATCAGGAATCCGTGTCAGGAATTCTGTAATTGTCCAGGGCTGAATCTATCCATTTTTTTGTTAGCTGAGGATATTCATCTTCGAGGTACAGAAAAATCGATATCGCCTGACGGTAGTTCCTGTTGTAGTACTGCGATTCTGCGAGGTAGAAGAGGGCGCGGTTTGTGGTTTGCGGAGAGCGGTTCATGCTCAGGAATTTCTTCAGGTCGAGGACTGAATTCTTGTAATCTTTTTTGATAAAATAAGTCTTGAGGGATTGGAAGAGGTAGTAGTCGTCTCCGCCGGATGCGCAGACCAAGTCTTCCTCAAAAATGTACACAGGAAGAATCCGTGGCTTTTGAGACGCATCTTTTCCAGCAAGCTCGTGTCCTGCCCTGACTGCTTTTACGTCGAGCTTGTTAGGCTCCTTTACGAAATCGTCCGAGAAACTGAGGTATGGAAGCGGAAGCCCGCGGAGATGTCCTGCCTGATAGCCAAGCTCCTCTTCTTCGGAATCATCCTCAAAAAAGTTTTCTGCGTACCCCTCAGGTTTTCGGATTTTTACCGGATTTACGGTGATGTTTACTGCCGGGAAAAAAAAATA
>CAMVSS010000231.1 GCA_947170195.1 uncultured Treponema sp. | reverse complement strand
CCGTAATCTTGAGCTTCTTTTCGAGCGCCGCGTATTTTTTCATTTCGTATGCGTCCCCGATGACGATGTTTATGCCCGTCTTTCCTGCCCGTGCGGTTCGTCCTGCTCGGTGGATGAAGAAGTCCTCGTCAGACGGAAGGTCCATCTGGATGACGTGGGTGATATCCGGAATGTCCATGCCCCGCGATGTGAGGTCGCTGGTTACGAGCAGAGAAATCTTTCCGCTCCTGAATCTGTCGATAGTTGCTTTTCGCTCAGTTTTTTCTGTTTTAGCGTGCAATGCAGCGCATTCGATGTTTTTGAATTTAAGCTTGGTCACGATGTTGGCGACCTGATCAATCTTCGACGTAAAGATAATCGCTTTCTGAGGGTTCTCGACGAGAATAAGTTTTCTGAGGGTGTCGATTTTTTCACGCGATTCTGCGTAGAGCGCATAATGCGTTATTTTTTTTCTGAGGATATCTTCTGGTGGCAGGAAAAGTGTTTTCAGCTCGCTTTCTTCTGTTCCGTCCTGCTTTTTGCGCGCTGCGTCCAGAATTTTTTTAGTCTGCTTCGTTATTGTTGCGCTTGCCGCGATCAGCTGTACGTCCTTTTTCAGCGCGTTTACCAGCTCGATTGTGTCATCGCGAAGTTCCGGTGACAAAAGTCTGTCCGCCTCATCGAGCACGACTGTCTGAACTCCGTCAAGCTTGAGTTTTTTCAGGTGGAACAGCTCAAGAAGCCGCGCCGGACCTCCGACTGCAACGAGAGGCTTTTCCTTTAGAGTCTCGATCTGCCTCTTGACCGGTGCGCCGCCTACGAACAGCGCGGCTTTTGCGTCCGTGACAATCTTTGTCTGGCTTTTTATCTGAGATGCAAGCTCAATTGTCGGGGAGATTATGAGCAGCTTTATTTCTTTTCTTGGGTTTTCTTCTGATTCGATTTTCTGAATTACCGGAAGAAGGTATGCGAGCGTTTTTCCTGTTCCTGTCTCGCTTTGAAACAAAAGGGAAGTGCCTTTTCCGATCTCGGGAATTGCTGCCTGCTGAACGGCTGTCGGTGTTGTGATGCCGGCTTGAGAAAGCCTCTCGATGTATTTTTCTGCTATGTCGAGTTCTGAAAATGATTTGATCTGTGTCATAAAAAGACTATAGCATAGAAAAAATAATCTTGCTATAATTCCAAGGTTATGAAAGTTGGAATAGATACATTTGGATGTGATCATGGTCGTTCTGGAATCGGTTCGTACCTAAGTTCTCTTACTCAGAATTTTAAGAATTCTGAGAAAATTCAGTTTGAGCTTTTTGGTGCTGAAATCGACCGCTATACTTATGCCCGCGAGAACAATCTCCAGTTTGAGTCTATTCTTCTTCCAGACACTTCTTATTCCGAGAAATTTTGGCACAGGTTTGCTTGCAATTCATTCGCATTGCGACAGAATTATGATGTCATGCTTTTTCCGGCATCAAGCTATGCTTTGCCGTCAAATTTCAAGGTTCCTTCGGTCGCCGTTGTAAACGACATCATGTCTGAGATGTTCAGACATAAAAGTTTCATCGAAAAAATCAGGATGAAGCAGAGCCTTAAAAAAGTTGACAAAATAATAGCGGCCAGCACGTTCATCAAAAAGGATCTAAAGCGTTTCGGCGTCAAACCTGATAAAATCGTCGTCATTCATAACGGAATCAATCACTCAATGTTTTATCAGCGCGATATGATTGATTCTGATTTCGTGGAGATAAGTCCGTTTGCAATCCGCAGACCATATTTTATCTATGCCTCAACGATGTCTTCCCCTCTTAAAAGGCATAAAGAGCTTATAGAGGCTTTTTCGCTTTTCAAAAAAAAGACGGGGCTTCCGCACAGGCTTGTCCTCGCCGGAAACGAGGGTGAGTTCATCGATTATGTAAAGAAAGCGGTGTCAGATTCTCCTTATTCGACGGACATATTCATAACCGGATATTTCCCGCACGAAAGTTTCCCGGCTCTTTATTCAGGTTCCGAGGCCTGCATTTTCCCGTCCGAGATGGAGGGAGTGGGGCTCCCTGTTCTTGAGGCTATGGCAACTGGAATTCCTGTGGCCTGCTCGAGAAACGGCGCTCTCCAGGAGATTGCCGGTGACAAAGCTATTCTTTTTGACAGCACGAATATCGAAGAAATAGAAGCCGCAATGGAAAAGATTGCGACTGACAAAGAGTTCAGAAGCAAAATGATTGCGGAGGGACTCCAGTGGACAAAAAGGTTCAGCTGGAGCAAAACCGCAGAGGAGACTGTAAAAGTCCTTGAAAGCCTTGTAAAATAAAAAACGTGATTTTATCAAAAAAACAAAAAAAACGTCATGCTTTTGCATGACGTTTTTTTGTATCACGATATTGTGAATGACTATTCTTCTACGGCAACACCAAGGTGCTTTTTCTGGAAGCGTTTGAGCATTGCAACTCCGTTGCGCTTTCCGTTGTAAACGTAACCGCCGTCCCAGTACTCAAGGGCAGCGAAGAGTGCGTTACCACCGTCCTGGTCGTCAGATTTTTTTGTACGGAATGAAACGTAGTTTGCAAGTTCCTCGAAGTTAGAGTCATGGAGAGCGGCCAATCGTTTGCGGTTGAACTCGTTCCACTTCTCGAGGTCTTTGAAACCTTCTCCTTCATCCTGAACGATGAGGTGTGCGTGTGAAGGGCTGAATGAATACCAGACCTTAACCTTTTTGTTGATGTCACAGTTGTTTCCGTGCTTTACGGCGTTCTTGATGACTTCTGAAATCTGCTGCTCAAGAAGGTTGATCTCCTTGATTTCCAGAGGTGCTGACTGAACAATCAAAAGAGTGAAATAACGAATCTGACGGAAGTCAGAAGGGAATTCTTTGTAAAGCATGTTCGTAGTGTCGAACAATGGATCGTTATCATCTGAACGTAATTCTTTAATCTGTTCCATGGCATTTACCTCTAAATTATTCATTTACCATAAGGAGCGCTTCTTCAACGCTGTTGGCAATAGGGAAGTATCCCATAAGCTTCGTCAACTCAATAACCTTTTTTACAGAACCGTGGATGCTTGAGATGGCAAGCTTGAGGTTCATCTTTTTGATTGTTGAACAGATGTAAATCAATGCACCGATTCCAG
>CAMVSS010000230.1 GCA_947170195.1 uncultured Treponema sp. | reverse complement strand
CCTGTACCGCCGACACAAAACGGAAGTTTTCCGCGCGAAATGATGTCTTTCACCGCCGCATAAAAACCTTCCTGAAAGTCAAAGAGATTGAATTCCCTGTTCAGGTCGCACACATCTATCAGATGGTACGGAATTTCTTTTCCGTCCACCACATATTCGGAGAGATCCTTTCCTGAACCGATGTCGAGATTCTGATAAACCTGCCTGGAATCAGCAGAAATGACCTCGCCGTTGAACTTTGCGGCAAGCCGAACTCCTATCGCAGTCTTTCCGACAGCCGTTGGTCCCAGGATAAAAACGCAATTATACGACACGGCACACCGCACATTTCAGGTATTCAGATTTCGGATAGCCGAGCAGAACAGGGTGATCCGGACCGGCACCGAATTTAGCGAGCACCTGAACCCGCTTCTTTGAGTCTTCCGCAGCTTTCATCACCATGCCATAGAAATGCTCCGCGTCAAAGAAATATGAGCATGAGCATGTAACAAGAATTCCGTCAGGATTCAAGAGGCGCATAGCCCGAAGGTTGATTTCCTTGTATCCGCCGTACGCTTTCTGGATATTTTTAGCAGTTTTCGTAAAAGCAGGAGGATCAAGGATGATTACGTCAAACTTCTCCCCCTTCGCCTCATATTCTTTCAGAAGGTCGAAGACATCGGCACATACGGCGGTCATTTTTTCCTCCGCATGATTAAGGGAAATATTCTTGTTGACGAGAGCCACCGCATCCTCGGAGATATCAACTGAAATAACTTCCTTGGCACCGCCAGCGACGGCATTGAGACCGAACGCTCCGGTGTGAGTAAATGTATCGAGAACCCGTTTTCCCTCGCAAAGTTTTCCGACATACTTTCTGTTGTCTTTCTGGTCAAGGAAATAGCCTGTCTTCTGACCGTTCGCAAGGTCAACCTCAATCAGCACTCCATTTTCCCGGATGACGATTTTTTCGTCGCGAACCTCGCCCTCCCAGCATGTGCGAAGCTTGAGTCCTTCTTTTTCACGACCAGGGACATCGCTTTTCTCATAAATACCGTAAGGCTTGATTATTTTTCTGAGAGCGGAAAGAATTTCTTTTCTGAACACCTCACAGCTCAATGTAGAAAACTGAACGACGAGATACACATTCTTTTTGATATCCACATACCGCTCGACGATAAGCCCCGGAATAAAATCAGCCTCGCCATAGATAAGGCGGTATGAATCTTTTATTGAATAATTGATTTTTCTGAGGTCGTATGCCCTCTGAATCTTTGCGTTGTAATACGCCTGCGCATCCGCCATAATCTGATCGGCATGCTCAACGCCAATCATTCTGACCGTAATCTTTGATTTTTTATTGATGACACCAGTTCCCAAAAATCCGCCTGCGTTGGCAAAAACTTCGACTACAGAACCGTCCTCAACTTCAGCCTCTTCCAAAGGCGCCTGCTTTACGCCGGAAGCGGAATCAAATTTTACATGTGAAATTTCGTTGTCAAAAACCCATGGGAAGCCCTGCTTAACCTCTGTTTCCTCTTTTTTCTTAAAAAATACTCGTGCAAACATAAAATAACCACTCTGATCGGGATTTTCATCGATTATACCAAAAAAGGTATCTGCATCGCAATTGCACCCACATAAATCACTTACAGGAAGCGGATACAGCAAAAAAAAATCCCCACACGAATGTGGGGACTTAAGCAAATGCTATTCGCTATTTGTTTGCTTCAAGTGCATCGATGTAAGAAAGGTTAAGACGACCCATCTTATCGACCTCAAGAAGCTTGACTGGAATCTGCTGTCCTTCTTTGAGCACATCCGTAACCTTTTCTACGCGGCCGCGTGAAAGTTTTGAGATGTGGCAGAGACCTTCTTTTCCAGGAAGAATCTCTACGAACGCACCGAAGTCCATGATTCTCTTTACGGTTCCGTTATAGATAGCTCCGACCTCCGGATCCTCACAGATACCTTTGACAGCAAGCTTAGCTTCTTCAGCTGACTTTCCTGTCTTTCCGTAAATCTGTACAGTTCCGTCGTCCTCGGTGTTGATTGTAACGCCGTACTGAGCGCAGAGAGCTTTGATGTTCTTTCCGCCCGGTCCGATGAGCGCACCGATCTTGTCCGGAGCGATCTTCATCGTAAGGATTTTTGGAGCAAATGGGCTGATTGGCTGAGGCTTGTCGATGCACTTCTCCATGATAGAGAGGATGTGCAGGCGGCCTGCCTTTGCCTGAGCGAGCGCTTCTTTCATGATCTGAGTAGTAACACCCGCAATCTTGATGTCCATCTGGAAACCAGTGATACCATCTTTTGTACCGGCAACCTTGAAGTCCATGTCGCCGAGGTGATCTTCTTCTCCAAGGATATCAGAGAGGATCTTGTACTTTCCGTAAGGATTGTCACCATCCGGCTCAGTAATCAATCCCATCGCAATTCCGGCAACCATTTTCTTCATAGGAACACCGGCAGCGAGCAATGCGAGACAGCCACCGCAAGTTGAAGCCTGTGAAGAAGAGCCGTTTGACTCCATGATTTCAGAAACTACGCGCACTGTATAAGGGAACTCAGACATCGGAGGAATCATTGGTGCCAAAGAGCGGCGAGCCAAGTTTCCGTGACCGATTTCGCGGCGTCCAGTTGTAAGACGACCGACCTCACCTACAGAGTACGGAGGGAAGTTATAGTGGAGGAGGAAGTTTTCGCTTCTCTCTCCGTCGATATCATCAAGAATCTGTGCGTCAAGGGCAGTGCCGAGCGTACAGGTTGCAAGAGACTGAGTCTCACCGCGAGTGAACAATGCTGATCCATGAGGACGTGGCAATACATTTACTTCGCAAGTGATTGGACGGATCTCATCACATTTACGTCCGTCAATTCGGAGTCCCTTGTCGAGGATTGATTTTCGAAGAAGATTGTACTGAATATCATCGAAACATGCGTCAAAGAGTTTCTTCTGAACCTCATTTGAAAGCTGCTCTGCATGAGCCTCAACAATCTGCTTTTTAGCCTCAGCAATTGCCTTTCCGCGGCTGATTTTTGAATCCTGGAAACAAGCCTTCTCAAGGAGAGGAGTTGCCTCAGCGATGAAAGCATCCTTGTTTTCAAGTTCTACGTTGAGAGGAGCGAGAGG
>CAMVSS010000229.1 GCA_947170195.1 uncultured Treponema sp. | reverse complement strand
TGAATCCTCAGCCTCTTCCTCACCTTTAACAGGCTCTTTTGCAATAGGGCTTCCATCAAAAAGTCTTGATGTAATAACTCCGTTATCCGGAGAAATAGAAGCATTCCAGCTTCCTTCCAATTCAAATCTGTCTACAGAGATTTCGCGAAGAGCCTGGCGAGCTGAATCGTTGCCGATTACTGTCGGATCAGGTTCTGTAAGGCTTGATGTCTGTGCAAAAGCAATTCCTGCTGTCAAAGCTAAAACAACTGTAAGTAACTTTTTCATTATTTATTTTCCTCTTTTGTTGTTGTACTACCAGAGCTTGAATCGCCGAAATCGATATCTTTCAACTCATAACCATCGAAAATGTTGCTCAAGGCATTTGTTGTGTATTTAAGCTGATCGAAGAAAATGTTGAAGTTATCAACATATTCATCAGGATCTGTACGAACTCTGAAACCGATGAAAGTCATAGTCTTAGGACCGCTTCTGAGTCGGGAATGCTGTCGGATATAAGTCGGAACAGAAACGATTACATTTCTCCATCCGTTGAATGCAAGGTTTCCTGCAGGAAGTGTGTAAACACGACCGTCCGCATCGCGAACGAGGAGGTCGATGAAATAGAGGTAGTTTGCACCCCATACCCAGAAATCAATCTGTGTTACAGTTCCTACAAACGGAATCTCGTAAGGTTTTCCGTCTTTTTCAGGGTAAACTTCGAACCAGTTCTCACCCTTGCGAAGGAAGCTTGACTGAACACCAAGAACTTTTGGTGTGTCGCCTTCTTTATTGAATACTTTGAGTGAATTAGGCTGAGCCTCAAAATATGCCATCTTTGGAAAGCCATTTTCCTTATCGACATAATTGCTTGCCTGAATTCCCCATGTCCACTCGTTGTCACCAGTGTCGTCAAAAGTATCAACGACTTTTGTCTCTACAGCTTTATTGCTAGGTTGTGCGACTGCAGGAACACAGAACGCAAGCAGAAGTGCAAGACTAGTAAAGACTACTACGCCCTTTTTCATTCAAAACTCCTTTATTTTTATTGTGCAGCTTTTTTTAATAAGTACACTATAAAATGATATCGGCCAAACTTTTTTACAAGTTCAGAAAATCAATATCATTATATTTCCCGCAACAGTCTTTGTCAAATAATTTAAAAAGTAATTTATGATTTTTCCGAATTTATTTTGTTTCCAATTGATTTTATTTCTTTCTCCTTGCTTTATTTTTTTTTTAGACTTACCATAGGAATAAAAGGAGTATATATGAACTATAAAGAATTGGGACTTGTGAACACCAGGGATATGTTCGCAAAGGCAATCAAGGGAGGCTATGCAATTCCAGCCTTCAACTTCAACAACATGGAGCAGATGCAGGCAATCATCATGGCTTGTGTCGAAGCAAAATCCCCTGTAATACTTCAGGTTTCAAAAGGAGCAAGGGCTTACGCAGATAAATACATCCTCCGCAACATGGCCCGCGGAGCTGTAGAATATGCTCATGAACTCGGCTGCGACATTCCTATCGTCCTTCACCTTGACCACGGCCCGAACTTCGAGGTCGCAAAAGACTGTATCGACAACGGTTTCTCTTCTGTAATGATCGACGGATCTTCTCTTCCTTACGACGAAAACGTTGCCTTAACAAAACAGGTCGTAGATTATGCCCACAAATACGACGTAACCGTAGAGGCAGAGCTTGGAGTTCTCGGCGGCGTCGAGGATGACGTTGCGGCAGAGGAATCAAAATACACGAAGCCGGAAGAAGTCGTAGACTTCACTTCAAAGACAGGCTGTGATTCCCTCGCAATCTCTATCGGAACTTCACACGGACGATGCAAATTCACACCGGCACAGTGCACACGCACAGCTGACGGCGTTCTGATTCCGCCGCCATTGGCTTTCAACGTTCTCGAAGAAATCGAGAAGCAGCTTCCTGGATTCCCTATCGTCCTCCACGGATCTTCTTCGGTTCCTGTAGAGTACGTAAAAATCATCGAGCAGTACGGCGGAAAAATCCCTGACTCTGTAGGAATTCCGGAGGAACAGCTCAGAAAGGCAGCTAAATCGGCAGTCTGCAAGATCAACATCGACTCTGACGGACGCCTTGCAATGACAGCAGCAATCCGAAAGCACCTCGCAGAGCATCCGGGAGACTTCGATCCACGCCAGTATCTCACACCGGCACGCGAAGAGCTCAAAAAGATGTACATGCACAAATGTGTTGACGTGCTCGGCTCAGCAGGCCACGCATTGGACTAGTCTAAAAAAAACTGCACTGCCAGTTATGACGAAAACACCCGGCAAACGATTTGCCGGGTGTTTTTTTGTCCGGGCAGGCTAAATCTTGGGGACAGCAAAAAAAAGCCGCGCCGGGTATGGAGCGGTGGCGAAGCCAGTGCGCCCTTAGGCGCACCGAGGGCGACCGAGCCGCGGAACACCCGCAGCCAGTAAAATTCGCGCCAGAAAAAAAAAACAGCCCGACGAGACGAGAAAATCGCATCATCGGGCGGAGTTGTTTTTGGGGAACCCCCAGATATTAATTGTCGCAGCTCATCATCTGGTCGTCGATCGGTTTTCCAGGAATTGCCATCGGAAGAATCATCTCGTCGATGTCAACGCGCGCGTCGACGATGCACGGCTTGTGGCTGTCGAAGGCTTTTTTGAATTCCTTGTCGAACTCGTCGTTGTTGGAAGCCTTGTAATAGCCCACTCCGTACGCATCTGCGAGCTTAGCCCAGTCAGGTCCGAAATCGAGCGTGGTGTGGCTGTATCGTTTTTCGTAGAAAAGTTTCTGCCAGACGCGGACGTTTCCGAGGGTACCGTTGTTTACGAGCACGATTACGATCGGAAGATTATAGCGCGCGATTGTGCACAGCTCGTTGCAGTTCATTCGGAATGAACCGTCTCCGGCGATATGTACGACGCGCGCATTCGGCTGACCGACCTGAATTCCCATTGCGGCTCCGGTTCCGTAGCCCATGGTTCCCAAGCCGCCCGAAGTTACGAAACGGCGGGATTTTCCGAACGGATAGAACTGAGCCGTCCACATCTGGTGCTGGCCGACTTCCGTTGTGATGTAGGCGTCGTCACCAGCGTATTTGTGAACTGTCTCAAGCATGAATTTAGGGT
>CAMVSS010000228.1 GCA_947170195.1 uncultured Treponema sp. | reverse complement strand
GTCAGCGAAGTGAAATCGAGCGCGACAACGAAAGCGCTCGCGCAAGGGCGACAGTTAGAAATGGTTGCGCAGAAAGAAAAACTTGGTAAACTCAGGAAGCCCCCCTCACCTTTCCTTGTATTCAAAACAAGTTTTTTCATATATAATCTTCCCCATGACACACACTTTTCTTGGAAAAATCGGCGAGCTTATACTGAAAGGCTCGAACATAAAGAGTTTTGAGCACCAGCTCGTCCAGAATACAAAATATTACCTTCAGTCGGTAAATGCAAAGGTCAGCCTTCAGGCAGGAAGACTTTATATAGACTGCGATGATGACGCGGTTCCTGCCGTAGAATGGACGCTAAACCACCTCATCGGTATTACGGGCTGGGCGGAAGCAATCGTAGTCGAAAAAGACATCGAGGCAATCAAGCTGCAGGTTCTTGAGGAAGCAAAAAAAGCCCGCGAAAACGGAGCTAAGACTTTCAAGCTTGAGTCAAGAAGAAGCGACAAAAGTTTCCCTTACGACCATTACTCGCTCTGCCGTGAGGCGGCAACTCTTGCCTACGAGCAGAAAATACTCGACGTTGACGTTCACAATCCTGATGTCGTGATAATGATCGAAGTGCGGGAGAGATGTTTCGTCTACTCAGACAGAAAAAAGACTTGCCGCGGACTTCCTGTCGGAGTATCGGGAAAAGGACTTCTCCTTCTTTCCGGAGGTCTCGACAGTCCTGTCGCCGGCTACAAGATGATGAGTCGAGGAATGGCAATCGACAGCTGCTACTTCCACGCATATCCGTACACGAGCGACGAGGCAAGGGAAAAAGTCGAGCACCTATGCGAAATAATCGCTGGCTACGGAATCAGATGCCACATCAATATAATTCCGTTCACGGAAGTCCAGATGCAGATAAAGAAAAAGTCTCCTGAAAGCTACACCACCCTTATGCTCAGGTTGTGCATGATGAAATGCGCGAACATGCTCGCAAAAAGAACGGGGGCGAGCTGCATAATAACAGGCGAGAGCCTCGGACAGGTTGCCAGCCAGACTATCGAAAACATGGCGTGCACCGAGAGCATGGCAGAGTTCCCGCTTTTGCGCCCGCTTGTCGGAACAGACAAAGAGGACATCATCGCAACGGCAAAACAGATCGGAACTTACGAGACATCGATCCTGCCATACGAGGATTGCTGCGTACTCTTCTCCCCGAAGCATCCTGTTCTGCGCGCCACGGTCGAAGAAGCAAAGCAGATCTACGAAAGCCTTGGGGTAGACGACCTCATAAAAGAAGCTTTCGAGAAACGCCAGCTCAGGCGATATGAATCGAGAAGCACTGTAGCCCAGCTGTTCGGAACGAACGATAAAAAAGAGGAGCTTGCAAAAATAAACACAATGCCCCTCAAATCGAACACGGAATCCGAAGACTGATTTATTCTGATCAATAGCAGAATTTAATTCCGACAGAAATATAATTGTTGGTCAGGTCGTAAAGGTTTCTAACCCATTCCTTTTTTGCGGCCTGAACAGCAGGCTTTATGTACTTGTTGTAATCGTCAGTGTACTTGAGCTGATACCAAAGGTATGAAGTCTCGGTTCCGTCCGAGTATTTTACCGTGTAGATTCCCTTCATAGGATCGTAAGAAAGCGTTCCAAGCCCTGCGATAGTCGAAAGGCCACCAGGATACACGCTCGAATTTACGCCCGCATTCCTGATGTACTCAAATGTATATCCGACTTTGAGCGAAAGCTGCCCGAATTTTGTTTTCGGGAAAGCATATTCTCCGTTCACCATTCCCTGATAAACGTACATCTTGTGAGGAGATGTCATGAAACCGAGTTTTTCCCATGCGGAATCTACGTGAGTTCCAGCATTTCCGGCGGGATTGCTGAACATCTGGTGCATCGCGGCAGTTCCGTCCGTAACATAAGTGTTTTTCTCGGCGGTCATGTAGCGGAGAGCTTCCTCATCGCTGAACGCCTCGGCAGAATTTGCATGGCGGATAAAATTAGCACCGAGATCAAGCGTAAGATTTTTTACAGGGTTAAGCTTTACTGAAAGAGAAACCTTGTCCGAGTTAGGATCAAGCGAAGAACCGATGTTTACGCCGGCATTGGTGTAATTCTGATAATTCCAAGAAGATCCGGTTATATATCCGCTGTTATCCGACTCATACTCCCAGTGAGCATAGGTATATGGCATTACGGCGGTATAGTTGAGACTCAGCATGGTGCAGAAAGAATCAGCAGGAGCAAAAACAACGCCGGACTGAGCGGCCACACGAATCTTGGTATCAAAATTTAGCTTTACTACATCGTTCAGCTCGATATCGTCGACAAAGAAATCCGTCGCCCACTTGAAGCCGCTGAAAGGCTTGACTTCGAACAAAAGTCCCATCTGGAGATTGTCGTTAGCACCCCCGATGTTCTGTATGGCCATGTACGGAGCCGGGAAAAGATAGGCTATGTTCATCTTTGAGCCAAAAATCACGTTCTCGTAATAAGACACGTCGAGGAATTTGAACAGATGATATTTTACCGAATGAAAGGCAAGATATTTTCCGCTGGAGAGCCAGTGATTGTCCGTCTGACCGGTATTGTCCGTAGCTCCGATAATCTCAAAAGAGGATGCGTATGAAAATTTCTTTCCTGTGTAATTGAACGTAATGTTCGCGGAATGATATGAAGTATCGTTCAATGCAAGCCCGTCACCATGGAAAGGACCATAGCCGATTCTGCTGATTCCTGCCATTCCGTAGATAGAGGACTTTCCGACGGAGATGTTCGTGTTCCAGTTCAGATAGCTTTTGAGAGGCCCGATTTTAGCAGGGTCAAATATTGAATCCTGAGTCTTGTTCACGGCGTACGGACCGAATTTTTCAAACTCGCTCTTCTCGGCATATGTTCCGAGATGGTAGCCCATGCTGACAAGCGGATGGAAGCGCACGTCTCCCTCGACCCCGACTTCACCCGTCACATTCTTGGTTTTTGAAGTCTCAGAATAAGTTTCCTTTTCGATCTGCTCCTTAGTTTTTCCGAGCAGGGAGTTTTTGAGCGCAGTTTTCTGCTGGATCAGGGATTTTTTCAGCTCGTCTTTTTCGCGCGCGCTTCCGTCCCCGGAACCATTTCCTTC
>CAMVSS010000227.1 GCA_947170195.1 uncultured Treponema sp. | reverse complement strand
AGTTTTACGGTGATATCGAGAGCTTTCTTTACCTGAGCGGCAGCAAAGCAGTATACATCCGCGCTGTTCGTGCTTCCCGCTCCGTTCATAAAACGCGGATTTCCGAACATATTTGCGGTACCCCACAGGCACTTGATGTCCGTTCCCTTGGTCTTTTCAAGGATGTAGTCGGAGATTTCATCAAGCCTGCGGTTCGTCTCGTTAATGTCATCAGATTCAGGAACAAGGTCAATGTCGTGGAAACAGTAATAGCGCACACCCAGTTTTTTCATGAACTCAATGCCCGCATCGACTTTTGCCTTTGCGTGCTCCATCGTGCCCTGTTTTGCACCGAACGTCTTGTCCGCAGTGCCCGAACCGAACATGTCAACGCCGTTTGCGCCGAGATTGTGCCACCATGCCATTGCGAACGGCAGATGCTCCCTCATCGTCTTTCCGAGCACGACTTTTTCCGGGTCGTAAAACTTAAATGCGAGCGGATTTTTGCTCGCACTTCCTTCATATTTGATTTCTGGAATTCCGTCAAAAAACATAATGCCTCCAAATGCTGTCCTTAAAGTATAACACGCACCGGAGTAATTTTACGAAGGTTATTTTTGTTTTGCCGAACTTTTTGAGATGATTTCAGATCAGCTTATTATGACGGAACTCATTTTTCGTCCGTTAATCTCCACATCCTCGACCACGAAATCCGAAAGGCGGTATTGAGAATCATTTTCTTCTACATTAAAGTCGTTTTTGCACGTACATCTGCACCTTTTGACCGCGACGTGCTCTGTGCGCGATGGTGGCATGTCCGTCCTGCCCTGAAGGTCGAAGAACTGCGTCCAAGGCTTTACCGTGATAAAATTCTCCACGCGCGCGCTGATATCCTCCGCAAGAATGTATTCATAGAGCTGCGGCGTGTCAGGTCTCATCTTGAACCACAAGAGATTATATCCGTCGTCGGCACGAATTCTCCGCATGATGATGTTCCTGTCATGAACAGATTCCGAGCCGAGCGTCAGGCATCCGTGGCAGAATCCGTACGTGCAGTCCTCGATGATGATTCTCTCATTCGAGCCGTTTTCCGCGCAACTGTCTGCATACGGACCTTTTCCGCCTTTGAGAGCGACGGCATCGTCATTCACCTCGATATGGCAGTTTTTTATGAGGACATCGGAGCAGACATCCAGATCGATGGCATCAGTGCTCGGAGCCGGAACAGGGGAGGCCGGGGAAAAAATCTTGCAGCCTATCACACTGACGCGGGAGCAGCGATAAAAATGCGTCGTCCAGAACTGGGAATTCTGCAACGTAACCCCTGTGATGCTCACATTCCTGGAGTTGGATACGAATATGAGTCTGGCGCGCTGTTCGTCCTTGTTCGTGCATTCAGGATTCCATTTTCGTCTGAGCCAGAACGCTTTCCATGAACGCAACCCGTTTCCGTCAATCGTTCCTCCGCCAAAAACAGAAAAACCGTCAGCACAGTCCGCATTGATGAGGGCAGGGAAGTACTCGCATGTCTGCCCCTCGATTCGGGTGGAGCAAGGCGGGTAGTCGGCGATGTCATCGCTTCCCTTTAAGACGGCACCTTCCCTGACGCACAGGCTGACTCCCTTACGGAAATAAAGGGCACCGCTCAAAACAGTTCCGCGACCGATGACAAGATTTCCTCCGCCAGCGTCCGCAATGCAATCAATCGCTTTCTGAAGTTCCGCCGTGTGAACCGCACCGTCATCAAGCGCACCAAAATCCTCAGCATAAAAATCATTTCCGCAATCAGCGCGCGCCTCCGCAACATCATAGAACCAGCTGTCAATCACCGTCTTTCCGTCCGGGAAAAACTCCAAAGGCACGGAAGTCTGTTTTTCGTTCATCGAATGGAACTCCTCTAGATAAATGTATTCTACCGCAAGATATAAAATGACGCAAAAATGAAATCTTTTCGAGCTGTTTTCGTCAGATTCAGATTTCTATGACGGTTTTGTGCTTTTTTTTGATTTTATAATGCTTGTTTTATCTGAATTTCAGTCTGATACTAAAGCCAGAGGTGTAAAAATGGCAAACAGAATCACATTAAATCAAACTTCTTACCACGGAAAGGGAGCTATTAACGAAATCGTAAATGAGGTAAAGACACACGGCTGGAAAAAGGCGTTTGTCTGCAGTGATCCGGATTTGATTAAATTCGGAGTCACCAAAAAAGTTACTGACATTCTCGATGGGGCAGGACTTGCTTATGTGGTCTATTCAGACATCAAGCCAAACCCGCCTGTAGAAAATGTTCAGCACGGAGTAGAGGAGTGCAAGAAGGCAGGCGCTGACTACATCATCGCAATCGGTGGCGGTTCCAGCATGGATACGGCAAAAGCTGTGGGAATCATCATTACGAACCCTGAATTTGCCGATGTACGAAGTCTTGAAGGCGTTGCACCAACAAAAAATCCTTGTCTTCCAATCGTAGCAGTACCAACAACCGCCGGAACTGCCGCAGAAGTTACAATCAATTATGTAATCACAGATATTCAGGCAAAACGAAAATTTGTCTGCGTTGATGTTCACGATATTCCTGTAATCGCATGTGTTGATCCAGACATGATGATGTCTATGCCTGCAAAACTCTGCGCCTCAACAGGTATGGATGCCCTCACACACGCAATCGAAGGCTACATCACAAAAGGTGCATGGGAAATGACAGACATGATGCACCTTAAGGCAATCGAAATCATCGGCAGATCTCTCCGCGCATCAGTAAAAGGCGATGCAAAAGCCCGCGAGGATATGGCACTCGGACAGTACGTTGCCGGAATGGGATTCTCGAACGTCGGTTTGGGAATTGATCATGCTATGGCACACACTTTGAGCGCATTCTACGATACGCCGCATGGAGTTGCCTGCGCAATTCTTCTCCCAACAGTAATGGAATTCAACGCACCAGCATCAGGAGAAAAATACCGCGAGATTGCACGCGTAATGGGCGTAAAAAATGTTGACAGCATGAGCCAGGATGAATACCGAAAGGCAGCAGTTGATGCAGTACGCCAGCTTTCGATCGATGTAGGAATCCCACAGAGCTTGAAAGAAATCGTAAAAGAAGCGGATCTAGACTACCTCGCAGAATGCGCCGTAAAAGACGCATGTGCGCCGGGAAATCCTCGTGAAGAATAAAAACAGGACGTTCTTGACCTATTCAGAA
>CAMVSS010000226.1 GCA_947170195.1 uncultured Treponema sp. | reverse complement strand
TTGCGTTCACTACAAAAAACGGAATGCCGAGCAATCAGGTCAGATGTCTCAGGGAGACGAAGAGCGAAGAGATTCTGGCGGGCACAAGCGAAGGTCTTTCCATAATTAAGGACGGAAAGATTGCAAGAACTGTGACCTCAAAGCAGGGAATCAAAAACTCGGAGTTCCTCACGGTCGAAGAAGGAGCGGACAAAAAAATCTATGCCGGAAGCGACGGAGACGGAATCTATGTGATCGACGGCAATAAAATCAGCAGGATAGGACGCGACGACGGTCTTACAAGCGATGTCGTCATGAGAATCAAAAATGATGAGAAAAACGGCGTTCTGTGGCTCATCACATCAAATTCCCTTCAATATATCAAGGACGGGGAAATAAAAAACGTAAGCTCATTCCCATACAACAACAATTACGACCTCTATTTCAACAGCAGGAATGAATGCTGGGTTCTCTCTTCCTACGGAATTTTCAATGTAAATACAGAAGACTTGCTCTCGGACTCGATAAAAGATTACAGGAGCTACACAATTGCAAACGGACTTCCGTGCGCAATAACCGGGAACTCGTTCAGCGCGCACACCGCCGACGGGACTCTTTACATTCCTGGGCGGGAATGCGTGGTCATGGTGAACATCGACCACTATTTTGAGAGCAATTCCCAGCTCAAAGTCGACCTGAACTCAATTTACTGCGATGACCAGAAGATTTCTCCGAATCAAAACGGGATTTTTGTTCTTCCTGCGTCAAAGGGCAGAATCAAACTTACGCCGTCAGTTATGGACTACACGATGACAAATTCATTCATCAAAGTCTATCTTGAAGGCTCGAAAGATGCCGGAATTACAGTCCGAAGGAACGAGCTTTCCTCCCTGGAATACACGGACCTCGCCTACGGAAATTACACGCTCCACATACAGGTTCTTGGCCACAACAAAACCGATGTCATTCTGGACAAGGCTTTCGGTATCGTAAAAAAGCCGAGGCTCACCGAGCTGTTCATTTTCCGAATCCTGATTCTCGCGCTTGTTATATTCGCAGCTGGATTTATCGTCTGGAGGGTAATCAAAAACACAGTCATCAGCCGCCAGTATGCGGAAATCACGCAGGCAAAGGACGAGGCGGAGCAGGCGAACAGCGCGAAATCGCGATTCCTGTCAAACATGTCCCAGGAAATCTTGACCCCTATCAACACAATCCTTGGCATGAACGAGATGATCATGCGGGAAGACGCGCGAAACGTTCCGAAATCTTATTTTATGTCCGTGCTGAACTATGCTTTCGACATAAAATCCGCCGCGAATTCCCTTTTCACACTTGTGACCGACTTGCTTGAGCTGACAAAGATTGAATCCGGGAAACTGCAGCTTTCCCAGCAGGAATACGATTTACACGCCTTGCTGACGAACATCGTCTCGTTCATACGGGTAAAAACGACCGAAAAAGAGATAAAATTTGAGGTCATTGTCGATGAGATGATTCCAAAACGGCTCTACGGCGATGCCGGAAAAATAAAACAGATTGTGCTGAAGCTCCTCTCGAACGCGGTCAAAAACACAGATGACGGCGGAATAATACTCAAGCTCACCATGGAAAGCCGGAAAGACAATATGTGCGGACTTTGCTTTTCCGTAAAAGACACAGGTATCGGTATAGATCAGGAGGATGTCGAGACTCTGTTCAGTCCGTATGAGCATATCGCTGAGGACGATGACAACGAAAACATAAACAACGGGCTCGGACTGAACATCTCCAGAAAGTTCGCGGAGCTGATGGGCGGAGTCCTCATCTGCAAAAGCAATCTGGGGGAAGGCTCGGAATTCATTTTCGCGCTGGAGCAAAAAATCATCGACTCAAAGCCGATCGGAGTTTTCAACGAGCAGGACGACAAAATGGGAAAAGGTCCGTACATTCCGCAGTTCATAGCCCCGGACGCTGACATTCTGGTCGTTGACGACAACATCATGAACCTGCATGTCATACAAAGCCTTTTAAAAGTAACGAAGGTTTTCGTGACTACGGCCACGAGCTGCGAGGATTGCCTTGCGAAGATCAGGAGCAGCTCTTTCAATGTCGTCTTCCTGAACAAAAATATTCCAGGAATGGATGGCGAAGAGGCGATTCAGAAAATCAGGGAATACGCCCCCGCCCTGCCGGTCTACGCGCTCACCGAAAATTCATCATCGGACGAAGATTATTACAAAAACCAGGGATTCAATGGCTGCCTTACGATTCCGATTGACAGCGAGATTATGGAGCGCACGATCATGCGCAATCTAAGCGAGGCGATGATGTCGCGTCCTGCAAAAAACGACAGGATGGAAACAGTCTCCGAGCTTCCTGAGGACTTACTCTGGCTGAATCAGGTCGAAGGAATTTCTGTTCCGCTAGGAATCAAAAATTCAGGCGGAATAAGCACTTTCATCTTTTCATTGAATTTCTTCCTCGAGACAATCGACGACAACATAAAAAGCATAAACCGTTCGTACAAAAACGGAGATTTCAAAATGTACGGAGAAAAGGCGCGGATTATCAAGACCTCGGCGCAGTATGTCGGGGCAGAAGCTTTATTGGCTTTTTCTGCAAAGATGGAAGAAGCCTGCAAAAAAGACGACAGGATTTTTGTCGCTGCAAACACTGATAAATTCTTGAGCGAATACACCTCATTCAAAGAAAAACTGGGCAGGATTGGCAGTATTCAAGGAGATGCTCATAATGTTTGATTTTATAAGAATTCACCAGCTGAACATAATGCTTTTTCTATGCGCGACGAGCACAATCATGGCTCTGATGCTTGTCATAACGAAATTCCTTCCGAAACGGCGTAAAAATATTCTCATCGCGATGGAAACCATAGCGACATTGCTGCTCGGATTCGACAGGCTTGCGTATATCTATTATGGAAACGTGAGCACGCTTGGATATGTCATGGTTAGGCTCTCGAATTTCATGGTCTTTTTTATGACTTCCGGAATCGTCTTCTGCTTCAATTTGTACCTTGCGGATTTGATCGAATCCCGGACGCTGGAATCATGGGCTTCGAAAAGACTGAGATTCGTAGGTATCGCTTCCATAATCGGAATGCTTCTTGCTGTCGTCACGGTTTTTACGGGGCTGTACTACACTTTCGACTCACAGAACCGCTACCACAGGAGCGCAGAATTTCTTATCGCATACATAATTC
>CAMVSS010000225.1 GCA_947170195.1 uncultured Treponema sp. | reverse complement strand
TATATCGACATTGTATTTATTCTCGCGGACTTCGAATTCGGTCAGAAAATGATTCTCTCCCTCAGGCTTAACATAAACGACGTAGCGGTCAATGTAGAGAGTATCCCCCGGAACTCCGACAACGCGGCGCAAAAGCGGACGAGTTCCCTCCACAGGCGTCTCCTCAAAAGGAAGCCATTTTTGAGCGGTGACAAAAAGACAAATAGAATTGATAATTTTTTTAGGCAAAATCAGATTCGGTTTCTTATGGACATCAAGGAGAACCACGTCCCCGCGCTTTGGAAGAGTCAGCAACGGACAGACAAATTCCAAGCTGTCGCTGGGGATATCCGGCATCATCGAATCAGACTTGCACTGAACCGGGAAAATCAAAAATTTCAGAATTAAAGAAATACAAACAAAAAGAGCTACTATGATGCACACCGTTGAGAAGATTCTGTGATACAGCTCAAGGCGCATCTTATACGAAAGTTCATAAAGATTTGAATCCATGTCTCATAGAATATCAATAAGGCGGTTTACTTGCAAGGCAAGTTTTTTCTGCTTATACTGACACCATGGCAGAAAATGTAAAAGTAATCGCGCAGAACAAAAAAGCGCGCTTCAACTACTTTATCGAAGAAACTTACGAATGCGGCATAGAGCTTGAGGGAACCGAAGTAAAGTCCGTCAAGGCAGGAAATGTTTCATTTCCGGATTCTTTTGCCGAAATTATAAATGGCGAAATTTGGATGAGGAATTTTCACATAGCAGAATATTCATTTTCTTCCATATTTAACCATGATCCTGACCGCAAGAAGAGGCTTCTTCTTCATAAGGAAGAAATAAAACGAATCACGCGAAAAGTCGAGGAAAAAGGCTTTACACTGATTCCGCTCGATTTCTATCTCAAACACGGCCGGGTAAAGCTGACCCTCGGCGTCTGCAAAGGAAAAAAGCAGTTCGACAAGAGGGAATCTATCAAGGAACGCGATTTAAACAGGGATATGGCACGAGAATTCCGAAAGGGATTTGAGTAATAGCAAAAAAAGGAAATCTGTCCGTAAAAAAATGAAAAAACTGCCATTAAGGCTGTGCAAGCTAACAATCTTCAGTTTTCTCACATTCTCGCTGGGGGCGCATTCAAACGCGCAAACGCTTCAGATTGACTATTACGGCATCGTTTCCACCGCAGCTGACACGAACATGCTCAAAATGGCGCAGGACGTATTTTTGAACCAGCTGAAATCGATAGACGGAGTTTCTGTTGATGACAAAAGACAGGACCTCTCCCATGCAATGACGAGCATCCCTACATTCACATCAAGCGGAGAAAAAATAGCGTTCTATGCGGAAATAACCGGTGAAAACAACGGAGACGGCCAGACCAAGTGGAACTGCCGATTCAACGCAATAAGCCCGCACGACGGACTCACCCACTCCAAAAACGAATCTTATGAATCTTATTACAAGATCCTGACAGGCTCAAAATCAGCCATAGAAGCCGTTCTTAACAACATAAGGGGTACGGAGGAAAAAAAGCACGGCTCCGGAAACGGTGCGCAGGATTCGCAGACCACAGCAAAAAGCGTCTCCGACACAGACATAGAGTCGCTTGCCGGAACATGGACCGGAGAACCATACACTGACAAAATCATAATTCTGCGCGGCGGACGAGGCTTCGTAATCTTCAAGAACGGAGCAACGATGAACATAAAGATTATGCGCAAAAATGACGGCGGATCCGGAACCAAACTTGAGATAACTCAGGTCGGAAAATCAAACGCATCATTCTTCCCGGAGCTGCCAAGAGAAACCGCGCTTTCAATCGCAGCAGAGGCAAAACCTATAATCTGGAATTTCAATCTAACGTCTCAGGGAACTCTGGAGGGAACAAAAACAACTTTGATGCCTTCGGAAAACGGAGCTTCTCAGGAAAAGATTCCTTCGATGTGGACTAAACAGTAATAGCACCCTGGCGAACTACAGCAACACTTCCGTCGACTTCGATTTTTACGATTGTGGACGGGACCCCGCCCTTTTTATCGCCGTCATCAACGATTAGCGACACAGCATTTCCGAATTCTTCTTTTATTTCACGGATATTGTCGAGCACAGGAGAACCGCTTCTATTTACGCTCGTTGAATAAATAGGTTCCCCGCATCGCTCTATAACTTCACGAAGCCATTCGTCACCTGGGCACCGGAAAGCAGTTGTCTCAACATCACCGCCCTTTTTATATGTATGGACGATAATAGTGAGAGGTCCCGGCCATTTTTCCAAAAGCGACTCCGGGACGACATCCCGAGTATACTTTTTGAGCTGGTCCGGAGACGAAATAAGCTGAATAAGAGGCTTGTTTTCCGCACGCCCCTTTATTTCGAAGATTTTTTTGTCGGTATTGTATGAAAAATGCCTTCCGTCAACGATTCCGCTGAATCCGTAGACAGTATCAGTCGGGAGGACGGCAATTTTTCCCCGGCGGAGATAATCGACTGCAATCTGAACCGATTCTTTATCACACTTGCGGCAAATCATAGACAGGAATCCCCTTCAATTTTACCTTTGATTTTTTATTTGAATTCAGAGATTTTAAACGGAAATCCTTCAGAAGCAGGTACAGATAAGCAGCCAAAAACATGAGGATACCACAGCCCTTGCAAAACCATTCAGGAAGAAAAAGAGGCTCGATAAATTTCATCGGGTTTCCGGTTTCAAAATGATACTCATCCGTAGAAACGAGACCATTAATCTTTACGATTTTCTCTCCGTCCCTGACATAGCCCATCTTGCGAGCAAAACCGGCGATTACGTCAGGATCCTTTTCAAGCGCTGTATATTCGAGGAACAAACTGTCATTTATTTTCTGGATTTCATCAGTTCTGGCGCTCAATATTCTTTTCTGCTCGCGAAGCTGCTCATCCGCCCAAATTCCATCCCTTCCGCAGGAAAATGAAATAAGAACATACATGAACGTGCCCGCAAGAGCCGCCACAAAAATCCGAAACATTTTTTTCATAAAAAAAATATCGGCAGTCAACCTGAAATTCTGCAATGATTTTTTTTTGATTCATGCAAAGCTTTTGAGAGAACAATCTTTTATCTTTTCTTTTAAAAAATCACGTGCTAAAATAGTAGAAAGCACTGTTGTTTACCAAAAAAAATGCCGATAAACAAAAAGACAAAATAATATTTGCCCAAGG
>CAMVSS010000224.1 GCA_947170195.1 uncultured Treponema sp. | reverse complement strand
ATGATGTCGTATCGACTGCTCTTGCAGGAAAGGCTGGGACAGGAATCGTATCGTCTCTTCAGTACTCGCTGCGCTTGCAGGAGCTCATTCTGGGGATTTTTGCTGTCTCAATCGGAACTGTAATTTTGCCGGATTTGAGCGGTCTTGCAAAAAAAGAACTCTGGTCTGATTTTAATGATATGCTCTCGCAGGCTTCAAAAATCATGGCGCTTATCTCAATCCCGATGACTTTTCTTGCGCTGATCTGCGGAGAAGAGATTATCTCCCTCGTCTATAAATCAAAGCGTTTCACTGATGAATCTGTTATGCTCACGCTTTCGGCATTCCGCTACCATATAGCAGGTCTTTTCTTTATCGCTTTAAACCGCGTAATATCGCCTGCTTTCTATGCGCAGGGCAACACAAAATCTCCGACAATAGCAGGTATTCTGGGCTTTGCGGTGAACATAATTCTCGCGCTCTGTCTCATAAAACCGATGAGAGGCGGCGGCATTGCGCTTGCACTTTCCGCAGCAAGTTTTGCGAATTCGATTTTTCTGTTCGTTTTCATGAGGAAGAACAAAAATCTCGATGTGCGCTCTGTCGTAAGCGGAACGGTTTTTTATGCCCTTAAGCTCATCGTCCTGTCTTTGCTGGCAGGGATTCCGACTTACTTTTTGCGTCAGGCAATCCTTCCACGTTTTGCGGACTATGGAAGACTTATCAAATTCGGAACGCCGTTCTTTATCTGCGCAGCTGTGTACGGTATAATCGGTATCCTTCTTCTGATTGTCACAAAAGATGAGATCATAAAAATAATTCTGAAAAAAATAAGAAAATAAAGGCCAGACGCTTCCCCTTAAATAGCGCAGAGGTGTTTGTCTCTAAGGTTCGCGTTGCGAACTGTAATATCGATTTGATTTTTATGGGAGAAAAAAATGAAAAAATATACAAAAGAAGAATTAAAAGAAGTCTACAACACGCGCCGACAGAAACTTTTCGATTATATGATTGAAAACAATATCGGAGCAGCTGTTTTTGAGGACTGTGAAGAGAGAAGAAATCCAGCCGTCCGCTATTTTACAGGTCATCCGAGCGACGCTTTGTTTATCGCGACCTCCGCTGGAAAATGCGCTCTGGTTCCTTGGGACGAAAATCTTGCAAAGGAAAGGTCGGTCGATATAAAAATCCTTCCGTACAACAAATATGAAAGGAGAAACACAAAGGCTGTAAAAGATATTTTGAAGTCTTTCAAGCTCAAAGAGAAATCAAAGGTTGATATTCCGCCGTCAACTCCATATCCGCTCTTCCTGCAGTACGTCGATGCTCTCGAAAACTGGGACGTTCTGTGCCGTGAGCACTCGACTCATGATTTCGTGGTCGAAATGCGCTCAACAAAGGACGAATACGAAATCGAATGCACTAGAGAAGCGTGCCGCGTGGGAGACTGGATTATATCTGAAATTGAACGCGGAATTCGCGAAAACTGGCTTCAGAAAGAAAGCGATGTCGCTCTTTTAATCGAATCCGAGCTGCGCAAATGCGGATGTGAGCGAACAGGTTTTGACACTCTGGCGGCAGGTCCGTCCAGAAGTTTTGCGATTCACGCTTTTCCTGGCTACACAAACGCTCCGTGGCCAGCACAGGGACTTTCAATTCTTGATTTCGGAGTCGTCTACGAGGGCTACACAAGCGACACTACGCTCACCGTTGCAAAAGGTCCGCTCTCAGAAAAACAGGAAGAACTTCTCGCGCTGGTCGAAAAGGCTGCGGCTCAGGCACTCACCCTCTACATGCCTGGTTCGCCGATTAAAAAGGCAGGCGAGGCGGCTGACCTTGTGTTCGCAAAAGCGAAGCGCGTTATGCCTCACACCCTTGGTCACGGAATCGGCCTTGAGATTCACGAATTCCCGCGGGTAAGCTCAAAGCAGGGAGATCAGCTTTTGTTCAAACCTGGAATGATAATCACACTGGAGCCGGGACTTTACGATCCGGAGCTGGGAGGCGTTCGCCTTGAAAATGACGTTCTGATCACGGAGACCGGAAACGAAGTTCTGACGAAGAGCAAAATCATCAGGATATAGGTCATCGCGAAAAAAAATAGGCTGTCCCAAAGCGCAAGTTTTTCAAAGGGACAGCCATTAGAGCAAGTTTCAGAAAAAATCCAAAGGCGCATTAAAACATGCCGAGTATAAAATCGGCTTCCCTGTCCAATGCCTCGCGCAAAGTCTCATCCTCAAGATGGCTGCTCAGTTCACGCAAATTTGAGAATACTTCTGCCGCAAGCTGAACGCCCTCGCTTTCCGAAGGTTTTATATCCGAAGAGATTTTTATCAAACCGCTGCTTCTGAGGGCACGGGCAGTCTCGAAAAGTCCCGGCGTGCCGGAAAGTTTTGCGATTATAAAATCCAGCATGAGTCTGTTCCTGCTTGTAAAGAATTCCTTTCTTGACTCCTCCGGGAGATAAGAAAGCATCTCGCGCAGTTTTTTGAAAAGCTCCAGCGACGGAAGGAATTTTTTAAGCATGTTTTGATTTTCGATTGCCGCAACTATGGTAGGAAGCATTTCGATGGCATGCTCAAGGAGGCTCGAATCTGCAATTGGGCTTTTCTCGGCCACAGTATCCTCAACGTCTTTGTCTGTTTTTTCATCTTCCGACTCAGTGTTCTCCGGCTCACTATTTTCCGGCTCCTCGTCTTCCATCAAAGAATCGCTGAATGAGAAAATCTCATCGGAAAGCGGCATTTCGTACTCGTCATAGTTTTCATCGCCGCTCTCATTTTCTTCTGCCAGAGTTTCTTCGGCTGCGGTCTCATCTTCCGCGCTGGCGTCCGCGGCATCTTCGAGCGCAACATCGTCAGCTTCTGCAGGAAGTTCTTCATCCGAAGGAAGCGCCGCATCTTCAGCAGGGGCTTCTTCAGTGTCCGAAATCTCGTCAAGAACCGACTGTTCTTCCGTCAAATCTTCTGGAAGAGTTTCTGCAAGGTCGTCCGGCAGATCAAAAGCCGGCTCGTCGAATATATTTTCAGAGTCATTGCTCGGTTCCTCAAACAGAGTGCTGTTGGTGTCATCGGCTGGCTCTTCAAAAATACTTTCGGCAGGGTCTTCTGCTTTCGGTTCAAACGTTTTAGGCGGAACCTGATTTTTAAGATGCTCGTCGATTCTTGCCCCGAGTTTTTCTTCCAGATCATCGGCAAGCTTTTTGATGTC
>CAMVSS010000223.1 GCA_947170195.1 uncultured Treponema sp. | reverse complement strand
TGTTCCGACTTTGATTTCGTTTGTCATCAACATAATATGTTACCTCAAAAAAATAAACGTTTATTCTTTATGATAGCAATTTACGCTCATAATTTCAATAACATAAAAACTGCTGCGTCTGGACGACATTGTTGTCCGGCGTGACAATCGTTGTCATAATCGTGATTCTCGGGCTCGTCGGAATCTTTTAGTCAGAAAAATAAAAAAAAATCGTAAAAAAACTACAAAACCTATTGACGTGATAGGTAAACTTCTGTAATGTATAAACATACTAGATTGCTAGGTAATGAAAAAAGTATTTCACATTTCAAATCCGCTGACGCGGAATCTTTAAGGAGGTGCATATATGTCGCATATTCAGTATTTTGAAAAACTTGTGCGAGAAAATTTTAGGAATGGAGTCATGTGCCTCTGTTGTTGCCGCTGACGGCATTTCATCAATAATTAAGTCCGCCAATTAAAAAAGTTGCAGTTAAAAAAAACATGTAAAAATAAAAACAGAACAAAATAAAAATATGTAAAAATGTTGAAGAAAAACTATTTTTAAGGAGAATACACTATGTCTAAATACAGATTTGAAACACTTCAGCTTCATGTAGGTCAGGAACAGGCCGATCCTACAACAGATTCACGAGCCGTACCGATTTATCAGACTACATCATATGTTTTCCACAACTCAAAGCATGCGGCTGACCGATTCGGTCTTGCTGATGCAGGAAACATCTATGGTCGACTTACGAATTCAACTCAGGATGTTTTTGAGAAGAGAATTGCTGCCCTTGAGGGCGGTGTCGCAGCTTTGGCAGTAGCTTCAGGTGCTGCGGCAATCACATACACTATTCAGGCACTTGCCCAGAAGGGTGATCATATCGTTGCCCAGAAGACGATTTACGGAGGAACATACAACCTTCTTTCGCACACACTCTCTCAGTTCGGAGTTGAGACGACTTTTGTTGATGCCCACAACCTGAAAGAAGTTGAGGGCGCAATCAGACCGAACACAAAGGCAATTTACCTTGAGACGCTCGGAAACCCGAACTCTGACATCCCTGACATCGACGCAATCGCAAAAATCGCGCACGGAAAAGGTCTTCCGCTCGTAATTGACAACACGTTCGGAACTCCGTACCTCATCCGCCCGATCGAGCACGGTGCAGATGTCGTCGTTCACTCGGCTACCAAATTCATCGGCGGTCACGGAACGACGCTCGGCGGCGTAATCGTAGATTCAGGAAAATTTGACTGGAAAAAATCAGGAAAGTATGCTCCGATTGCAGCTCCTAACCCTAGCTACCACGGAATCTCATTCGCTGATGCTGTGGGACCTGCGGCATTCGTAACATACATCCGTGCGATCCTTCTCCGCGATGAAGGTGCCTCAATTTCTCCGTTCAACGCATTCCTCCTGCTGCAGGGAACTGAGACTCTTTCTCTCCGCCTTGACCGCCATGTCGAGAACACGAAGAAAGTCGTAGAATTCCTCGCAAAGCATCCGAAAGTTGTGAAGGTAAACCATCCGTCGCTCAAGGATCATCCTGATCACGCGCTCTACAACAAGTACTTCCCGAACGGCGGTGCTTCGATCTTTACATTCGAGATCAAGGGCGGAAAGGATGCCGCATGGAAGTTCATCGACAACCTCAAGATTTTCAGCCTGCTCGCAAACGTAGCTGACGTAAAATCTCTGGTAATCCATCCGGCTTCAACGACACACAGCCAGCTCAATGATGCGGAGCTTGCTGACCAGGGAATCACCCAGAGCACGATCCGACTCTCAATCGGAACCGAGCACGTTGACGACATCATCGAAGACCTCAGCCAGGCTTTCGATTCAATCTGATCTTTTGGGAAAGCGTTGTAAAACATCAGCAACTGTCAACCAGCGCTTTCTCAGGATATAAATTATCTAAACCTCTTTGAAAGCAAAAAAGGGCTGTCCGTCGGACAGTCCTTTTTTTTGTCTGTTTTACAGTTCGTTTATATACGCCAGCAGATGCTCCGCAAGGTTTCCGTTGTCATGCAGGGATTTTGCGAAGCCGCGGAAACCTTTTTCCAGCTGCTCCGGCTCATCGCAGGTCTTAAGCAAAACGTCTTCCAGCAGGGATGAAATCCTGCCTGCTGTTTCCCCGGATGTTTGTGCGGATGTTTGTGCGGATGTTTGTGCGGATGTTTCCGCGCTTTCCTTTTTGTTGTACTCGTTCCACAATGCGCTGATTTCCTGGAACGTGCTTTCCTCGAAGTACGGTTTCATGCGCTCAAGCAGGGCGTTTACTTTGATCAGCTGGTAATCGTCGTCCTGGATGTAGGCGTGCCAGAGGTAGGGAATGCCCGAAAGTGCCGCCCTGGAAAGCGATTCTTCGCCGCGTATGCAAAGGAAATCCATCCCGTACAGAAGCCTGTCCCATTCTTCCTGCCTCAAAAAAGGCAGCGCGCGGATTTCAAACGGCGAATGAGCCGCACGCACGCATTCGATGAACGGGGCGAAACTTCTTCCTGCGGCTGCATGCACGCAAACTGAGAAATCCGGGTTGGCGGCTCTCATCTTGTCCTGAAATGCGGCTATGGCATTTACGACGGGCTTAAAGTCGCGTTCGTACGAGAAGAAGAGAATGTTGAACTGCCTTTTCGCGATGTCGGGCGTTGCGGGCCTGGAGCTGGTTTTTGCGCCCGCAGAGGGGGTAGGACGCAACGAAGTTGACGGCCGGAGGGGGAGGCTTCCCCCTTCCATATTTTTTTTAGCAAAATCCTGCTGTTCCTGCTCCGTGATTATCAGTCCGCCGGTGTTTTTTGTGAAGCCCGGCATGAAAAACCGTTTCTTGATGTTGATGCGCCGGGTCCCGCTTTTTAAAAGGTGAAAATCGTCTGCGTATTCCTCTGCCGTGAGGTAGTCGATGTTTAGGATCTGCACCGTGCGCATAAAATTCTCGCTGAAAAGCATCTGCTCAAGCCAGTCCGGGCGGCCGCATTGAAAGCATTCGAGTATGATGGAGCTTTCTTCGGCTGTGCGCATGAAATCGTCAGGGATGTCGGCTTTTTCTGCGTTCCAGTCTATGATGTTCCAGGTTGTGCTTTTGTATTTGAATGTCTGGGCTGCCTTTCCTGCCGAAATTTCGCCTGCCATTGAGGAGAAAGTGTTCAGCTCGCTTATGACAAGGGTGAGCGTGAGAGCCGGGTTCAGCTCGGTGAGGCTTTTTGCCAGTCGGTAGA
>CAMVSS010000222.1 GCA_947170195.1 uncultured Treponema sp. | reverse complement strand
CGTGCGGTTGACCGTGAAGTCGAAGTCCTTGAGGAGCTGGATTCCGTCCTCGTCCTTTGAGTTGAGCTTGCGGCATTCAAGAACATTGTTTCCGATCTCGCGCTCCGTTGCAAAGTGAACGTACGGGAATTTTCGGCTTGTGACCGGCAAATCTTCGAGTTCGAGCTTTTCCAAAACCTTCTTGCGGCTGGTAGCCTGACGGCTTTTTGCGGCGTTCGAAGCGAATCGCTGGATGAATTCCTTGAGGTCCTTTGCCTTCTCTTCGTTCTTCTTTTTCTGATCCTTTGCCTGTTTCTGCAAAATCTGGCTCATCTGATACCAGAAGTCATAGTTACCGGCAAACTGAGTGATTTTTCCGTAGTCGATGTCGCATGTGACCGTACAAACCGTGTTCAAAAAGTGGCGGTCGTGCGAAACGACGATGACTGTGTTTTCGAATTCAAGGAGGAAGTCCTCGAGCCAGTTGATTGACTCCAAATCAAGACCGTTCGTAGGCTCATCGAGAAGAAGGATGTCCGGGTTACCGAACAAAGCGCGTGCAAGCAAAACGCGGACTTTCTGGCTTTCATCAAGCTCGCTCATCATCTTGTCGTGGAATTTTTCCTCGAGACCGAGGCCTGAAAGCATCTGCTCAATCTGGTTTTCTGCCTCGTAACCGCCAAGCTCGCCGAATTCCGCCTCAAGCTCGGCAGACTTTATTCCGTCTTCTTCGGTAAAATCAGCCTTTGAATAGATTTCATCGCGTGCCTTTGAGACCTCGTAGAGTTTCGGATATCCCTGCATTACCGTGTCTTTGACACTGTATTCGTCGAATGCGAAGTGGTCCTGACTCAAGACAGCCATTCGCTCGCCAGGAGTCATAAAAATCTCTCCTGTATCGTGCTCCTGCTCGCCCGAAAGGACTTTGAGGAAAGTTGACTTTCCGGCACCGTTTGCACCGATGATTCCGTAGCAGTTTCCCTGCGTGAACTTGATATTTACGTCCTTGAACAGCGGCTTTTCGCTGAAATGAAGTGATACGTCACTAACTGTAATCATATTTTCTCCCTAAAATTTATTTTTGACACTAATACATGAATTATTCAGGACACTTGATCCATTAATTTCAAATACTATTATAAAGAATTTTGAGGGGGAAGTCTCCCCCTGCGCCTCATCTAAAGAATCGGCTACCCTCTCTGGGAAAGCTTTTCCTGCCTGATTCCGGCATAAAAAGCAGCTCCTCTGATTTGCTCATTTTCCCAGCACAAAAAGATATTCCCTTACATGAATGTCCCTTTTGCGCAAATTTCGGCTTCCTCTGAAAGTGTTGTATGTGATTTCCCCGGTCTTTAGATTTCCGTACTTCTTCAGCATCTCGCTCATCTCTCCGAAGCTTATGAATCCCTCGGAGTTATATGAGATAATCGCAAATTTCGTATCCAGGTTTGAGATTATCTCCTCCATGGACTTCAGCGCGAGATACGGCTTGTTGAAAACCGAGCGGTTCCAGCCCTGGGTGATTCCGCTCACACGGCTGACCTCGACATCAAGCCTGTTTTTTATTATCAGGTTCAGCATGAAGTAATTAGAGCCGTACGGATGCTGGTTATATGGCGGATCAAGATAGACGATGTCAAGGTTGCGGAGCTTTTTGGAAAGCTCGACAGCATCTTCCTGATGAATTTCCACCTCAGACTCAAAATTGCTCAGGACAGGCTCCTTCAGCGCGATTTTGCCGAAAATCCGCGGAAGAGCGTTCTTTCCGCTCGCCCCGAAACATCCGATTCCCGTGTTCTTGTCCTTGTAGAATCCCTTGAAAACTCCGCTCGTGTTCACATGGACTGAAGCCTCTGTGATCAGCGGTGCAAGGAAGAATTTTTTAAGCTCCCCCTCGCCTGCCACGTCGTCAATCAGCTTGCGGTACGTGTCGATCAAAAGCGCGTTCTCGTGCGTGTAAAAAACCCGCTCTCCCTTCTGGATGTTTTCGTCATCTTTTGGGGCATAGTTTTTTGCAATGATTCCTTCGATTTTGTTTTTTGCACAAAGATTTTCGATCTCGGCAAGCAATGTATCGTATTGTTCTTTTGGGAAATCGCTTTTGTTTGTAAGATAGCAGCTGTTTATAAGCGCCGAATAATTCTCCAAATCATTTACGATCAGCTTTGAGGAATGTTTTTTCAGCATCCTCGCAACGACGCCGGATCCGGAGAATAAATCTGCGCAGACAAGTCTTTCGTGGGACATTCGGGCAGAAATTTCTTCGATTTCCGCCTCGATATTACCGAGAAGGCTGCGCTTGTTTCCAAGATAAGTTATTATCTGGGTTGTTAAAAAATCTTTGTTTTCCTGCATAAAGAAGGAGTTCGTGCGCCCTTACTTTCCCCGCCCGATAAGCGATTTGAGCCGTGCGATTAAGCCCAGCTTTTTCGGAGGCAGTTCGTTCCTCTTTTGTGCATTGTTTCTCTGTGATTTGCCTTTCTTGCTTTTTCCGTTTTTTGAAGGCGCATTGTAAGAAGATTTTGAATACTTCTCCTTGAAGTATTTGAGCCTCTCGTCGCTTGACATTCCGGAAAGTTTTGCGATCTCCTCGTCGCTGGCGCGGCGCACGGTAGATTTTGATTTGTCGCCCCTGAAAGATTTGAAATCCTTTTCTTCGTGCTTCCTGCCGTTTCGGAAGTCATCTCGTCCGTTTCGTTTCGATCTGTCCCGTCTGCTTCGGTCACTGCGCTCAGATGAGCGTCCCTGACGTCTTTCGCCCCGAACTTTCTCGTCGCGATCGAGCCGGATATAGACATCCTTTGATTTGTCCTCGGCGAAGTCTTCCTGGGAAGCAACTTTGTAAGGAATCTTTTTCTCGATATATTTTTCTACGCCCATGAGATTATAAGCGTCTTCGGTCGTTTCACCGCAGAAAGAATAAGCCTTTCCGCTTTTTCCAGCGCGTGCCGTTCGTCCGATTCTGTGGACATAGTTTTCAGCCTCCGGAGGAAGGTCATAGTTTATGACCATGGCGAGATCGTTCACGTCGATTCCGCGTGCAGCGACATCTGTCGCGACAAGACATTTCACCTTTCCGGATTTGAAATTGTTCATTATTTTGAGACGTTTTGACTGAGGAAGGTCGCCGATTATGTATTCGCTTTCGATACCGTTGATTCCGAGTCTTTTTGAGACGATTTCACACATCTTCTTTGTATCGCAGAAAATAATCAGGCTTTCAGGTTTTTCCCTGTTTATGATTCCGATGAGGAGCTTC
>CAMVSS010000221.1 GCA_947170195.1 uncultured Treponema sp. | reverse complement strand
CGTGGAAAGCGATAATTGAAACGCAATCATAAAATTGCTATAATAGTAAGATATTTATACGCAGTTAAAAATGGAGTCATCTTGTGTTTCTAAAAAGTCTTGACATATTCGGTTTTAAATCTTTCGCTGACAAAACTCACATCGAGTTTGCAGACGGCATCACCGCCCTCCTCGGCCCTAACGGTTGTGGAAAAAGCAATGTCGTCGATGCAGTACAGTGGGTTCTCGCGGAAAACAAGGCAAAAAATCTCCGCGCAGACACTATGGAGTCAGTAATTTTCAGCGGAACCGAGACACGCCCAGCCCTCAACATTGCGGAAGTCACACTCACCATATCAAACGAAAACGGTCTTCTCCAGCTCGAAGATTCGGAAATAGCTCTCAAACGACGCTACTACCGTTCCGGAGAAAGCGAATACTACATCAACAACCGTCAGGTCGGTCCTACTGAAATCCGCAGGCTCTTCATGGACACCGGTGTCGGAAAAGCCGCATACTCCGTCATGGAGCAGGGATCGACCAGATTCTCTCAAGCAAGCCGGAAGACCGCCGCTATCTCTTTGAGGAAGCCGCAGGAATCTCGCGCTCAAAAGTCGAGGTAAACGAGGCTGAAAGGCAGCTCGCCCACACCAGACAGAATCTCGCGCAGATTGAAATCGCGCTCGTGGAGAACAAACGAAGCTACGAAACGCTCAAAGTTCAGAGCGAAAAAACCATAAAATACCGCGCCCTCAAGGAAGAAATCTTCAACAGCGAGCTGGACATACAGCTCCTGAAGCTCAAGGAATTCATCCAGAATCAGGCACGGCAGACACAGAGCAAGGAAGAAATCGCAGAAAAGCGAAATGCAATCCAGATCGAGATCGATGAGATCGTCAACACGATGGACGAAAACCGGGACAAGATCAAGGAACTCAACTCAAAGCTCGGCGACCTCCAGATGGAGCTTGTCAGAATCAACACCGAGAAGACCAACAAGCTCGACCAGCAGAAGCTTCTCAACGAGCAGGCGCGCACAAGCCGAGAAAAAATCGGCACGATCGAACTCAAGCAAAAAACGATTCAGGACAGAATCGACGAGCTGAACGAAGAAATCGACAATCAGGAAGCGGACCTGCACTCAAAGACAAAGCAGCTCGAGGACGTAAAGAAAAACATCGAGCTGTTCATATCAAACATCGATTCGTCAAAGAAACTCATTCAGGAAAACGATATAAAAGCTGTCGAAAGCCAGAAGGAGATCGATTCTTTCCGCATAGATCTTGAAAACTTCCAGAAAGAACTTGAGTCAATAACGGAAGACATCGTTACCGAACTTGACGCAAAGCTCAAGTCATCTGGATTCAGCGCGGCGGCAAGCAAGGCGGCTCGCGAGAATCTTGATGCGGCGGTCGGAAAGCTCAAGGTCTACACGGACGGACGAAAGAACATTTTCTCGGACTACGCATCTCTGAAAGGTCATACATCGGAAGAATCAGAGAAATTCACGGCGGACGCAATTGTCGCGCTTGATGAAATTGCCGCTATGACAAAGGAAATCGAGAGTGCCGTAGAGAACTATGCGAACACCGCGCCGAACTTCATCGATGAATTTCTTTCTCCTGAAGGTATCATCACAAAGAAGCGAACCATTGACCGCAACATAGCGGAAATTCAGCAGAAAATAGAGACGATCAGGGAACGCATCGAAGGCTACAAATCAGAAAATGCCGACCTGATCGAAAAAATTGATGAATACAAAGAAACGCTCAGCAAACTCCGAATAAACGAAGCGGAAATGCAGCAGCAGATTTTCAACGCCCGTCAGAACAAGGAAAAGCTCCATCAGGATGTGACACGAGAACAGAATTCGCTGCGCCAGAACGAGCAGGAACTTTTCATCGAAAAGAAGAATCAGGAGGACCTCGAAGAACGCCTCGACGATTTGCAGGGAGCACTTGCGGTAATCGAGCGGACGGGTGCAGAATGCGCCGAGAACATGGGGCTCCTGAACGACGAGATCAAGAAATGCAACTCTAGCGTAAGCGGAAAGCAGAACGCTCTCGACAAAAAACGCGAGGAGCAGCAGAAATATCAGGCTCAGTACGAAAAACTGACGATGGATCTCGTCACGAGCGAGAACGACATAAAGAACATAAAGCAGAACTTCATCGAGACACATTCGCGCGACCTCATGGAATTTGAGGAGCGGATGTACAAGATCACGACTCCGGCAGTCGTCCTTCGGGAAAAACTCTCAAAGGCAAAGAAAGACCTTGCGGATCTCGGTTCCGTCAACCTCATGGCACCGGAAGAGTTCGGCGAGCAGAAAGAGCGTTACGAGAAGCTCCAGACGAGCTACGACGACGAGAAAAAATCTCTGGACAATCTCCTGCGCGTCTCTGAGGAAATCAAATCGAAATCCACAGAGATGTTCATGGACACATATAACAAGATCAAGAAGAATTTCCACAACATGTTCCGAAGGCTTTTCTCCGGAGGACGTGCGGAACTTCGCCTGAGCGACCCGCAGAACATACTCACATCAGGTATCGAGATTCTCGCGGAGCCGCCTGGAAAGAGACTCCAGAACATCGCATTGCTCTCCGGCGGTGAAAAAACTATGACCGCAGTTGCGCTTCTGTTTGCGACCTATCAGGTTCGCCCTTCTCCATTCTGTCTTCTCGACGAGATTGACGCGGCCCTTGACGACAAGAACGTCACGAGCTTCGTTCAGGCATTGCGCTCGTTCGCAAAACTGTCGCAGTACATCGTCATCACGCACAACAAGAAGACGGTTATGGGAGCGCGCACTATGCTCGGCGTTACGATGGAAGAGTCTGGAATCAGTAAGATCATACAGATCCGTCTCGACAAGGAAATCAAGTCGGGAGAGGACATTTCGGACGGAGATGATTTCGTAGAGGAAGACGTTGCGCCGGAAGAGAACGTATACATTCCGCCGCGCCCTGCAAAACGAATTCACAATCCTGACGGAACGATTACGGATCCGGTCATCGAGCAGCACAACGAGGAACTGAAAGAAGCTGCGAAACGAGCAAAGGCCGAGGCAAAGGCAGCCAAAGAAGCCGCCCAGAAAGAGCAGCAGGAATCTCAGGAATCAGCTGAAGGAAAACCAGAAGGAAGCGAGTAATGCTTGACTTAGACGATTTAAAGGCAATTGTGGATGATTTCTCAATAAAGGAATTCGCTCAAAAAAAGCCGTTCATCTTTACGGTTCTGTGCCTTATTGTCTTTTTGTTTGTAGCAGGTCTTGTAATCCTTCTGATTC
>CAMVSS010000220.1 GCA_947170195.1 uncultured Treponema sp. | reverse complement strand
CGGACGCTATGCGAAGGCTGGCGGCTACAGCGGAAACATAGCCGCATTCAAGCTTCTCGGAAGATGGATAAACTACCTCAAGGAGAACGGCGTCTACGACAACACAAGGATCATCATGGTCAGCGACCACGGCATCGGAAAATACGAGGTGCTCGGAGAATACACTGGCGAATTCAACGATCTCTTCAACCGCGACCACTTGCACCCGCTCCTGTTCGTAAAGGACTTCAACGCGCAGGGCGAGATAAAAAAAGACAACACCTTCATGACCACGGCAGACGTTCCGCTCATCTGTCTCAAGGACATAGTCGACCATCCGATAAACCCTTACACTGGCAAGGAGCTTACCGACGACATAAAGAAGACAAAGGGCGCAATCGTCACATCGGACTCTACATGGTCACCTGACCAGCACGGAACATACACTTTCAATATCAAGGACTCGGACTGGTACACAGTCAGGGACAACATCTTCGAAAGCAGCAACTGGAAAAAGGGAAAGCAATGATTTTAATAAACGGAAACTTTCTGTGCCGGAACCTGACCGGAATAGAACGCTTTGCATGGGAAATTTTGGCCCAGCTCGACGGACTTCTCCAAAACGGCGAGGAAATTGCCCTCCTCGTTCCAAAGAACGCACGAAAGATTCCGGAATACAAGAATATCCGCCTGATTCATGACGAAAAGGAGCTGACAAGTTTCCCGCGCTGGGACTTGTTCTATTTCAGGAAGCGATGCAGGCAGCTGCACGCCGACGGGCTCAATTTCAGCAACACGGCTCCGCTCGGATGCAAAATCGGCTACGCATTTATCCATGACATATACGCAAAAGATTTCCCTGAGGACTTCACGACAAGGCGGGACAAGCTCATAAAGCTCTACTGCCGCCTCAACTACTGGAACATCGCATGCCACGCAAAAAAAGTCCTCACCGTATCAGAGTTCACGAAGGAGCGCATAAAAGCGCGCTACCACACTAAAGCTGACAAAATCGAGGTCATACCGAACGGCTGGGACCACTTCTCGAAGACTGGAAGCGACGACAGGATTTTTGAAAGATTCCCGGTTCTGAAGCAAAAGCCGTTCTACTTTACCCTCGGAAGCCTCCAGAAGCGAAAGAACCTCAAATGGATTCTGGAATACGCAAGAAAGCATCCTGATGAGAACTTTGCCATCTCAGGAAAGACGATAGGCGGAATGCACACCGGGGAAATCTCCGACCTCTCAAGCCTTTCCAACGTGACGATGCTCGGCTACGTCACAGACGAGGAAGTGAAATCACTGATGAAAGCATGCTCAGCCTTTGTCTTCCCAAGCTACTACGAGGGATTCGGAATTCCGCCGCTCGAAGCGCTCAGCACGGGCGCAAAAATCATCGTAGCGAAGGCCGCAAGCCTCCCGGAGATTTACAAAGATGCCGCAGTATACATCGATCCGTTCGACACGGACACAGAGCTTGCAGAGCTAATAAAAAAAAGGACGGCAGATGCATCAGCCGTCCTCGAAACATTCACATATAAAAAATCAGCAGAAAAACTGCGCTCAGTCCTCTTTAGTAAGTAACCTCACCGTCGTGGGCAAGGATGCTTGAAGAGCGGACATTCTGAACGCCAGCAATCTCACGCGCAAGCTCCCCCTCCCGGTCCGTGCGCACCTCAATAACGAGGTCAACGTTACCGTTAGAAAGGCTTCGTGACTTTACAGTAAAATACCGGCAGAACTTCTTTACGCAGGCAATCACAGCCTCCTCGCTATCGTAGCCCTCGGCATTCACCATGAGGATTTTCGGAGCGCGGGCAACAGGACAGCGGTCAAGAACGAAAAGGAAAATCGTCATGACGAACGTGAGCACGCAGGCTATCTCCGCAAGTCCCGCGCCGCAGATGATTCCGTTTGAGATTGCCCAGAACAGGAATACGAGGTCCATCGGTTCCTTGATAGCGGTCCTGAATCGGACGATAGAAAGAGCACCGACCATACCGAGGGAAACAACGATGCTCGACTGAATCGTAAGGATGATCGCCGTCGTAATCAAAGTGAGGCACGGCAAGGCGATGTTGAACGTCTTTGAGTAGAACGTCTTTTTGGTCAGTATGCGGTAAGCGGCAAAAATGTAGATCGAGAAGAGAGCCGCAATCGCAAAGACTATCAATATATTGACAGGAGAATTGTCATACCTGCTGAAACCTTCAATAAATGATTTTTTGAAAATGTCCTTAAAAGTCATAAGACCTCCGAGTGTCAGATTATAGCACTTCTGGAAACTTCTGGAAATCGCCGGGGGCAATTTTTCCGATCACAACGTTTGTTTCATGTCGTACTTTCTGCACAGATAGTATTTTGAAAAGGACGTCTGCTTCAAGACGCCCGTCTGCAAAAGCTCAAATATAAAATCAGGAAGGAAAGCGTCAAATTTAACCTCGATCAGGTTCGTTCCAATCGGCAAAATCGGCCGAACGGGAAGATCATCATCATAGAACTTTGAGAAATCCCTTCCGCTCCGTATATTGCGGTCAAAAGTCACCCTGACGTTTCCGTCCCGGTATATGAACGGCACGCGATCATAGCACACGATGTTCACAGGCCTCAGAGCCTTGTAAAGCATCTGGGAATAAAACTTTTTGTATAAAAAAGAATCATCAGAGTTTACGGAAAGAACTGGAGAGCAAAAGTTTCCGCTCATCAGAGCCTCAAGCCGCTCCGCGGAAAGCCGCGTCGAAGTCTTAAGGCATTTTCCAGATTTTCTCTGCTTCAGCTCGAGCGAAACGCGCTCCGGGCTGTTGTTGTAGATTCGAATCCTGAACTTTTCGCGCGGATCAGTTCCGTCCTCGTTCTCGCGGTAGCAAGTGTTGTAAAAATCATCGAAATAGATCGAGCGGATGTGATAAAAGCCCTTTTCACCGGTGTGGCTGTCGAGTTTCAGGACAGAAGAGACCCGCTTTTCGAGCACTTGAAGCACCGATTCTGGAGAAAAATACTTGTACTCATGACGCCAAACGCTTTCTTTTTTACTCATGCCGTATGAAAAAAACCGTCTCCCATTCTCTTTTTTTTAGTAGTTTCTGTCAATAAACAAAATTGATGCTCTCAGATTTTTTCGGTATAATATCCGGCACGATACATAAGAGTCAGTTTCAAAAGCAACAGGCTTCTGAAACTTGCTCATAAATCAAAAAGAGGCATCAGATGAGCATAAAAAAAGTCGCAATCGTTCATGACTGGCTCGTAAACTACGGAGGAGCGGAAAGAGTCGTCGAGGCATTCCTTTCAATCTACC
>CAMVSS010000219.1 GCA_947170195.1 uncultured Treponema sp. | reverse complement strand
CAGAGGGATATCGGAATCCTTTTTTCCGACAGCGGCAGCAATCTCAGAGATCGCATTCGCATACATCTTTGCCGCAGCCACGTCGGGCACAACCTTAACAGTCGAGTTCATGTCCTTTACACGGATAGTAAGATCAACCTTGCCCCGCACTATCTTTTCGGAAACAATCTTCCTGATTTTTGCCTCAAGAGGGTTCAGAAATGAAGGAAGATTTATGTTCAGGTCAAGGAACCTGCCATTCACAGATTTTATCTCAACGCTGATCTGAGTGTTTTCGACCACGGTCTCCTTGAAACCGTAGCCTGTCATGCTGTTCATTTATGGAAACTCCTTTAAAAAGCTAGATGACCATGTTCATGGCAGCGCGAACCTCATCAAGGGTCGTCTGCGCGATCGCACGGGCCTTTTCAACGCCCTCAAAAAGAACCTTGCGGATATACTCAGGCTGCTGCTCCAGCTCTGCCCGTCTTGTTCTGAGCGGACGGAGGTGCTCGTTGAGAGCTTCCGTGAGCGTTGACTTGAGCATTCCGCCACCGCCGTCACCGATTCGCTCGGCAATTGCCTCAGGAGCCTCGCCCGTACAAAGCGAAATTATGCGGAGGAGGTTTGCGACCTCAGGGCGGTTAACAGGATCGTAAGTGATATGGCGCTCCTGGTCAGTCTTTGCTTTCTTTATGAGTTTTGCGGTCTCGTCTTCTGTAGCCGAGAGCATGATCGTATTTCCGAGGGATTTCGACATCTTCGCGCTGCCGTCAAGCCCCATAATCATCGGAGTCTTAGCAAGAAGAGCGTGCGGCTCAGGGAAAACAGGCTCCCTGTCCTTGCAGAATTTATCGTTGAAGCGACGCGCGATAGTTCTTGCGATCTCAAGGTGCGGGAGCTGATCCTTTCCGACCGGAACAACGTTTCCCTTGCAGAAAAGGATGTCCACAGCCTGATGCACAGGATACGTATACATACCGGCATTTATAACCTTCAGCTCAGATTTTGCGATCTCGTCCTTTACAGTCGGGTTGCGACTCAGCTCGGAATTTGAAACAAGGGCAAGGAAAGGAACCATGAGCTGGTTGGCCTCAGGAATGTAGCTGTGAGGATAAATCATCACGTTCTCGCCAGGCTCTATTCCGGCGGCAAGATAGTCAATTACAAGCTGCTTAGTGTTCTGCGAGATTTTGTCGAACGCGTCGTGATCGGTCAGAACCTGATAGTCAGCGATAAGAATCATAGTCTGAACGCCCATTTTTGAAAGGCGCACCCGGTTCTGGAGCGAACCGAAATAATGCCCGATATGAAGTCGGCCAGTAGGTCTGTCGCCCGTAAGCACACGGTATTTTGAAGGATTTACCTTGATGTCCTCTTCGATTTTGTTGCTCTGACGCACCGCTTCGGCAAGAATCTTGTCTGCATTAGTTTCCACCATTTTTTCTCCAGGTTGTCCATAATTTTGGCACAAATAAAAAAAATCTGCCTGCAGAACATTTTATTCACAGGCAGATTTCATTTTAACAGATAGGATTTTTTACTTCAATCACGAAAAGGTCAGTCCCCGGCTCCTGCGGCGGGCGCGGACAACTGACTTTCAGGTGACGAATTCCTAGTACAAGAGATTGTTTTTCTTAGCGTAAGCAAGTCCGTCATTGTTCCATTTTTCGCCGCCGAGCTTCTTGAACTGAGCGATCCATGCGTTCCAGTTGGCAAGAGTCAGCTCGCGCTTTCCGGTGACAAATTCAAGGACGCCCTGATCCATAAAGCGCTGGAGATCGGCGTCAGGCACAGGCATAGCGTCAGAACCGACGGCAGGCGTATACGGGAGCTTGTCCATCTGGTTGAGGACGTCAAGAGCAGACATCTTCTTGTGAGAATATTCCGTAGTGTAGGTCGGATAGCGCGAATACAGCTCTACAGGACCGTTGTAGAACACATAGGCGCGAAGCTGGGTGAGAACCTGCATTGCAGGCTTCGTGAAGCCCTTCTTAGGATCCGGAAGACCGTTTACGACAGGAACTCCGTGTTCATCCTTAACATAGTTGATTCCTTCCTGTCCCCATCCGAGGAGATAATAGCCCTCGTCGCTGCTCATCCATTCGAGGAGGCGCGCGATCGCATCTTTTTTGCCAGCTTTCTCGGCAGCCCGTGATACCGCGGTGATACGGTAGCCCTGAATGAAACAGCCTGTAGAAGATTTTCCGGACGGACCTACAGGAGGATCAATTACAATCCACTCACCGTTCGGGAAGTTTTTGTCGAACGGAGCATAGTTTGACTCAGAAGCATAAGCAGCATTCTGCTCGCGCATGCAGCCGAATTTTCCCTGCTTCCATGCGGCACGGAAATCATCTTTTTTATATACGAGCCAGTTCGGGTCAATGCTCTGGTCATCACAAAGTTTTTTTACGTAGCAAAGAGCGTCAAAATATTCAGGACGGAGAATGTTGAGACCGGCGGTCTCCTTCTTCATGCTCCAAGTTCCCTCGACGCCGAACGCGCCCATCAGAGGCTCGAAACGCCGTCCGAGATATTCCTGATGTGAGTAAATCTCAAGGAAAGCACCGAATCCGTACGTGTCATTCTTTCCGTTTTTATCAGGATCATTGTATGTGAACGCGTGCATTACTTTCATGAAATCCTCGGTCGTCTTCGGAACATCCATCTTCACGTTCTTGAGCCAGTCCTTTCGGATGATAAGGCCCTCGTTTCGTGCGATTGAGCCCGGACTTGCAAAACCGTAAGACTTTCCGTTTACCGAAGTGAAATCGCGTGCGGTCTTGTCATACATAATCTTCGTGCGGTTAGGCATCTTGTCATACATGTCGTCCACGCAGGCAACCATTCCGTTCTTGACCATCTTCAAAAACGGCTCTCGGTTTACAGTGAACAAGTCAGGAAGCGAGCGAGCTGCAGCTGCTGCATTGAGCTTTACGTCGCGGTCTTTCTCGCTTGACGGCAGCATCGTAAGCTTCAGATCTATATTGAGCTTATTTTTTATGATGTCATAGGCAACCCAGTCTTTCGGTGGCTCTCCAGCCTCACTGACGGATCCGCCGTACCACATTGTAATCTCAACAGGTTTTCCGCCCTTCAAGTCGGCGGACGACGTCTTCTTTGCTCCTGTGAGGAACATCGAAGCCCCCACGGCCGTGCACAAAAGCGCAGCCCCTGCGATTTTTTTCATAATAAATCCTCCTTTTTTTCACTTAAAAAAAATTATAAGTTGAAAAATAATCAAAAACAAAGATAAAAAATGACATCATTATGTAAAAAAGCTATAATTTTCCCATGACAGAAACAAAATATCTAAAAAATCTTCAAAAAT
>CAMVSS010000218.1 GCA_947170195.1 uncultured Treponema sp. | reverse complement strand
AGAAGAAACCCGCTGAAAAACCTATGGAGACATTCACAGCGGATTCCCCGATTCTGATTCCCGATGCACCGAACATCGAAAAAGATTACTTTACCTCGCGAAATACAGAAAACGAATGGTCAAAGGCCGAGATCGAGAAGTGGTTCACCTATCCAGACGACAACGTTATGAATGAATTGAAGCGGACTAACGACTCGATTGCGGATGAAATATTAGGAGCGACGCCATGATGAAATTTTCTCGTTTTGTTTTTATAACGGCAGTTTCATTTTTTCTATTTTCGTGCGCTTCAACGCCAAAAAGCGGCGCACCATCTTCTCAAGACACAAATTCGGACACTGAGATTCAGAAGGATCAGCCATCCGAAGAAAAGCCTCATGAACAAAGCGTTCTGGCTGACATAAATCAGGAAAGCGACCTGAAAAAAGACGTTTCTGAAGAAAAGGACGTTTCTGCAGAAAGCGAATCGGATTTACCGGAAGATTCCGAAGCAGATTCTCGGGACACTAACGAAACTGAAATAATCCTCGAAAAACTGGACGAGGAAGAATACATTCTGAACAAGGAACCAGACGACTCTACAGCAGAAAAAAATACGGAGACTATCAGCGAGCCGAAGATCATCGAGCTTTCTAACGCCCAGAAATCAAATGCGCCAACCGTCTTAAAAGGAGCTGAAGTACAGGTTCCAGACGGAAAATCAACACAAACGCAGGCAGGAATCCGAAAAAGCCTTGCATCAGGGAATGCGCAGAACCAGTCAGAGGTCATGGAAGAAAGCTTTGCATCTGACAAAAACACAGAGAACTCTCGATCCGAAGGCACAAAAGATGCTGGGAAACCGGTTTCCGAAGGTTCAGAAGCATCAGGCGCAGCTGCCGAAGCAAAGAATCAGCCTCAGGCAGAAGCGAACGCTCAGAATGCAAAGGCATCTCAGAACGGAACCGACAAAACAGGAATTGCCGAATCGGCACCGAATTCATCTGAAACTGAGATAATAAAGGAAGAATCAGTCCCACAGCAGGACGGAGCGACGGAATCAGAGTCCTCAAAAGAACTCACGGACAGCGAGCTTGAGGAATTCAAGCAGCCGGTCGTAATCGTGCCGTCACGCGCAGTAACCGTAAAGAAAAATCAGTATCTTGACATCACATATCCTGGAACCGGCTGGGTATACATCGGCGAAACGGAAAAAACTCCGCTTTTCAGATATTTCGGGCGAAAAATCAGCTCGGATAACACGGGATTCACACTCCGCTCAATAACATCCGGCTCAACCCTTCTCCACTTCTACAAAAACGACGCATTGACAGGAAAATACATCGACGACTATCTTCAGGTTTTCGTAACAGAAGAAAGCGCGACTTCATCCGCAAGGGTTACAGCTCCGTCGTACGCGGAGGTAGTTCCTGCAAAACCTGTGCGACGCTCAACAGTGATAGAGGCAGAAAAACAGGCTGAACCAACGAAGACTGAAGCGGAAACATCAAAATCAGCTCCGCAAAAAAACGCTGAGAGTGTCGCTGAGAAAAAATCTGACACCACGCCGCATACTCAAAAAACACCTGAGGCTGAGAACAACATAAAGACAGTAATCCAGACGACAAGCTCAAAGGAAGAGTCCGAAAAGCAGTCTTCGGGAGGAACGATTTCAGCTTCGGCATCGGCACCGACATCAGAGTCTCCTGCCTCAAAAGAGACTGAGGTTGCGGCCGACGAAAATCTTCTGGATCTGGCGCAAAAAGCATATCAGGACAAAAAATATCAGGATGCCCTGAACTATGCCCAGCAGTATCTTTCGTTCGCATCAACAAGGGTCGACGAAGCATTGTTCCTGCTCGGACAGATATATGAGTCCGACTCAAGCGTCAAGAACATCAGGAATGCCATCGATTCATACGAGTCAGTTGTAAAAAGATTCCCGATGAGCAAATACTGGAAAAAAGCAAACAACAGAACCATCTACCTCAAAAGATTCTACATTGATATCAGGTAGCGGTTCGAAGCGAGGAAAATATGAAAAGATTTATTCAGACATCGGCATTTGCGGCAGCAATCATTCTTTCGCTCTGCTCGTGCCTTCCGAAAAAGCCTGCCAGAACAGTCAGCGTATCAGGAAGCGGAAGCGTAACTCTCGAAGCCGACAATGCAACGGTTTCGCTCTCTGTTATAACGAGAGGAAAAGAAATCACGGAAGTCTCCTCGGAAAACGCAAAGAAAATGACCGCAATTCAGGACGCACTTGTTCAGAAAGGAATCAAAAAAGACAGCATCTCGACGGAAAACTTTTCGCTCAGACAGGAAACATCTTACGACCGCGGAAAGACAATTTATGGCGACTATGTTGTGACAAATCAGATAAACATATTCGTAAAGGACATAAACCTTGTCAGCGACGTGATCGACACCTCGCTCAAAAACGGAGCCAACCAGCTTTCATCTCTTTCGTACGGCGTAAACGACACCGAACTTGCGGAAAAGCAGGCAAAGATTCTTGCGATGCAGCAGGCTCAGGAAGCCGCAAGAGTGCTCGCTGGCACAGCAGGCTCGAAGCTCGGAAAAGTGCTGTCAATCTCGGAATCGAACGGAAATTATTTCCCGAAAGCACGGCTCATGAAAGCGGAAGCGATTGACGAGCTTTTTTCTGATTCAGTTGCGACACCGGTCTCAGCCGGAAAGACAACGGTCACAGTAACTGTTGACGCAGTATTTGAATTAAACTAAAAAAGTTATATAGTAAGGGGAACCTCGAAAAACGAAAACTTGTCGGGGTTTCCTAAGGCTCAATAATTGAATTGTTTTTAAGGAGTTAACGACATATATGTTGGATTACAGATTCATTAAAGAAAATCTTGAAGAAGTAAAAAAGAACATCGCAGACAGAAACATGGTGGCTGATGCTGACCTCGTAGTAAAACTTTTTGACGAGCGCACTGCCCTCACGACAAAACTGCAGGCTTTGCAGCAGAAGAGAAACGAAAATGCCGCATCAATGAAGCAGAAACTCGATGCAGAGACACGCGCAAAATACATCGAGGAAGGTAAAAAAATCAAAGATGATGTAACACAGGCAGAAAAGGAGCTTGCCGAAATCGAGGCAAAACTTGACGAAGCCGGCCGCCAGATTCCTAACATGCATCACCCGGACACACCGATCGGAAAGCTCGACACAGAGAACCTTGAGGTAAAAAAGGTCGGAACTCCGCGCAAATTCGATTTCCAGCCAAAAGACCATGTTCAGCTCGGCGAGGAGCTTGATATCCTCGACTTCGAGCGCGGAACAAAAGTTTCAGGTCCTAAATTCTACTATCTGAA
>CAMVSS010000217.1 GCA_947170195.1 uncultured Treponema sp. | reverse complement strand
ACGTTGTTTCCGAGCTGACCACGGCAGAGATGGTGCAATACCATGCGTTTCTCGCCAGTGTTGATTACTTCACCGTTGTATGTTGCTGCGAATTTCTGTGTGAGCTGTGCTTCAGCGGCAAGCTCTTTGAGAACAGCGAGAACTTTGTCATCGACCTGTTTTGCGGCATAGTTGTAGACGAGCCCTGCTCCCATTGGAACTGAGTATTTTTTTACGCGGTCGCTTGCGTTTGCGCCAGAAAGCTCGTTCTTAACGCTTACTGCACCTTTGAGCGACTGGAGTTTTTTGAAAGAAGAAAGTTTGTCAAGATTTTCCCATGTGATAGACATAACTATTTCACCTCATTAAAAATAAGATACGGAAATTATAGCACAAATGGAGAATGAAATGGAAGTCAGTAAAAGAGAAAAGAAAACACTAAATAGTACAAAAATTAGATACAGATAAACACAGATGAACCCGGATTTAACAATATATTATCTGTGTTTATCTGCGTGCATCCGCATCGAAGGAGCTTTAATTTACAGGACAGTCCGGGTGAGAAGCCGATGCGGTGGCCGTATCTTTTTTTAAGCCAAGCATTTCGCGCATTGTTCGCCAGCCGAGTTCCGCGCATTTTACACGGGCAGGCATGTGCTGGATTTCGCGAAGGGCACTTGCTTCGTCAAGCTCTTCAATCTGGTCATCGGTGACTGTTCCCTGAATCATGCCCATGAAAATTTCACACAGGCGGAGAGCTTCTGATTCGGGCTTCCCGATGATTAAGTCAAGCATCATGTCGCAGCTTGCCTGAGAAATTGCACAGCCGCTTCCTGAGAATGCACCGTCTGTAATTTTGCCGTTTTCAGTTTTGAGATTGAGTGTGATGTTGTCGCCGCAGCTGGGGTTAATCCCCTGCAAACTCAAATTTGCGCCTGACATTTCGGCTTTATGAGCTGGATTTATGTTGTGTTCGTTTAAAATTTCGCGATAAAGTTCTTTAAGTTCCATGATTGTATTATATCAGTTTTATCGTTTCTTGGGTATCGTCAATGTGAATTCAGCCCATTCTCCAAGCTCGCTGTCGGCTACAAGTGTGCCGTCATGATCCGTTGCGATTGCACGTGCGATTGCAAGTCCAAGACCGCAGCCACCTGTTTTTCGCACGCGAGATGAATCCGAGCGGTAGAAGCGCAGGAAGATTTTCTCAAGCTCTTCTTTTGGAATGCCCGCTCCAGTGTTTCGGACCTTGTAAATAATCTTTTGACCTTCGGCATAAGCTCTGACAGTGATATGTGCGCCTTCTTCTGAATTTTTGAGCGCATTGTCAACGAGAATAATGAAGACTTGTTTGAGTGATTTTTCGTCACCATTGCAAGTAATGTGTTTTTCGATGTCGAATTCAAGGGTTTTCCCTGCTTCAAAAGCGACAACTTCAAATGGAAGCACTGAATTTTCGACAGCATTTGAAAAGTCAAAATCGCAGAATGTGAGTTCGTTTCGTCCGGCATCATTTTTGGCAAGGTAAAGCAAATCCCTTACAAGCTCACCCATGCGTTTGTTTTCGGCTTTGATATATTCGAGCCATTTGTTGCCTTGAATTTCACTTTCAAGAACGTCAATGTTTGCTCCTATTACGGCAATCGGGGTTTTAAGCTCATGGCTTGCATCCGCGATGAACTGCTTTTGCTTGATGAATGCGTCTTCGGCTGGACGAATCATGTAATTTGAGATAGGAATTGAAATTAATACGGAAACGATTATGCTGAAGAGATAAAGCAGGGTAGAGTATGTGTAGAGCTTACTCAGTGTCTTTAACTCAGAATTTCGGTTGACCATGCAGATAAGCCGCTGGTTCCCCCTTAGTTCTCGTGTATAGAAACTAACTCCGCTGATAGAACCGTGGTTTTTGCCGCTACCGCAGATTTCTGCAACCAGATGATTGATTTCATCGTTTGTGTAATTCAACGGGAAATCCTGAATGAGCTCCATGATAGTATCATCGGCATTGACTTTGACTGAAAAATAATTTCGAAGGTTTGCCAGGCTCGTTCTTTCGATTCGGAAAACATCTGTGATTGTATGAAGAAAATCTTCCGGGTGTTCCCGGCTTGCCGATGAAGTGGCATCGATGTCCAGCAGAAGCTCGTTCTGTTTTTGACGCGGAATCATTTTGTCATTAAACAGCCTTGGTCTTGGACTGTGACCGTTGTTGTTTGCAAGGAATACAAGAAATTCATTTGTTTCGTTTGATTCTCGCCTTGTAATCGCGACGTTTAACGTAAGCAGAATTGTGGCGAAAACAAACATTTCGATAAAAATCATCGAATAAACGAATTTGACTTTAAGCTGTTTAATGACTTTCATAGACTCCCTCCAGAGACGGAATTTATATTAGCGAGTCTCGTCTTCGAGAGAATAGCCGATACCTCGTGCTGTGCGGATTCGAATTCCTACTTTGAGGTTTTCGATCTTCTTTCGGATGAACGAAATGTAAACCTCAACGTTGTTGTATTCTGCATTTGAATCGCCGCCCCAGATTTTTTCGATAAGCTGCTCTTTTGTGATAATCTGATGCGGATTCTCGAACAAAAGGTCAAGAATCTGATATTCTTTGAGTGAAAGTTTGATTGCTTCGCCTGTTGATGACTGAAGCTCGCAGTTCTTTTTGTTGAGAGTGAGATCGCCGAATGTGACAGAATCTTCTTTTAACTCGCCTTTGCGGCGGGAAAGTGCTCTTACACGGGCAAGAAGCTCATCGCTTGAGAATGGTTTGGTGAGATAATCATCGGCACCTGCATCAAGACCTGTGATTTTGTCGGTAACGTCATCTTTTGCTGTGAGAAAAATGACTGGGACATTGTTGTGATTTTCTCGGAGAGTTTTGAGAATTGAAATTCCGTCGATTCCAGGAAGCATGATATCAAGGACGAGAACGTCGTAGATGCCTGACTCTGCGTATTTGAGACCTTCTTTTCCGTCGAGGACAGCATCGATGCTGATTCGATTTTTCTTGAAAATTTCAACCAAAGCCTGTGAGAGACCTTCTTCGTCTTCAACCAATAATACTCGCATAAAATACCTCCAAAAGATTGATAAAAATCGTAAAAAATTACAATTCTTAATTCTTTTCAGATTATTCTAACATAACCTGTATTATAAATTCTTAAAGTAAAATAAATATAAGCTTAAAGAATAGATTTTTAATACAGTTGTTATTTATATACATTTTAACGCATTTTCTGTATAATTCCAACATTATGGCAAAAATTCAGATGAAAAATGCAATCGCCGAGCTTGACGGCGATGAAATGACAAGAGTTTTGTGGGCGGTTATCAAAGAAAAAC
>CAMVSS010000216.1 GCA_947170195.1 uncultured Treponema sp. | reverse complement strand
AGTATTCAGTGGCAAAAAACCCCATTTATTAATTAAGGAGAAGTTATGAAATTAACAAAAATTCTTGCAGCTTCTGCCGTAATGGCAATCAGTTTTACAGCCTTCGCAGACGAAGCATATGACATCATGAAAAAGTCAACCACGCTTGATGTACCTGTCAACAGTCGCACTATAATGGAGCTTCGAAATATAGAAGCAAACGGTGCTACAGAGACTCGAGTTCTTCATCAGTATGGACGTACCGTAAACGGTCTTATCAGCACGGTATTTGAATTCAAATCTCCGGCATCTGTAAAAGATACCCGTGTTCTTCAGGCCGCAAAGAACTCAAAGGAAGATGACCGCTGGATCTACCTTCCATCCATGCGTACTGTCCGCCGAATTCCTACATCAGAGCGATCAAAACAGTTCGTAGGATGTGAGTTCACATACAACGACATGGCAATCCGCGATGTTGACGAAGACAAACACGAAATGCTTGAGAAATCAGTAACAGTAACAAGCAAAGGAAAATCTTACGACTGCTGGAAAATCAAGTCAGTTCCTCTCAAAAAGGCCGACATTGAATTCTCATACAGAATCTGCTATATTGACAAAGTATCCTACCTGCCTATGAAGTTCGAGTATTTTGACAAAAAAGACCCGACAAAGATTATGAAGGTATACACGACTGACAGTTACCGAGAAGTAAAAACTTCAAGAGGCAAATACTGGCTTCGTGAAGGAGCATGCATCAAAAACGAGATCACAGGTCGAACAACAAAGCTTGACATAAAAGATATCAAGCTGGACGAAGGAATTTCGGACGCATACTTTACACAGTCTTGGCTTCAGACAGGTAAAGCAAAATAATTTTTAATGGCCGCCGGCACACAAAGGCCGGCATATTTAGTTTAAAGGAGAGTACAAGTGAAAAAACTTTTTAGCACAATCGCAGCCATCATGGTTGCATCAGCAGTGTTTGCCCAGGACTTCGACATCTCATTCGGCGCCGAAGAAGAGGAAAACCCGCTTTCTTTCAGCGGAGATGTAGAAGGTAGTTTCCGCGCCTATATCAACACAAATGAGGGATACAAGAAGACAACACGCACAAAGGCTTCTAAATACCTCAAAAAATCAAACGCAGACATCCTCATGGATTCGAATCTGTCTACAGCAGAAAAAGCATTCTATCTCGGAAAGGTTACAGAAAAATCCGTAAAAGATAATATCGTCGACAAAACAATCCTCGACGGAGACGGAACAGCAAGCCTTTCTTTCGATTACAACGGATCAAACAGCGAGCTGAGCGCAACGCTCTGCTTCGACGCAGGCACAATCAAAGAACATCCTGAGGACATCGTAAACGAAGTCGTTGCCCGCGGATACTTCGGAAACTGGGTAATCGAAGCCGGAAAAATGAAAGTCGTATGGGGAAAAGGCGACAAGCTCCACGTCCTCGACAATTTCAACGCAAATGACTACACAGATTTCATCTTCCCTGACTACATCGACAGACGAATCGGCGAAGTAATGCTCCGCGTAGCATACAACGTGCCTAACGCATCAAACATCCGCATCGAAGGTATCGTAACTCCGATGATGACAACAGACAGATTTGCCTCAAGCGGACCTCTCGTTCCGTACGCAATGACAAAGCTCACGGACGGCATCACAACGATGGTTACGAACAACCTGAACAACAGCCTCACAGCAATGGAGGATGCCCGAACAAAATATGACACTGCAGTATCAACTGGTGCAACTGCCGCACAGATCGCCGCCGCAAAAGAGGCTTACCTCACAAAGCAGGCTGCGTTCCTCACCTACCTCACATTCGCATCAAGCCTCAGCTCTGATCCGGAATCTCTTTATCCAGACACAAGCTCGCTCAAGTATGCTCAGGCAGGCGGCCGCATAACGGGTACACTCGGCTCAATGGACTGGGGTTTCAGCTACTACTACGGACACTACAAACAGCCTTCCGCAAATCAGGACGGATATGCAAAAACAATCTCATTCAGCACACCTGCGATCACAGAGCTTTTCAAAACAAAGGCGCTTGCAAATCCTCTTGGCGTAGTCACAGGAAAAATCTCAACAGAGTCTGTGGCTAAAGAATACTTCACCGCAAACAACACAACGCTCACAATCCCTACTTTGGCTTATGACAAATTGCAGGTATTCGGATTTGAGGTTGCAAAAGTCATCTGGAAGCTCAACGCACGAGGCGAAATCGCTTACAACCTCACGGAAGACCACACAGGATCAAATCCATGGGTAAAGAACAACAGCATTTCATGGGTCGGAGGATTTGATATCGATCTCCCAATCCACAACATCAACATCAACTTCCAGGAGACAGGAAATGTCATCCTCAAGCGTCACAGAATCACGCACAACACGAAGAAAGTCTACAATACGGCAACAAACAAATTCGTGGACGTTGATTACAAGACTTATGACGTTGATTACAAGAGCAACGGCAAGTACTACTCTAACAAGTTTGTCGTAAACATCAGCGACAAATTCCTGTACGAGAAGCTTACAACAGAATGTACAACCATCTATGTCCTTCCGACAAACGAATGGTGCGTTCAGCCTAAGATTTCTTACAATGTTGTTGACGGACGCACATTCACCCTCTCGGGCGGATACATCTACAGCGACAACGAGAACGGAGAATTCTACAACTTCACAGCTGGAAACACACGCAACCACAACATGGCATTCGCGCAGCTTTCCGCAAAGTATGTATTCTAAAAACGGAACATCCGTCGGTCTGACGGTAATTTCCTGAAAGAAGGGGCACTCCTGCCGGGGTGCTCCTTTTTTGTTTAAATTTATTAAAATAATCATTATACTTTATCCATGAATTACGGATTTTTTCGAATTGCATCGGCCGTGCCACAGGTTACGGTTGCGGACTGCGAGCAGAACGCACTTTCAATAATCGAGAACGCAGAAAAAGCTGTATCGTCTCTTGCAAAACTCATTGTTTTTCCAGAGCTGAGCCTGACAGGATATACATGCTCGGACCTTTTTTTTCAGGACACGCTCCTGCACGGGGCAAAATCCGCGCTCGAAACAGTTGCGGAAAAAACGAAATCGCTCGACGCAGTGATTGCGGTCGGACTTCCGTTCAGAAAGGAAAACGCTTTATATAACGTCGCCGCAATACTTTTCAAGGGAGAAATCCTCTGTCTGATTCCAAAATCATACATTCCGAACTACGCGGAATTCTATGAAAGGCGGCACTTCAAGGAATGGAAAACCAGCGCAGAAAATGAAAAAATCTACTTCTCGGAAAAGCACCCTGAGGTTCTGTTTGGAAGCAAAATCCTGATAGCCGACCAGAAAAATCCGGATATAAAAATAGCATTTGAAATCTGCGAGGATCTCTGGGTTTCC
>CAMVSS010000215.1 GCA_947170195.1 uncultured Treponema sp. | reverse complement strand
TTCCCCTTCATTTTTCATTACTAATTTCTAATTTCTAAATCTTAAATGCCGATATTCAAAATATGGAAAATGGAAATAATTTTAATGAAACTTTAATACAAGCTGTCGATGAAAAGGCTCAATGGTACGACATGGAAGAACTGCCTCGAATTCTCGATAATTACAGGCTTCTTCACACTTGCATCAAGGTTGTTTTTGATTTTCTGGTCAAAAAAGCATTGATTACGCCGGATCCATACAAACTTGACAAGAAAATCTCCGACATCAAGTCTCCAGAAAGCACTCAGTTCGTTGAAAATGAGCGATCTGTCATTATGGGACAACGATTTTCAGACTATGAAAGCACTCTCGACTTTTTGTGCAACTACTACAAATTTTCCGTTTCCCAGCTTTCACTCGGCAACATCAAAAAACTCGTTGACCTGAACAATTCAATCACATGGAACTCATTTTCCGCAAATTCCAACAAAGTGAACACCCGCGTCCTCGCGACAATGGTTTTCTCGGCAAGACAAAGCAGCGATGCGCTCACTGCGAGCATGCTCAACGACAATCTTTCAAAAGCTTCTCAGGCACAAAATGAAATCAATGGAGCTTTGAAAGAATATACCGACTTTCAAAAAGAATGGTACAAGGCACAGATTCGAAAGAACGTAATTCTCAGTGCAAATTTTGACGCAAACAAGGCATATACCGACCCGGCAAACGAACTTCAGCAAATCAAAAAGAATTTCGCGGCGGGAATGGGCAAAGTTCCGTTCTATAATGAGCTGATTGATGAGATTATTCAGGAAGATCAGGGCGAAAAAAAGAATGAGCTTCAGAAAAAGCTTCTTTCAAAACTGAACGTTGCCGCAGCTTCCAATAAAAAAGTCGAGAAAAGAATCGACACAAAAGCATTGATTATGGGCGCGCTTCAGGTTCTTGGCTCAACTCCTTCTCAAATCGTAACAATCGCTCAGAAAATTCAGGAAAATCACGATGTGCTTGAAAGCGAGCACAATTCTTTCATGGACAAACTCAAACGTGCGCTCAGAAAGGCATTTGGAATCGCAGAAAAGCCGTTGTTCTATAACATCATAATTGTTGACCAGACGACAGGTGCAAAACGCAGCGAAAAATTGAACTACCAGACATTTATGACAGACCTTGCGACAAAGGCTCGCCGTTACTCTTCGGTGGCACAGCCGAATTCTCCGGGATACAAAAAAATCATGTCTATGCCGGAAGAAAAAATCGCAGAATTCGTCGCATCTCAAATTTCAGACTGTAACCGACTCATGGTTCATTTGAATTCGCTGGATGATTTTTTCAAAAGTGCCGCAGCTCCCATTAACAAATCAAAAATCAAAGGTCTCAAAATCGACATCACAACTCTCAAAAACTCGATTGTCAAGGCCAACCAGCAGCGCGTAGAATACACTTCATATATAGAAGAAGAAGCGCAGATGAAACGCTTAGGAATTAGCGGGTAACAATTAGCAGTGAGCAATTAGCAATTAAAGGGGGAAGACTCCCCCTCGCTACAAAGCTTCGCTTTTCCGCTACCCCTTCTCCTAAGGGGCTTTGCCCCTTAAAATCCCCGGCAAGCTGAAACGAAATCGATTTTTGCTTGTTTTTATAGTATGATTAAATATATGAAACGAAACTTGTCTTTTATTTTTTTTATCCTTTTTTCTTTGTGTTTGACTAATTTTGCTTTTTCACAGGTTGAGGAAAAATCTCCGGCTGAAAATCCAGATACAATAATCGACATCGAATCAGAAAAATCCGATGACAAAAACGTAATTGAATCATTACAGCACAATTTCACAATCCTCGTTGCACAGCAGCCGTGGAACCTCGACATCCACACGGCGACATATTCAAGCGAAGCACAGATTTTGGATTCACTTTACGAAGGGCTTTTTTCTTATGACCCAAAAACTCTTGAACCTTTACCAGCCGTTGCCGAAAGCTACAAGATTTCCCGCGACAAAAAACGCTGGACTTTCACTCTCCGCGAAAACCTGGAATTCTCAAACGGCGAGAAAATAAATGCCTACACTGTAAAAAATTCATGGCTTTCACTCCTTCGCACACACAATGCACCCTACGCATCAATGCTTGACTGCATAAAAGGTGCGGCAGATTACCGCGAGGGCAAAATCACAGACAGTGAAGTGGGAATCAATGCCCGCAACGAAAAAACGCTTGTCGTAACGCTCATAAATCCTACGGCACACTTCGCAAAACTTTTGTGCCACCACGCATTTGCAGTCTGCACACTCAATCAGAATGGCAGCACGGACACTTCTGTTTTCTCAGGCGCATTCAAAATCAAAGAAAACACCGGCTCATCCCTTATCCTCGAAAAGAACGAAAAATACTGGGATGCAAAGAACGTTCATCTCCCGCAAATCACGATAAATCAGTCCAACGAGCTCAAAGAAAATTCATGGAGCTACAATGACGGCAGCGCGGACTGGGTTTCCGGCATGGTGGACACAAACGCACTGCTCAACAAAAATTCAATTCGGATTTCGGCAATTTTCGGTACTGAATTTCTTTTCTTCTCCTGCAAAAATAAGCCCTGGGACGACGCAGATTTTAGAAACGCGTTGCTCACAGCAGTTCCGTGGGAAGAATTACGCAAGAACGGTCTTGTAAAAGCTACAACTTTGATTTATCCGCTCGCAGGTTATCAGGGAGTCAACGGAATCACCGAAACTTCTGGCGAGGACGCGCTCGAAATGATGGAAGAAGCCCGCAAAAAGCTCGGCATTCCAAAAGACGAAAAACTTTCTGTCACTTTCGGAATTTCGGCAATTTCAGAACGTCAGAAGTCACAGGCAGAAATCCTCAAAAAAGCATGGGAGCCTCTCGGAGTGGAGCTTAAAGTCCAGACCACGCCCGATGACCGATACATCGATTCAATTCCTGGCTGGAACGCGGATATTTTCAGCTATTCATGGATTGGCGACTTTGCCGACCCGATTGCTTTTCTGGAGCTTTTCCGCGCAAACTCAACGCTCAATCCGTCAAAATGGCAGAACGAAAAATTCGAAGAGCTTATCCAAAAGGCAAACGAAAGCACGGACAACGGCGAGCATTACAAATATCTTGCTCAGGCGGAACAGCTTTTGCTCGATGATGGCGAAGTCATGCCGATTACGCATTCAATCAGCCTTCATGCGGTTAATTTGCAGCAAGTTGGCGGCTGGTACGTGAACGCGCTCGACATTCATCCGTTCAAATATCTTTATTTCAAAGAAGTAAAAGTCGAATCAGCACCAAACGTCATTTAATTACTCAGGGCAAACGCATTACAAAGTATTTCCTTTAAAAATGACTTCCGGTCGTGAAAACGGCTTGTCGAAAACGCATGCTAGCATGCTACACGCGTTTTGTGC
>CAMVSS010000214.1 GCA_947170195.1 uncultured Treponema sp. | reverse complement strand
GTGTGGCTCATACAAATCTCTATTCTGTTTTGAATATGCTGATTATGCTTACGAGTTCTTTTGCATTAGAGCTAAGCTCCTCGGACATTGCGGCAAGCTCTTCCGACGCGCTTGCGTTCTGCTGAACAACAGTATCAAGCTGCTCTATTGCCGAACTTATCTGCTGCGCGCCCGTGTTCTGCTCGCGACATGCCGCAGAGATTTCATCGATCAGCGATGTCGTTCTTCCAATAGCCGGAACGACGTCCTTTATTTTCTCACCAGCCTGCTCGGCGCGCGCAAGCGTTTTTTCTGACAATTCGACGATTTCGGCTGCCGTTGCGTGGCTTCGTTCAGCAAGCTTTCTTACTTCGCTCGCTACAACGGCAAATCCCTTTCCAGCTTCACCGGCTCGCGCAGCCTCAATAGCCGCATTGAGCGCGAGCATGTTCGTCTGGTTGGCCACAGCTTTTATCATGATGATCTTTTCCGAAATCTCTTTGACGGAATCGACTGCCTCGGAAACAGCCTCGCCACCGGCCTCACTCTTCGTAGCCGTATCCGCAGCCAGCTCATCGGTTTTTTGAGCGTTGTCAGCAGTCTGGTTGATGTTTGACGCAATCTGCTCCATAGTCGCGCTCATTTCCTCCGTCGAAGCCGCCTGCTCAGCAGCACCGCTAGAGATCGCCTGGCTGGAAGCACTTATCTGGTCGCTTCCCTGAAGAACCTGTACGGCAGAATTCTTGATCTTTATTACGATATCCTGGAGCAGCTCGATGAAAGTATTTACATCACGTGAAAGCTCCGCAAACTCGTCATTTCCTTTTACGGTGAGCCGGTAAGTAAGATCCGCGTCACCGGATGACAGGTTTTTGATGGCCTTGGTTACAAGATTCAGAGGCCTGATTATCTTTACAGTTATGAGTGAAAGAATTATGAAGAAAATACCGACGGTACAGATTACGATGATTGCAATCAAAGGTCTGAAAATCTGCTTTGCGACGCTGTTTACGACGGCAAGAGGTTTTCCGAGATAGATTGTCGTGATGTATTCGCCTGCATCATTCGTGAGCGGGAAGTAATGCGAAATCGTCCTTACAGAACCGATTATGCTGCTTTCGGTGACAGACTCGCCCTCGACATTCCTCTGCAAAATCTCAGGCTTCGCAAGCTTCGTGCCCTGCATTCCGGCAAGCGTCGTGATGAATCTGATGTCGGCACCATCAAAGATCGTTACCTCACAGCCGGTAAAGACCTTTATATTTTCGATAAAGTTCTGGTCAGCTACAACCTGCTTTACGACAATCGCTCCGAAAATATGATTCTTGTTCTTGATAGGAACCGCGGTAAGAACATATATCTTTGAATTCTCCAAGACGAAGGTGTAGCTTTCGCTTCCTGAGAGAGCCTTGCTCACCACAGAAGATTTTGAAATCTTGCCGTATTTTTCAGAAGTTATCTGCACTCCGTTAGAATCAACGATCGAAACAAAATCAGCACCAAGGGATCTGGTCGCCGTGTCGCAGAGGTCATCGGAATTGAATTTATCAGCAGAAAAAACCTCGAAGTTCTTCTCAAAAATCAGCTTGAGTGCCGCGGCTGTATTTTTTGCGGAAGCAATGTTCTCGTTGAGATTGTGCATTATGACCTGCTTTTGCTCAACCGTATTCTGCATGAAATAGGATTCAAGGCCGGTATTGAGATGCGACTTGACATCAACGAATATTATTGTCGAATAAATCAAAATCGACACACCGACAATCGTCGTCGTGATTTTTGCTACGGAAATTTTTTTACCAGACTTGAAAAAAGCAAGTTTTTTTAAATCCATTCTCTTCTCCTAATATAAGCACTTATATTTATTCTAACATGTTTTTCTATTAAGTAAAATTTTTTTCAAAAAATGGAAAACAAAGTTCAAAATAAATGATATAATCATCAATTATGGAACTTAAACACGCGACTTACGGAATTGTTGGATTGGGAATCATGGGCGGTTCATTCGCAAAATCGATCCGTCAGAACATTTTGAGTCAGGCTGGCTCGTCAGGAAAAGTGCTCGTATGCAACAGGAGCACGGCTTGTCTTTCCCAGGCAAAATCAGAAGGCGTTGCCGATGAAGCGTTCACTTCCGACCGCGTTGGCGAAATGCTGCCTCTGTGCGACGTCGTTTTTATCTGTCTGTACCCTCACGCAACCCTGGAATTCATGAAAGAACACAGGGATCATTTCAAAAGCGGCGCAATCGTAACAGACATCTCTGGCGTAAAAGGCATTTTCGAAAAATCCATGCCGCAAATTCTGAGGAGCGATGTTGATTTCATAATCGGGCATCCCATGGCAGGCGGTGAAAAAGAAGGATACGCTAACTCCGATGCAAAGTTTTTCGTAAACCACAACTACATTCTCTGCCCGTCCGATTTCAACAAGAGCGAGAACCTTGAGTTCATGCGCAGCCTTGTAACAGAAATGGGATTCACAAGAATAACGGAAACCACGTGCGACATTCACGATTACAAAATCGGATTTACCAGCCAGCTATGCCATGTAATAGCGAGCGCACTTGTGGAAAGTGCGGAAGACCCGGAAATCACCGCGTTCGGCGGCGGCTCATTTGAGGATCTGACCAGAATCGCGATGATCAACGCGCCCCTCTGGACTGAGCTTTTCATATCGAACAAAGAAAAACTCGTCGCCCACATCGAAAACTTCGAAAAGCAGATGGAGCGATTCAAGAACTACATCAAATCAGAGGATTCCGAAAACTTAAAGGAAATGTTGTCCCACACAAGGGAACAGCGGCTAAAAATGGGCTCGATACGCACGGTAAAGAAGTAAACGGCAGGATTAAGTCGCTGCAACGGGCGATTTGCGTCCCCAGCTTGCAAACGTAGACTATATTTAAAAAAAATGATATAGTAGGTCGTTATGGCTACAGAAAATTTCGATGATCTTTTAGATAAATCAATTCGCCGTGTTCCTGACTTTCCAAAGAAAGGAATTCTTTTTTTTGATGTGACAAGCATTCTCACAAATCCTAAAGCATTCAAGCACACGATTGACCGAATGGTAGAAATCTATTCCGGCAAAAAAATCGATGCGATTGCAGCTGTTGAATCCCGTGGTTTTGTGTTTGGTGCACCTTTGGCAGAAAAACTTGGAATTCCGCTCGTTCTGATCCGCAAAAAAGGAAAGCTTCCTGGCGATGTTTACCGCGCGAGCTACTCCCTCGAGTACGGAGAGGCAACAATCGAAGCGCATAAAGCTGACATCGAAAAAGGCAAAAGCTATCTCGTAATAGACGACCTGATCGCAACCGGCGGAACCCTCACCGCAAGCAAAGAGCTTATCGAGCAGGGCGGCGCAAAAGTCGCGGAATTCTTCGGCGTAATCGGCATTCCAGAGCTTAAATACCACGAAAAGCTTTCTCCGACGCCAGT
>CAMVSS010000213.1 GCA_947170195.1 uncultured Treponema sp. | reverse complement strand
TTTCAAAAAAAGCGGTGTTGTTCTCGGCTTTCTGAAGAAGCTCGTTAACGAAAGTCTGATTTTTTGAATCCTGGTTCTGTGCGAATGCAAAAAATCCTGTCAAAAGAATTGAAGAAAAAAGTATTTTTCTAAGTTTCATAAAAAATCTCCAAAGAAAAGTTGAGTTACTCTGTAACGGCAAGAGCCTCTACAGGCATTATCTTTATTGATTTCAACGTTGAATATAATACAGCGAACAGTGTCGCAATTACAACAGAAGAAATCACAGCAACACTTTTTATAACATCAATAACCGGGTTAAGGTTACCTTCCTCAAGGAAGATATCAAAAGTCGGGATGAATGAAAAATCGATGCCGGAAAGGATTGCGCACAAGACCTGTGAAAATAAAAATCCTGCGAGACATCCGAGCAAAAGCAGGAAAAGAGACTCGAAGAGCAATGTCGCTGTTATCGCTTCTTTTTTCATGCCTATTGCCATGTAGATTCCGATTTCGTTGATTCTCTTCATTATGAGAACCCGGTACGTGCTTCCGATGCCTGCTATGATGATCAGCGTCAGGACGATTATGACGAAAGTGATGATCGCGTTCATGGCTTTCTCCATCGTCTCGACATCCTGAAGGTTTGCGCTCAGAGGAATCAAAACGCAAGTCGGCTCAGTAAAGAGAGGCTGGAGTTTTATGAACTGGTTCTTGTTGGTTACTACAGGGAACATCGTGTATTTTTTTCCAAGCGCTTTCTGATAGCGCGCGATTTCCGAGTGCGACGGAACCCTGTCCGGGAAATTGATGCATATTCGGTTGGCAAAATTGTCAGCGCGTCCGTCAAGCTGCTTGAGATATGTGACATCCATGTAAGCCGTGTACATTCCGAAAATGCTTGAGTCCTTGAAAATACCCTTTACGACGATTTGCGCCGTATTTATGTATTTTTTCAGCTCGGAATATGCGGTCGTCATCATGTCCATGGAAGATGTGTCTCCAAGAAGCATGAAAGTGACGTCGTCCCCTACCCGTACGCCCAGAGTTTTTGCCATAGGCTCTGATATGAGAACTCCGTTTTCTCCCCGGGCAAAATCCGAGATTCCGCCTTCAACGAAGTTGAAACGGCTGAACAGCTCCTGTTCTTTCTGGAAGTCTACGCCTTTTATAGTCTGAAGGAACCCCTCCGTGCCCTCGTAGTATACGGACGTGTGGCGGGCATCGTAGTCGAATCGGCTTGATATTATTGCATCGCGGGCAAAGATTTTCTTGAATTCTTCCTCGTACTGCTCGTAGTCAAAAATTGAAAGATCCTTGTCGAAGCTTCTCATGAACACGAGGTCTCCGCCGTAATAAATCTTCGCCTTTGTGTTGAGGGAACGGATCATTCCGGTCGTGAGATAGATTGAAGTGAGCGAGATTGCGACTCCGACCATGCAGACGAGAAACAGAGAGAAATATTGTCTCTTCCTGTATAGGAGAGAACGAAGTCCGAGCGTAATCTGATACATTATTTTGCCCCCTGCATTGCCTGGACAGGATTGACGCTGAGTGCATTGAGCACCGGATAAATCCAGGCGATGAGTCCGAGTACGACAGAAATCATGAAAGATTCTGCCAGATTTTTGAATGTCAGCGTTGTGACGAGCGCACCGTTTCCGAACAGCTGCTGAAGGAATGAGTTCCCGAAGCGTATGTGCATCAAAGTAATCAGTCCTGAGCCGATGCTGCCGAGAATGCAGCCGACAATTCCGGCACATATAGTCATCATCAGCGTTTCAGTCATGCATTCGAGCGATATGTAACGCTTGTTGGCGCCGATCGCACGCATGGTACCGATTTCGCGGATTCGGTCGAGCACGTTTATGACGAGAGTATTGTTTATTACGATGAATCCTGCTATGAGGATTACGATGATTCCTATGTTGAGAATTACGCGGAGAAGATACAGGTAAAAGGCCGTGTTTCCGGCTGAGCTTCTCCAGTTTACGGCCTCTGCAGGCCAGTCATTTTCCTTGAACAAAGCGTTCAGGCTTGCGAGCACTCTCTTTGAGTCGTTTGCGTCATTCAGGTGGCAGACGATGAAATTCCATGTCGAGCTGGACTGGTATGATTCCTCAATCTTTGAAAGCTCATCCTCATCGATCTTTTCTTCCTCCGTAAAGATCGGGGTTGCGGAGTCAGTGCTGTCTGCAAACAGGCTGTCGAGGTCTGAATCAAAGAAATCTTCTTTTTCTTCTGAGAGCTGGACATCTGCTGCGGACGTATACTCCGTTATGTCGAAGAGGGAACGCATAAGCTCAGGATTGATGAGGGCGATCTTTTCGAGGACTGGATTGTCGGCAGAATATTCGTAGATTGCGGTAAGCGGTGCGCTTCTGGCACGAGAGGAAAGTCCTACAGAGTATGCGAAATATACCTGATCCCCGACGGAAAAGCCCATCTGCTTTGCGGCCCCTTTTGTGAGCATGATACCTTTTTCGCCTTTTTTCCAAGGTTCGCCCTCAATGATCTTTATTGACGGCATCGCCTTGCAGTATGACTCAGCGTCTATGCCGAAAGCAAAGCACGTACGCTGCTTTAAAAGCTCGTTCATTATGAGGCACATGCCGGTGAGCTGCGGCTGAATGTCGCGTATTTCGGGAAGAGACTCAAGCACGCCCCTGATTTCGTCGTAATGAGAGAGGATCGGAATGTCAGTCTTGTTGACCGTTATCGGAGATTCATCGCCGAAAAGACTGAGAGGATTCTCGCATTTCGGACGGATCATGATGTCGCCCGTAAAAGCATCGATGTATGTTTCCTGAACGCCACGCTCAGTGCTGTCAAAAACTGAATTCGTGACGACGAGCATCGCGATTGCGAATGCAATGAAGAGCATGATTACGAATGAGCTCTTTTTTGAAATAATGTTCTTAAACGCAAGATAAAAAAGCATGTCTCAAACTATATAATAAAGCAATGATATTTTCAATTGAAAGAAATGAAGCCGAGCCGGTGTTACCCGGCAAGATGTCTGCTACGCATTCTCGTAAGTAGCTTTTCCCTCGTCAAAGCGAATCTTGAAGTCGCAGCTTTCGAGCGTCGTCAGACGGTGCGCGATGGCGATAATCGTTATAGATCCTTTGAGGTTGAGGATTGTCTTCGTGATCTGCTTCTCGGTCTCATTGTCGAGCGCGGATGTCGCCTCGTCAAGCACGAGGACTGTCGGATCCTGATACAGAGCGCGCGCAATGCCGATTCTCTGCTTCTGACCGCCGGAAAGCTTTGCTCCCATGTCACCGATAGGAGTGTCCGCTTTGTTCGGGAGAGTCTGAACGAAGTCATAAAGCTCAGCCATCTTTAGGACTTTCTCGATCTTTGCGTCGTCAACAGTCTCAGGAGGCATTCCGTAAGCGATGTTGTCCTTTATAGAGCCGTCTATGAGATAGATTCCCTGAGGCA
>CAMVSS010000212.1 GCA_947170195.1 uncultured Treponema sp. | reverse complement strand
CCAGACTTTCAAGAAGACGGTCATGCTGAAGGACGTCGTCCTCAACTACGGCGAGACGAAGCGGGAGACAATCGAGACAATCGGCAGAATCGTGAGCGACATCGCGGGGGAATAAAAAATGCCAATCAAGAAGAGCGACCTCAAATTCAACATAGAGAACCTTCAGGCAAAGCAGGCGGAGCGTCAGGCGGAGGAGACGAGGGAAAACGCGGAGGAGACAGTCAGCGCGTACCTCGCGAAATTCAGGACGAGCGACATCGCGCGTTACAAGGAATTCTGCATAAAAAGGCGGCTGACGCTCAGGAAGCTGATAGAGACGAGCGTGGACTACCTCGTAAGGCAATGCGAGGAAGGCAACCTCGTCATAAGCTCAAGCGGCGTTTACGAGAAAAAATAGCGCACGGAAAAACAGGCGGGAAGAAAACACATGAAGAGAAAAACAAGCAGGACGAAGAAAAGGCAGGCAGAGAGCGAAATCGTGCTTTTCGACGAGGTACCGGGCGCAGAATGCGGGACGCAATGCGGGATGCAGGACGGAAGCGACGGGAACGACACGACAACGCCGACATCCCCGTACTTCGACACGCCGAACAGCCCGACGATAGACCTGCTGCAGAAAAGCATATCGAACTCGAAGAACCTGACGCTGCTCGCAGACAGGCAGAAGGACATAAGCCACAGCTCAAGCAGGCTCCTGGAGCTTTTTCAGGCCGCCGACAACTCCAGCATAAAAATAAAGCAGACGACCGAGGACTACACGACCGAAATCACGTTCCGCTTCTCCGACATCGAGAAAGGGCTGCCGCAGCCGGCGAAAAAGCTCTTCAGGTTCATCGCGACGAAAATCAACCAGCAGGCGTTCAGCAACAGGACGCTTAGGAGGGACTACGTCGAATTTCCGCTCCAGGAGCTTGTGGACGAGGAGCTTTACGGGAGCATCGACTCCGCGAGGAAGGGATTCAAAATCGGCATGAAATCGCTGATGACGATACTGGTCGAGGGCTCAAGGACGGAGGGCAGGGGGAACCGGAAGACGAACTACAAGTGGGTCCTCGGGCACATGTTCCGCAAGGCCGCAATCGACAACAACACCTGCCGCGTCCAGCTCGAAACCGAGAACAACTGGAACTTCATCATCTCCCAGTACGAGATAATGCCGAACTACAGCTACAAGCTCTCGAACAGGGGCTACGACCTGACCGAGGCGATATTCTACCTTGCGCGGATAAACTGCAGGGAAATCGCGCGCACCGGGCAGTTCAACATCAGCTTCAAGGTCATCCAGCAGCGGCTCGCCCTCCCGGAATCCACCCCGAACCCGGGACGCGACATAAAAAAGCCAATCAAGGACGCGATCGGCGAGCTGAATGCCCGCGAGAAAACCAGCAGGGACTTCTGGATAGAGACGTTCTGCGACGAAGCCCTCGCCCCCCACGACTGGATAAAGACCGGATTCATAACCGTCCATTTCGGGAGCAACTACCTCGACAAATACCGCGACATCTCCGCCCGGAAATGCCTCCAAATCGACGCCGAACTGTAAAACAAACTTAAATTTTCGCTTTTCCACCGACTTTTTACGTTGAAATCCCGACTTTTTACGTTGAAATCCCGACTTTTTACGTTGATGCCCTTTTCTGGAAACCGCCACCATCAAGGCTTTGAGGCACATCGATTTCCCTAATAGATTATCAATAGATAATCAAGCACCGGTCGGCGCGGCTTGCTTCGCGCCGGCCTTACCGGTACAGTATTATCCAACGAGCTATTCGTTAGAGATCGAGCAATCACAAATCATCAGCGGTTGAGAAAAATTCCGACTTTTTACGTTGATGACGATTCCTTTCTCATGGTGTTCCTCAATCAACGTAAAAAGTCGGTGATTCATTTAAAGGCAAAATGGACAAATACGAGCGCATTCTCTTCATCGACAAAATGATCTCATCAGGGAGAAGACCGAGCCAGAGCGAAATCATAGAGGCTCTCAGGAAGGAATGCGGCAGCATTGACAGGACGACTGTCTGGAGGGATCTCAAGGACCTGGAGGAAAAATTCCACGCCCCACTCGATTACGTCGAGGAGACGGGCGCGAACGGGAAGGTGCACAAGGCATACTTCTACACGGAGCCGACATTCAGGGTGCCGGCAATGTTCTCGGGCGAGGACAAGATAAAGTCCGCGCAGCTGATGATCCGCCTGCTCGACAGCGTGAAGGGGACGCCCATTTACGACGAGGCAAGGGAGGTATTCAGCGAGCTCGGGACGGAGGCGCCCTCGGTGGATTCGCGGGGGAGCATGAAATTCAGCCTCGACAGCGCGGAGAGGATAATCTTCATAGGCTCACCGTGCGTCGAGATTCCGGCCGGCACATGGAGGACGGTCGAGGAGTCAGTCCAGAAGAACCGCATCCTGAAATTCGAGTACAGGTCGAAAATCAGGACGGTCGCACCGTATCAGCTGATATTCAGCAAGGGGAACTGGAACCTCTGGTGCTACGATTACGAGAAGAAGTCGAGAAGGCTTTTCACTCTGAGCGAGATGACCGACGTGAGATTCAAGAGCGGGCGCGACAAGGAATTCGTGCTCCCGGAGGATTTCGACTTCAGGCTGGTCACCCCCGGCTATTTCGGGACGTTCTTCTCCGACGAGGAATGCGAGGTCCGCGTAAGGATGAGGTCATACGCGGCAAAATACGCAAGGTGCAGGACGTGGGGCGAAAACCAGTCCGTCAGGGAGCTTCCGGACGGATGCATCGAGCTCTCGTTCGTCACCACGCAGTTCCCGAGGAGCAGCCCGAACATCGTTGGGCCGGGCGGTCCGATACTCACCTGGATTCTTGGATGGGGAGAGGATGCTGTTCCTTTGGCTCCGCCCGAGCTCGTCGGGCTCTGGCGGAAGAGGGTTGATGCGATGAATCGTGCGTCCGCTGAGATATCGCACTTCACAAATGCGGATTGATATTATAAGATTTTGGAAGGTCGTTTTTTTTTCGGCTATCTGAAACATCATTTCATAAAAAAATAAATTAAGGGAGAACGAAAATGAACAAATCAGAATTGATCACAGCTATCGTTGAGAGAAGCACAAAGGACGGAGTAGAGATCACAAAGAAGCAGGCAGACGCATTCCTCAAGTCTTTCACTGCAATCGTCGAGGAGACGCTCGTCAAGGGCGAGGACATCCAGCTCATCGGCTTCGGAACTTTCACTGTAGTCGAGCGCGCTGAGCGCACAGGCCGCAACCCTGCCACAAAGCAGACAATCACAATCCCGGCTTCTAAGTCGCCGAAGTTCAAGGCAGGAAAGGCGCTCAAGGACAAAGTCAACGCAAAATAAATTTTTTGCATTTTTCTATTGACATTTTTTTCAGGAGTGGGTATTATATATTCATTCCTGACGGGGAATTAGCTCAGCTGGCTAGAGCATCGGCTTTGCAAGCCGAG
>CAMVSS010000211.1 GCA_947170195.1 uncultured Treponema sp. | reverse complement strand
GTGAACGAACACGCCGGGAATCTTCTGCTGGAAGCGGCTGAAGTTTTCTCCGCCTGTGGAAGGCTTTGACCAGATGACAGAATTCTTTCCGTGCAGTTTCTCGATTATTCGGGCTGCGCGGTCAGTGCTCTCCTTGTCATTGTCGATCGAAGTGCTAGGCTCCCTCGTCAGGACGTTGATTTTTGTTCCTGTCGAGATTTCGGCACCCTTGGCAAACTGTATGAACAGGCTGTCGAGGAGTTTTGCGACCTCATAGTCGTAGGTGCGGAAATTAAATCGTGCGGAAACTTTGGACGGAATGCCGTTCTTTTTTTCAAGCACGTCGACGACAGTCGGTACGGCAACAGCCTGATTGTATTTTGAGTGGCGCTGATTTATTAGCACCGTTATGTTCGACACGTAGAATTCCGCCGCGAGGAGCGCGTTTGAGTCATCCGCCGTAAATATGACTTCGACTCCGCTTCCGTGCGCGCTCATGATTCCGTAGTTCAGGGTGTACTGTCCTACCTCTTCGGTCGGAGATACGTGAAGCCCCGCAACGTTCTGAACGTCATCAAGCAGTCCCGCATCAAGGATTTCCCTGGCTCCGGCACCGATTTCCTCGCCCTCCTGGAAGATGAGTTTTACGGTTCCCTTTATTTCGGAGCGGAGATCCTTGAGGATTTTTGCGAGACCGAGCATGTACGTTCCGTGGAAGTCATGACCGCATGCGTGCATCACGCCATCATTCACAGACTGGAACGGAAGCCCCGTGCTCTCCTGAATCGGAAGTGCATCTATGTCACCGCGCACCGCAATGACTTTTCCGTCCTTTTCCCCCTTTATAGTCGCAACAATGCTCGTCTCGCCCGCCTGCTCATACGGAATCTTCCATTCATCAAGATATTTTCTGAAAAGGGCATTCGTCTCCTTTTCCTTGCTTGAAAGCTCCGGATGTTTATGGATGTGGCGTCGAACAGTGATCAAAAATTCACGGTTTTCTTCTACAAGTTTTTTGAAATCTGCCATTTTTGTAATCTCCTTATTTTTTTACGAGTTCTGCGAATCACTCATAGGTCGCAGTAGAGCTGACCTGATATCCGGCGTTGACGGCTTCCTGAGTCTGGGCAATAATCTGCTTGAGCAACTCTTCCTGCGCGTCCGTCGCATATTCGGCATGAAGGGTCAGGGCGACCGTCTCCGGGATGATGTTCGCTGCGGAACCAGCTTCAAATGCAACCGGGGTCAGCTCGACATTCTCGAACTGGCTGAAGCTCCACCAAAGTTTGTTCTGCGTTATGTGTATGAACTCGAATCCTGCGAGAACCGGATTTTTTGCCACGAACGGACGAGATGAGTGTCCTCCGATTCCTTTCAGGTTAATGCGCACATCAAATTTTCTGGTGCGCTCAGGATTTCTTTCTATCATTTTGTAATCTCCATTTTTTTACTGTTACAGGTTATATTCCACAGGAATGGTCACGTTGTTTTTCAGGAGGAATTCCCTCGTGCGCTCATTCTGCGGAAAATCAAAAATCTGCTCGGGCCTTCCCTGCTCGATGATGCGTCCTTCTTCCATAAAAATGACTTTTGTCGCGACATTCCGCACAAAGTTCATCTCATGAGATACGATGATCATCGTGTTGCCCTCCGCCGCGATTTTTTTGATGGTGTCAAGGACTTCTCCGACCAGTTCCGGGTCAAGCGCGCTCGTCGGCTCGTCGAAGAGTATCAGCTCGGGCTTCAGAGCTATTCCACGCGCAATCGCAACCCGCTGCTGCTGACCGCCGGAAAGATGCTTGGGATAATAGTCGAGCCTGTCCGCCATGTGGACTTTTTCGAGCTGCTCCAGCGCAATCTTTCTCGCCTCTTCCTTCGGAAGCTTCTGAACGACGACCAATCCTTCCATGACGTTTTCCAGAGCAGTTTTTTTCTGGAAGAGATTGAAAGACTGGAAGACCATTGTTGTCTTGCGACGCAAAACCAGAGAATCTTTCTTCGTATAGCCGGAAAAATCGATCTTGAAGTCATCGAACTCGACGGAGCCTTCATCGGCGCGCTCGAGATTATTTATGCATCTCAGTAGCGTCGATTTTCCGGTACCGCTCGGTCCGATTATCGCAATGACATCCCCCTTGTCTATCTCGAAACTGATTCCGTTGAGGACTGCGTTTTTCTGAAAGCTTTTCTTTATGCTGTTGATTTTGATCATACGTTAGCCCCCTCCGCCGAGTATCCGTTTCCAGCGAGAGATGAGTTTCTGAGGAAGAGCAGCCGCACTTTCTGAACAAGAGTAAGTTTTTTCTCCGTCGAAAGCTGACTTTTTGGTGCGTCAGGGACACGCACGAGCTCTAGGATTTTCTTTATTATGCGTTCGATTATGATTGTGACGAGCCAGTAAATGATTGCAAGGGCTACGTAAGCCTCGAAGAAGCGGTACGTTCCTCCTGCAAGGATTTTTCCCTGAGCCGTCATCTCAATTATGCCGCACGAAAACGCGAGCGACGTACCCTTTATAAGCCCGATCAGCGTGTTGCCGAGCGACGGAAGCGCAAGCTCCACTGCCTCAGGTATGATTATTCTGAACATGCGCTGGGCATGCGTCATTCCGATGGCAGAAGCGGCCTCAATCTCTCCCCTGCTGACCGCCTGCAAAGCCGCCTGAATGGTGACCGCGTGCAGAGCCGCCTGATTGAGTGAAAGGGCAACGATCGCATAGATTATTGGCGGGATGGTCGCGATCTGAATATTCGTTCCGTTCCAATAATTTATGTATTTCAACAATATCGGGATTCCGAAGTATGACACATAAAGCTGCACGATAATCGGAGTGCCACGTACGATTGAAATATAAAAAGTTGAAAGCGGCTTGAGAATCTTTACGTTCTTCATGCGTATGACGGCTATGAAGAATCCAAAAAAGAGTCCGAGCACCATTGCAAAGACCGCAAGCTTCAGGGAAACCGGCAGGTAGCGCAAGATTGACCAAAAGTCAGAATATACAACAGACAGGTCAAAGAGGTTTGGCATGAAACGTCTCCTTTAAGGATGGTCTCTGCCCGAACCCCGTTTTTCAAAGGTTAATCTTGTCCGGGCAGGACACATCCGGTCAGTATTTTAGTCCTGCTTCTGCAAGATCCGCCTTTATTAGCGCGGTGTTCTCATCAATAGCCTGCTCAGAAAGCAGGTACTCAAGCTCAGGATAGTATTTTTCGAAGATTCGTTTTACAGAACCATCTTTTACAGCCTCCTTGAGCGCCCAGTTGAAGTCGTCACGAAGTTTTTCCTCTCCTTTCGGGAAGTAGAAATGGCTTCCTGGAATTCCCAGAGAGAATTCGTGGTTCTCAGATTCAGGGATGTCTATTACACGCAATCCGGTTAGTTTTGTGCGCTCAAGCTGCGCTGTTATTGTTGTGGTTGAGTGATAGTAGAAATCAATATCTTTGTTCAGGACTGACAGAAGG
>CAMVSS010000210.1 GCA_947170195.1 uncultured Treponema sp. | reverse complement strand
CCGTGTTATGATTTTTATAATATGAAACATAATATGATTACATCGGCATCCGGCTGGCGAAAAGTATTCGCAGTTTCCGGAGACGAATCTGATACAACGACGGATATCGGCCATGACAACACGATCATTGCGGCGCTCGCAGCCGACACTTTTGCGGATTACATAACCAAAAAATCCGCTATACCGTCCGTCATTCTCGGAATCGACACGCGCCCTACAGGTCCGCAGATCGCAGACACAGTAATGCGTGTGCTGATGGCGCGCAAAATAGCTGTCAGCTATGCCGGAATCATACCGGCTCCGGAGATCATGGCTTACGCCCACACGGCGGATGCATTCATCTACATCTCGGCAAGCCACAATCCTATAGGTCACAACGGAATCAAATTCGGTCTCAACGAGGGCGGTGTTCTGGACGCAAAAGAAAACGCCATCCTGGTTGAAGCGTTCAACAAGAAATGCAATTCCGAAGAGGCTATCGCAAACGTTCAGGGGCTTATGGAGTCCTGCCAGGACGAAGATCTCGACTGGGTATACACGGAAAGCGTTGCGGTAATGCGCGAGGCATCAAGCATCTACAGGAATTTCTCTAAAGAAATCATCGCCGGCACGGAAAACATCGCGCATCAGAACAAGCTTTTTGCACAGATACGACAGAGCGTTCTTTCCGATTCAATCGGCATCGTCGCAGACATGAACGGCTCTGCAAGAACGATTTCCATCGACTCTTCTTTCTTCAAGGAATGCGGAATCTCTTTCTACGGGCTTAACAATGTCCCGGGGCAGATCGTTCATTCGATAATCCCGGAGGCAGAGAACCTGATATGGTGCGCCGCAGAAATGGAACGACTCCACGAGGAAGGACACAAAGAAGTAAAGCTCGGCTACATGCCTGATTGTGACGGTGACAGGGGAAACCTTGTGTTCTGGAACGAGCAGGATATGGAGGCTCAGGTTCTTCAGGCTCAGGAAGTGTTCGCCGTATCGGTTCTTTCGGAGCTTGCCTACTCGGTTTATTCAGCAAAGGAGAGCGGCAACGCTGATTCTCTCAAGCTGGCAGTCGCAGTAAACGGTCCTACCTCAATGCGAATCGAAGAGATTGCGTCGGCATTCAACGCAACTGTATTCCGAAGCGAGGTCGGGGAAGCAAACGTCGTGAACCTTGCGCGCGAAAAACGCAGCGAGGGTTACACTGTGCGCATTCTCGGCGAAGGCTCGAACGGAGGAAACATAACTCATCCTGCTGCGGTGCGCGATCCGCTCAACACGATATTCGCAATCATAAAGCTCCTCGTGCTCCGGGACTCAAAATCCGACAACGGAAAAATCACGAAGGGACTTTTCCATCTGTGGTGTGAGGCAAGCGGACAGGAGCATCTTTACAAAGAAGACTTCTCCCTGATCGACATCATCAACTCGCTTCCGCGCTACACGACGACGGGCGTCTCTGAGGACAGGGCAATTCTCCACATTCAGACCGCTGACCATGCGAGCCTCAAGGCAAACTTCCAGAAAGTCTTTGAGAATCAGTGGCAGATGCAGAAAAATGTCCTCAAAGAAAAATACGGAATCGATTCATACACCGCGATCTCCACGAACGGGACAAAGGAAACAAAAAACATATCCGATTACGCCACAAGCGGCAGGGGCGGTCTCAAGATACAGTTCTTCGACGAGGCTAAAAAGCCAGTGGCCTTCATATGGATGAGAGGCAGCGGAACAGAACCTGTATTCAGGATCATGTGCGATGTAAAAGGCAAAAATTCAGAAGAAGAACAGAAGCTGCTCGAATGGGAAACCAAAATGATTTGCAGGGCAGACGGAATGGGAACTTCTAAGGAACAATAAAACACCCGGCGGCAAAAGCTGATCCGGAAAACTTATAGGAGGCATGATAAAAAAGCACGTCCATGTACTTTTTTATCACGGACGAATTCTTGCCGTTGGCAATGACTCGCTATCCGTTGCCTCCATGCAACGCCGCTAATGCGGACTTTTATAGGAGAAAAACAGGATGGAAAAATCAGAAATCCTAGAGAGAGCAAAAAAGTATATTTCTGAGGAAAAAGACGAACGCTTCAGAAAAGAAGTAGAAGAACTTGTTGCAAAAGAAGATATGAAGGAGCTTGAAGACCGCTTCTATCAGAGTCTTGAATTCGGAACCGGCGGTTTGCGCGGCGTAATGGGCGGCGGAACAAACCGCATGAACACTCTTGAAATCAATCTCGCAACTCAGGGATTGGCAAACTATGTATTGAAAGCATTCCCGTCAGAGGCAAAGGCAGGAACATTGAGCGCAGTAATCGCTTATGACTCTCGCAGAAACTCGGACGTTTTCGCAGAGGCAACAGCACTTATTCTTGCCGCAAACGGAATCAAAGCATACCTGTTCACTGGTCTCCGCCCTACCCCTGAACTTTCATTTGCAATCAAAACTTTGGGCGCAAAAACCGGCGTTGTAGTAACTGCAAGCCACAACCCGCCTCAGTACAACGGCTACAAAGCTTACTGGGACAATGGCGCTCAGGTAATCGAGCCGCATGATGCAGGAATCATCAAAGAAGTAAACTCTGTAAAAGAAATCAAGACAATCTCAAAGGACGAGGCTATCAAATCCGGAAAACTCGTCCTCATCGACAAAGAGATTGATGATAAATTCTGGGCTATGTGCAAAGCGCAGCTTTTCCGACCGGACCTCATCAAGGCAAAGGCAGGCGATGTAAAAATCGTCTACACTCCGCTCCACGGAACAGGCGCAATGCACGTAGAAAAAGTCCTCGGCGACCTCGGCCTCAAAGTTATCACAGTTCCGCAGCAGCGCGAGCCTGACGGAGCATTCCCTACAGTCGAGAAACCGAACCCGGAGGAAGCTCCTGCCCTCAAAATGGCCGTAGAGCTTGGAGAAAAAGAAAAAGCAGACTGTGTAATGGCTACAGACCCTGACGCAGACCGCTTCGGAAGCGCATTCCCGGACAAAAACGGAAAATTCGTCCTTGTTTCTGGAAACCAGATGGGCGCATTGCTCTGTGAGTATGTCCTTCTTTCACGAAAAGAGCTTGGAAAGATTCCTGCAAACCCGGCTATCATCCGCTCGATCGTAACATCACCTTTCTGCGATTACATCAGCAAGAAATACGGCGTAAAAGTACACGAGTGTCTTACAGGATTCAAGTGGATCGCCGCAGTTGAGGATGAATTCGAGAAGAGAGGTGACGAGAACTACGTTTACGGACTCGAAGAGTCTTATGGCTACAAAATCGAGCGCGAAGTCATGGACAAAGACGGCGTTTCTGCAGCAGCAATGTGTGCCGAGATGACCCTTTACTGGAGAAGCCAGGGCAAATCAATCCTTGAGCACCTCGACGACATGTGGAAAGAATACGGATTCTTCGAAGACAGAGCAATCTCCCAGTACTTCCCAGGATCAGCCGGAAAAGAAGTTATGGCC
>CAMVSS010000209.1 GCA_947170195.1 uncultured Treponema sp. | reverse complement strand
CTATCGACTTCTGTATAAACGTCAAAAGAATTACGACCATTACAAATCCCCCTTATCTTCATGCGGCACAAAATGAACTTTGTAACGGGTAAAAAATCCGCTTCCGATAAAAAAGAAAATCAAAATTCCCACCAGAATATCAGAAACCGTATCGTTGAGACCAAATTGGCTTGCAATCTGAATCGCACCATTCTGCATAAAGCACAGGAAGAATGACACTCCGGCCATTACAAAAGAATTGAAGAGAGACATCCACGCAACTATTATCGCGGTAAATCCACGCCCTCCCGCAAGGCTTGTTGAAACGGTGTGGCTTGCGCCGCATACAACGAGGCAGCCCGCAAGTCCGCAAACAGATCCTGAAAGCCCGACCGTACGGACAATAACCTTATTCACGTTTATTCCGGCATAAAGAGCCGTGCTTCGGCTTTCACCCACCACGGAAATCTCGTAGCCATGCTTTGTAAATTTCAGGTAAAGGGCCATCATCACCGTTACGAAAACGACGATTATAAGGTTCAGGCCGTATCTGAGTCCGAAAACGAACGGAAACCATCCCGCATTGTTCGCGCTGTTTATGATGCCAACGGTGTTGGAACCGATGGGATTCTCCCACAGGACTATGCAGCATGAGATGATCTGCATCGCGACATAATTCATCATCAAAGTAAAAAGAGTTTCGTTTGTATTGAATTTTGCCTTAAATACAGCAGGAATCAAGCCCCAGACAAAGCCTGCGACGCAACTTGAAACAAAAATCAGCGGAAGAAGAAGTGCATTCGGAAGAGATTTTCCATAAATCATCAGCGCCGCGGACACGAGTCCCCCCATAAGGATCTGCCCCTCCGCACCAATGTTCCAGAACTTCATCTTAAAGGCAGGAACAAGGGCCACGGCAACCAAAAGAAGAACCAAGGAATCACGGATAGTAACCCAAAGCCTTCGGTTTGTTCCGATCGCGCCGTCGATTATCCCTGCAAAAACCGACACGGGATTTGTTTTTGTTATGACCAGAAGGAATACTCCGCAAACAACAAGAGCCAATGCAACCGCCGCAAGCCCTATCGCAAGCATCTGCACGAGCGGAATATCTTCCCTTTTTTCAAGCCGAATTCCATATTTATGCATTTTAAGCCCTCACATCCGATGTCATAAAAAGACCGATTTTTTCTTTTGTCGTCGTGCGCGAATCAACAGTGGCGGTAACTTTGCCGCCGTTCAGAACAATGATTCTGTCCGAAACAGCAATCAGAACATCCAGATCCTCGATGATCGTAACGACCGCAACTCCCCTAGCCTTTGCCTTCTCAAGCTGCTTGTATATCGCATAAGCCGAGTGAATATCAAGGCCGCGGACAGGATAAGCTACAAGAAGAATGTCCGGATTTGAAGAAATCTCCCGTCCCACTAGAACTTTCTGGACATTTCCGCCGGAAAGCCTTCTGACCGGGAATTCTATGCCCGGAGTCACCACCTCAAGCAGTGATTTTACCTTGAGGGCAAGCTTTCGTCCCCGAATCCGCCTGAGCAGCGGCCCTTTTCCATCCCTGTAGCTTTTCAGAATCATGTTGTCCGTCATTCCAAGCGAACCGACAAGCCCCATTCCAAGCCTGTCCTCAGGAACGAAAGAAAGTTTTACCCCGGCCTTTTTTATCTCAACGGAATCTTTACCGGTAATATCAGTCATTTTTCCGTCGGCATAAGCAAGCACGTGTCCTCCGGCAAGTTTACCGCCGGATACAACACCGGCAATCGATTCAAAAAGCTCTTTCGAACCACAGCCCGAGATTCCCGCCACTCCAAGGATTTCCCCGGAACGCGCTGAAAAACTCACATCATCAAGCAGTTTTACCCCGTCTTTCGAAACAAACGAAAGATTTGAGACCGAAAGCCTTTCCTCGGGATTGACAGGCTCACTTCGCCTTATATTCATTTCAATTTTTGATCCGACCATAAATTCGGTCAGTTTTTCGACAGTCGCATCTTTTGTGTCGATAGTATCTATATATCGTCCTTTTCTAAGAACAGTAACCCTGTCCGAAACTTCAAGGACTTCATTCAATTTATGCGTTATGATTATGATTGATTTTCCGTCAGAGCGCATGTTTTTCATTACTGCAAAAAGACTTTTTGTTTCCTGTGGCGTAAGGACAGCAGTAGGCTCATCAAGAATGAGAATATCAGCACCTCGATACAATGCTTTTACAATTTCGACATTCTGCTTCTGGGAGACAGACATCTCATATATTTTCTGATCCAGATTTATATTGAATCCGTATGCATCACAAATAGATTTTATTTCTTTTTTTACGGACTCCACATTTACGACGGCACTTCCCTTTCTACCAAGCATAATATTCTCTGCCGCCGTAAAAATATTCACCAACTTATAATGCTGATGAACCATTCCGATGTTAAGGGCGTTGGCATTCTCAGGAGACTGTATCAAAACCTCCCTGCCATTGACAAAAATCTGCCCCTCGTCAGGGCGATAGATGCCTGCAATCATGTTCATCAGAGTCGTCTTTCCGCATCCATTCTCCCCAAGAATGGAGAGAATCTCATGCTTTTTTACGCTAAGATTCACATGATTGCTGGCAGTCACGGAGCCGAAGCGTTTCGTAACATTCCGTAATTCAAGCGCATATTCTTCGACCATTTTTCCGTGACTCCCTGAAAATTACTTTGAAGTTAACTCTGTGATTCCGTCAATTCGAAGATCGAACGCCGGAGCTGCCGCAATTTCCTGCTCATGGAAATAACCGCCGCTTACAAGACTATTGTACTTGGCAAAATCTCCACCCTTTGCGATCAAGTCCTCAAGCCTTAAACCGCCAACAGTAAAGCTTTTAGTATCGAATACCCGGATTTTTCCAGATTTGATGTCCGCAATAACAGCCTCAACCTTCTCTTTTGTTCCGGCAGCGCAAGCTTTCTCATTCAAAGGTGTGATGTATACAGCACCGTCAGCATATCCGCGGCTCCAATCGACATCGAATTTCTCACCATTCATGACAGCTTTCGCAGACATCGTATAATAAGCGCCCCAATTCAAGGCAGCAGAAGTAAGAGCAGCGTCAGGAGCTACTGAAATCATATCGACATTGTAGCCAACGCAAGGAACTTTGTGAGATTCACATGCCGTCGGAGCACCGGTAGTATCCGCATGCTGGCTGATAAGAACACATTTGTTAGCAATCAGGGATTCGGCAGTCTCTTTCTCCAAAGTCATGTCAGCCCAGCTGTTCGTATAGCGAACCTCCATAGTTACAGAAGGACATACGCTTCGGGCACCAAGGAAGAATGCGGTGTACCCCGAAACAACCTCAGCATAAGGATAAGCACCGACATAGCCGATTTTTGCCTGATTTGCGGTGATTTTTCCAGAAGAGATCATTTCGTTCAGCTTAAGGCCGGCAACAACACCAGAAACATATCCCGACTCGTAAAC
>CAMVSS010000208.1 GCA_947170195.1 uncultured Treponema sp. | reverse complement strand
TGCGTTATCTCCACAATCCATTCCTGTTCAGCAACATGGAGGACGCCGTCGACAGAATCCTTCAGGCACAGGACGAAGATGAAAAAGTCCTGATTTTCGGCGACAGGGACGTCGACGGAATCACATCGACGACTCTGCTCTACGAATACCTTACGTCCATCGGAATCGACACAAGATGGAGGCTCCCGGGAGCCAGCGACCCGTACGGGCTTAACATGCAGGCGATAGACGAGTTCGAAAAAGAATACGGATCTCTGATAATCACCGTGGACTGCGGAATCTCGAACAACGAGGAGATCGCCTATGCCGCATCCAAGGGAATGGACGTAATCGTAATCGACCACCACACTCCCCCGGAAACATTGCCTTCTCCTGCAATAATCATAAACCCGAAGTGCGAGGACTCAGGATATCCGTTCAAGGACATCTCAGGATGCGCGGTAACATACAAAGTGGTATCGGCGCTGAGATTCTCACGCTCGCAATTCTACAAGAATGAAATAGCCCTGCTCACGGCAACTCCGTCCGAGAACGGCGACGGATGCACGATAGAAGTCATCAAGACAGAGAATCTGATTGAGAAAACATCCCTTAAAGAAGAGATAAAGGCGGGGCAAAGCATAACGCAGACAAAGCTGATCAACTTTTTGCGCGGCCAGCAGATTTTTGTGTGGGACGAAAGAAGCACAAAGACGATTCTTGCACAGGCTTTCGGAACGGGGGCGGAATTCAACTTTTTCGACCTGAGATCAAATTCATCGAACATCATAAAGGGGCTAGGAAACCTTTCCCTTGCCCAGCTCAAGCAAAAATCAAAGATCGCAAGATACAATTCTGAGTACAACTCGGAGATAAAAACATTCTTCAGCATATTCGTCAGCATCGCGGAAAACCAGATAGCAAGGCAGTTCCCGAAGAACGAGCAGGACAACGAGAAAGACCTTCAGATCGTCGCCCTCGCGGCCCTTGCGGACATAATGCCGCTCAAAGACGAGAACAGGATCTTCATACGGCACGCCGTAGCCTCGATAAACCGCAGCAAAGCGCGTCCCGGACTGATGGAGCTTCTGTCGCTCCAAAAGCTTCTAGGAAAAAGAATCTGCGCCACAGACCTCTCATGGAACATAAATCCCGCGCTCAACGCAACCGGAAGGCTCGGTCACCCCGGCATCGGAGTCGAGCTTTTCCTTGAGAAAGACGCGTCGAAAAGGCAGCAGATCGCAGAGAAAATCATCAGCATGAACAACGAGCGCAAGCAGCTTGGAAACGAGGGCTGGAACTACGCCGTGGCGAACGCTAAATCAAGCATAGAAAAATACGCAGGAAAGCTCTGCGTCATCGTTGACGAGAGGATAAACCGCGGCGTGTCGGGCACGATAGCCGGGAAGCTGACGTCAACTTTCGACGTGCCATCAATGGCAGTAACGTTCGTGGATGACATGGCGGTCGGCTCGATGAGAAGCTGCCGCGGATTTGAAGTAATTCCGTTCCTGGAAAAAATGGCGGATCTGTTCGTCAGCTACGGCGGACACGCTTTCGCCGCTGGCTTCTCATTCAAAAAAGAGAAGCTCGGAGATTTTCTTTCCGCGGTCGAAAAAAACGCCCCGCAAATCAATCTCGGAGCATCGGATTCAGAGATCATAAGCATCGACGCAGAAATTCCGCTCGACTACCTCAAACCGAACCTCCTTACCATAGTAGACGACTTCGAGCCATACGGGGAGGCAAACCGCGAGCTGAACTTCATGAGCAGAACCCTGAAAATTGCCGACGCGCAAATCATAGGAAAATCAGAAAGGCAGCACCTCAAGCTCACTCTGGACGCAGGAAAGACAAAATGGCCTGCATTGATCTGGGGAGGAGCCGACATGCTCAACCGCGACATTCAGAAAGGCGATGCCGTTGATGTCGTATATCAGATAAACCGCAACACTTTTAACGGCGCGGAAACCCCGCAGATGATCATCACCGACATAAGGAAAAAAATGTAATGGCTTTTCTTCCGACTTTTGTAAAAATCAGTGAGCACATCTCCTACCTGAAGATGCCGACAAACGCAGGCCTGATAGCCGTCGACGGAGAAAACGGCACGAAGGACATATACATAATCGACACGGGCAACACGGACACCTCCGGCGAGGCAATACTGAACGCAATCTCGGAGCATTACGACAGCTGGCGTGTAAAAGCGATACTGAACACCCATGCCCACGCCGACCACTTCGGAGGAAACCCTCTCATAATGCGCAGGACTGGCTGCGAGGTATGGACGAGCCGCGGTGAATCGGCATTGATGGAATACCCGTCGCTTCAGACCCAGCTCATCTGGGGTGGCACCCCGATACTCGAAATCCGCTCGAAATTCCTTTACGGTACCCCATGCAAGGTATCGCGCTTTTTAGGCGATGGAGAAATCCTTGACTTGAACGGCGTAAAAGTCGAAATCATCTCTCTTCCGGGGCATTATGTGGACCCGATCGGATTTCTGATCACCGACACCGACGGAACGAAGTCTTTTTTTGTGGGCGACACTTTGTCAGGAAGGAACGTAATAAAAACTTATTGGATCCAATATCTTTTGGACGAGAGAAAATCAAAGGAATCGATCACAAAGATCAGCAAAATAAAGGCCGACATCTATATTCCAGGCCACGGGGACGCCGCAAACGCAGTCGAGGGAATAACAGAGCTGAACATGATTGCCATCCTGGAGACCGAGAACATGATCCTCGACGAACTGAAAACTCCGAAAACGATGGAAGAACTGCTGAAAAGGGTCGCCGAGAGGAACAACCTCGACATGAAGGCCTCTCAATACTGCCTCATCGGAAGCACCCTGAGATCATACCTGTCCTCGCTCGAGGAAGCGGGAAGGATTTTCGTCACGCTCAGCGGAAACAGGATGCTCTGGCAGAAAACTCCTGACGCAGCTGACCCCCAGGCATAAAGGGAAAACCTGGCGCGACAAAAAAAGTGCGTTTTCGGCTCGCCAAAAACGCACTTTCCGATTTTTACTTAAGAAACAATCTGAACTCCGGCACTAGCTCCGATGCGGGAAGCTCCGGCCTCGACCATTGCGACAGCCTCGTCATAATTGTGAACGCCGCCGCTGGCTTTTACACCGAGCCTGTCTCCCACAGTCTTTCTCATGAGGGCTACGGCATGCTCAGTAGCTCCGTTCGGAAGAAGTTTTCCGTCCTTGTCCTTGAGGATCGCGAAGCCTGTTGATGTCTTGACGAAATCAGCACCGGCTTTTTCAGCGCACTCGCAGCATTTTACGATCTCTTCGTCCGAGAGGTAGCAAGTCTCAAGAATCACCTTGAGGATGACTTTCTCGTCCTTTCCGGTATCAACGTCGTCAATTGCGCAGCGTACGGCGTAGATTTCCTCATAGACCTCATCCCAGAGAGCATCTTTGACAAGCCCGAGGTTCACTACCATGTCGACTTCCTGCGCGCCGTCGCTTACATTAACTCCGGCCTGACC
>CAMVSS010000207.1 GCA_947170195.1 uncultured Treponema sp. | reverse complement strand
CGGAAGGTTCCTTTCTGTCAGAATCGGAAAAATGATTTTCGGCGAGAAAATGCCTTCTGCACGGTAAAAAAATGCGAATAAGAAAATTAATTTCATTGTCAGCGTGCTGCTTTTTGGTTTTGTCATGCACGTCGCTAAAGGAACCGAAGAATGTTTTTTCGGACATCGACTACACGAATGAGGATGTCAGAAAAGAAGAGATAAAAAGAATCCACGAGCTGATAGATAAAAATCAGAATCCGGTACAGGCGCTTTGGCGTGCATCGCTGCTCAACGACAGCGATACTTTGAAGACATGCTACGATGCCGTAGTGAAAAGCTATGATTCTTACATCGAAAACGAAGATTTTTTTGACGCGCGCAGGATTTTTTCTTCGCTCAAGGTTCTCAACTATTCCGATCTCGGATCCTTGTCAAAATCAGAGAATGAGCTTGAGAAAAAAGTCTCGGAGAAACTTCCAGGATTCCAGAAAACGTCTTCCGGCGGACCTAAAAAGGTGTCTGAGTTCATCAGCGGTACCGTTACGATCTGGGTGGACAAGGGAATCAAAATCGAGAACGGCATGGGATATGCCGACCGCGTAATAGGATCAGGCTTTTTTATCTCGAAGAGCGGCTATCTTATTACAAATCATCATGTAATTGCAGATGTCGTTGATCCAAAAAATGAGGGATACACACGTCTTTATATAAAGCTTGCCGATGACAGCGAGAACAGAATTCCTGCGAAAGTCATCGGATGGGATTCGGACATCGATCTTGCGCTTGTCAAAGCGGAAGTGGAGCCAAAATACGTCTTTTCTTTAGGCTCAAGCGAGGATCTTGATGTCGGAGACAAGATTTATGCCATAGGCTCTCCTATCGGGCTCGAAAGAACCCTTACCGGCCGAATTGTAAGCGCGACCGACAGAAAGCTTTTCTCGCTCGGAAACGTAATGCAGATTGATGCCGCCGTAAACTCCGGAAATTCGGGCGGTCCTTGTATCGATGAGAACGGAAATGTTCAGGCTATCGTTTTTGCAGGAATCCTTGACTATTCCGGACTGAACTTTGCCATTCCTGTAGAGTACCTCAAGAGCGTTCTTCCTGCTCTCTATGCCGGCGGAAAGGTCAACCATCCGTGGCTCGGCTGTTTTGGTCATACAAAAAAGGATGCTGGCAAGGATGTCGGCGTTGAGGTCCAGTATGTATTCCCTGGCAGCAGCGCAAGCCGCGCTCACATAAAGATCGGAGATGTCATTGTCGAGGTCGATGGAACAAAAATCACGACCTTTGAGGATTTGCAGAGCGCGATGATGAAAAAATCCGCCAAGTCCATAATCGAAATAAAATACGCACGTGGCGAGGAAGAGCCACAGAAAGTCGCTGTCTATCTTGCTGTCCGCCCTGAAAATCCGGGCTACAACATCTACAGCGGAGATATAATCGCAAATTCATTCCTTCCGATTTTTGGAATGAAATTAATACCCGTATCCACTTCTAGCAACAAGAAATATTCGATAGAATATGTTCTGAAAGGTTCTGTTGCGGACGAAAGTGGATTTTCTGAGTCAGATCCGATTCAAATACGCGACATTCAGTTTGATGACGACAAGACAGCCATGTTCGTCTCTTTCGATACGAAAAACAGGAAGAAGGGTTATCTCGACATAAGCATGGTTTTGTCAGCTTCGTTGAACAGCCCGTATTATTTTTAGTTTTAAGGAAACAAACCTATGGAAATGAAATACAAGCGAAATTTCTGTATCGTAGCTCACATCGATCACGGAAAATCGACACTTGCAGATCGTCTTATTCAGAAAGCTCAGATTATTGACGACCGCCACATGACGAATCAGATTCTTGACAATATGGATATCGAGCGCGAGCGCGGTATCACTATCAAGAGCCAGGCGGTCACAATTCCTTATCATGCGAAAGACGGCCATGATTACGAGCTGAACTTCGTAGACACTCCTGGACATGTAGACTTCTCATACGAGGTCAGCCGTGCCATCGCTTCTTGCGAGGGTGCGCTCCTTTTGATCGATGCTTCTCAGGGTGTTGAGAGTCAGACCGTCTCAAACCTTTTCCTTGCGATGGAGCAGGACCTTGAGATCGTTCCTGTAATCAACAAGATAGATTTGCCGAGCGCGGATCTTCCGGCTGTAAAAAGACAGATCGACCATGACCTCGGACTCGACAGTTCCGATGCTGTCCCTGTATCCGCAAAGACCGGAGAAGGTGTCGACGAGCTTATGGAGGCTATCGTAACGAAGTTTCCGCCGCCGTCAGGTGATCCTGAGGGAAAAGCCCAGGCATTGATTTTTGACTGTCATTATGACGAGTATCGTGGTGTAATCATTCATATCCGCGTAAAAGAGGGACGGATAAAGAAAGGCGACGTAATCCGCTTCATGTCGAACGGAAGCGAATACAAGGTCGAGCAGACCGGAATCTTTAAAATCAACTATGAGGAAAAGCCGTATCTTGAGGCGGGGGATGTCGGCTACATCATTTCCGGAGTAAAGACCGTAAGCGATGTACGAGTCGGAGATACCGTAACGGTTGCGGCAAATCCTGCGGACGAGCCTCTGCCTGGCTTCAAAGATGTAAAACCTGTCGTGTTCTCATCAATCTACCCGATGGATTCGAATGATTACGAGGAGCTGAAGGACAGCATGGAAAAGCTGAAGCTCAACGATGCATCCCTTATCTATGAGAAAGATAATTCTCTGGCACTCGGAAACGGATTCAGATGCGGATTTTTGGGACTCCTGCACCTTGAGATTATTCAGGAGCGCCTTGAGCGCGATTATGATCAGGCTGTTATCTTTACGGCACCGTCAGTTCAGTACAAAATAAAGCTTACGAACGGAACAGAGCAGATCGTTGACAACCCTACTGAATATCCTGAGACAAAGATTCAGGAGGCATGGGAGCCTTATATCAGCGCGTCGATCATCACCCCTACGGAGTACATAGGCTCAATAATGAACCTCTGCACGGAAAAGCGCGGAGTTCAGAAGAACATGACCTACCTCGACGAAAAGCGTGTCGAGCTTATTTATGAGATGCCTCTTGCCGAGGTTCTGTTTGATTTCTATGACCGCCTCAAGAGTTACAGCCGAGGATACGCTTCTTTTGACTATGAGCTTACTGATTATCAGCAGACTGAACTTGTAAAAGTTGATATTCTTCTCAATGGCAAGCCTGTCGATGCGCTTGCCCAGCTTGCTTACAAACCTGAGGCTGCGGCCCATGCGAAGAAAGTCTGCGAGCGTCTCAAGGGCGAAATCAGCAGACAGCAGTTCAAGATCGCTATTCAGGGAGCTATCGGAAGCCAGATTATTGCGCGTGAAACCGTAAATCCTGTCCGAAAGGACGTCCTCGCAAAGTGTTACGGCGGCGACATATCTAGGAAGAAAAAGCTGCTGGAGAAGCAGAAGGAAGGAAAGAAAAGAATGAAGATGGTTGGTGAGGTTGAGATACCGCAGAAGGCTTTTCTTT
>CAMVSS010000206.1 GCA_947170195.1 uncultured Treponema sp. | reverse complement strand
AAGCGATTGTCTTCTGCAAGTCGATGATATGGATACCATTGCGCTCTGCGAAGATATACTTCTTCATGCGTGGATCCCAACGTTTAACCTGGTGACCGAAATGTACGCCAGATTCAAGCAAACTCTTCATGGTTACAACTGCCATTGAGTTTCTCCTTCACCGGAATTAATTAAAATTCCACCGTCTCTTGTTCTCGTGTCCGCAATATACGGACCGGATAATTACGTAACTTTGCTCCAGCCAACAGCCTTGTACAAAGCCCGACAAAAACTATTCAAGAATAGAATAGCCCTGTTCTTTTAACATATCATAAAGCTCGAAAATAGGCAATCCCACTACATTGGAATTCGTACCCTCGATTTTTTTGATGAAGCATGACGCCAACCCCTGTATACGGTATCCGCCAGCAACACCATGCCAGTCACCGGTTTCGACATACCATTCAATTTCTTCCTGAGTCATAGGCGCGAAAGTAACATTAGTAATGGAAGTTCGGCTTGAAGCAAACAACAAATCGCCGTTGAAAAGCGCAAGCCCCGTAATCACCTGATGAGTTTTCCCTTGAAAATCTTGCATGAACCTTTCGGCTTCTTCGTTATCAGCAGGCTTACCGTATAGTTTTCCGTCCAAAAGGACCATTGTATCGGCTCCCAAAATCCATGGAATTTCATGCCCGGCAGGATACGTGCGCGCCACAGCATCAACCTTACGACTTGCCAAATACTCCGGAACCTGTTCAAGTGGAATGTCAGGCGGATATTCCTCATCAAAATTGGAAACCTTAACCTGATAAGGAATATTCAGCAGTTTCAATATTTCCTGCCGACGAGGAGAAGAAGATGCTAATATAATAGGTTTCATACGCCCCCCAAAACATTTTTTAATTAATACAATTTTAAGCGATTTAAATAAAATCTACAAGAGATAAACAAAAGAAAATTTCAATATTAAAAATAAAATCATAAAAAAAAGCGGAATCGCTCCAAAAGAACCGACTCCGCCTTTAAAGACACTGAAATCTAATTATTTAGATTCCTTTTTCTTTGAGTTGTTATTTCCAGACTGAAGAGTTTTGAGAAGAGCAAGAGCTCTGTCACGAACAGGTTTTACATAATGATAATTTGTAGCAATCTGACCTACAGACTGAATCATAGAACCTTTGTCCTGAACCTTGTCAGCAATTTTCTCGTAAGCAATAAGAACCTCAAGAGCAAGTGAACTTGTTGGATTGAGGACAGCATTCTTTTTGTTTGCCCATGCAATTGTATTAACGACATCATCATTGTCGTTCATACCAATTTCACCAAGCGAGCGAACCGCAGCAGTAATTACCATTGGCTCGTTGTCTGCAAGAGCAATATTTTTGAGAGTTGTCTTTGACTCCTCTGATGGAACTTTTGCAAGAAGATCACATGCTTTTGCACGAATATCTGGATAATTGTTAACAAGGCGGCCACTCTGTCTTGACTGAGTGTTGATTCCTTCGCCAGCAAGATGATCAAGCGCAACCATCATATCCGGAGAAACACGGCCTTCTTCGACTGCATTCTCAAGATACTGAAGAGCAACAAGCTTATTGTCTCGCTCGTCTGAATTTGCAAGTTCTGTAATTACGACATCTTCTACAGTGCTCAAGTAATCTTCCTCAGCAGATTTTTCCTGAGCGATCAAAGAGAATGTCAAAAGAAATGCACAAGCTGTGCAAGTTAATTTTTTCATTGATTTCATATAGAAATATTCCTCCTAAGCAAAGTGAAACAACACTTAACTAAAGATTATAAAACATACGACTGCAAAAATCAACATTATTTTTAGCATGATTGCGACAAAACAACGCGATTTTAGTTCAGTTCTTCATTTGTCGGAAGATGAACCATCCACCTTCCATTGTTTTTATTGAAATAATAATAAACCGTAACGTGATCCTCGGTTTCTCCCGGCTCGCGCTCCTGAACCTGAACCGCTTTTATATAGGAATCAGAAATATATCGGATTTCGGTGACAGTTCTTCCTTTGCGTGCAGGAACAAACACCTGTTTGAAATAATCCTGCAAATCGCGGAGTTTGATTCCTTTTACAGGAAGACGTTTTTCTGCCTTTTGAAGATTTTTACGGAGCTTCCAGTAATCTATAGAAGAAGGCTCTACATACGGAAGCCATGAGTTGTAATCAAGGTTCTTCATTATACCGTCAAGCTCAGAGATGATGCGAAGAACTTTTTCTTTATCATCAACGAAAGTGTCACGGTCAACGGCAACCGCACCAACAGAGCGGGAATATTCATCGTCTGCATCAGCGGCTTCGACCGGAGCCTCGACAACAGGTTCTTCAACAACAGGAGTTGGTTCTTCTTCCAAAGGGGCAGGAGAAGGGGCAACTTCTTCAACTTTTGGCTCCTCAACGACTGGAACCGGCTCTGGAGCGGCAGGCTCAACCTTCGCACTCCCACAAGAAACGACAATCCCCGCGAGCATAAGACAACCCGCAGAGAAAACGGCTGCATTAATAGTTTTAGATGTTTTCATGCCTAAATAATACATCACTTGTTTCAAACAGTCAAACATGTTAAATTAATTTCAATATGACCTCTGCAGTATTTCCAGGGACTTTCGACCCGCCAACAAACGGACACCTAAACATAATCGAGCGGGGCAGCAAGCTTTTCGACAAACTAGACGTAGTAGTTGCATACAACCCGAACAAAGCGCACCTTTTCTCACCGGAAGAAAGGCTTGCCATGCTCAAGGAACTCACAAAAGACTACAAAAACGTCACGGTACACCTTTGGGATAAGCTCATAGTAGAATACGCCGAAAAAAACAACGCAAACATTCTCTTAAGGGGAATTCGCAACACAAATGATTTCGCATACGAATTCGACCTTTCTCTCTTAAACCACAACCTCGACTCAAGAATAGAGACGCTTTTTCTCCCGACCGAGGCAAAATACGGAATAGTCCGCTCAAGCTCCATAAAAGAACTGGCAAAATTCGGCGGAGACATATCAGGAATGGTCCCAAAAATCGTGGAAGAAGCTATAAAATCAAAATATAACACCTAATTTGACATTTTTTCGATTTTTGTCATTAAAAAATTATTGACAACAGAAACTTTGTATGTAATAATAATTGACATTCGGGTGGAAACTGTTATAGTATAAATCCCGTTATTCATAAAATTATATAGTGAGGTTTATAATATGGCAGTACCTAGAGCGAAAACATCAAAAGCTCGCACACGCAGACGACGCGGTGTAAACATGCATCTTGAAGCTCCACAGCTTGTTGCTTGCGGCAACTGTGGTAACCTTGTTATGCCACACCATGTTTGTCCAAAATGTGGTTTCTACCGTGGTCGTCAGGTAATCACACCTGAAGTAAACGGTTAACAAAACAAACGCATTATGCTCCTAACCGGGCATAATGCGCAAAACAAGGAGAAAATCATGGACGAATTGTTCGTAAAAATCCAGAAACTCATCGCTGAAAAACTTGAAATCGATGAAAGCAAAGTCACAATGGAAGCTTCTT
>CAMVSS010000205.1 GCA_947170195.1 uncultured Treponema sp. | reverse complement strand
ATTTGTCGCCCCCCCCTATACGAGAGTATAGATTTTCTTGAAACAGAACTTTTTTTCATGACCCGCTCCGATTTTTTTTCTTTAAATTTACTTCAACATATATTGTAACTCAAATTTATCAAAACTGTCGAGGTTTTCGAGATTTTTGATAAATTGAGGCAATTTTATTTATTGGCGAAATGCTGTAAAATATTTTTCCTATGGCTGACACGACGGATACGGTAAAAATCGAAAATCTTTTGCAATTTTTTTCTGATGACGAAGCTTTTCGCGGCTCTGTAAAATTGAGCGAGCCGCTTTCAAAGCATACGACGATGAACGTGGGAGGCTCTGCCAGGATTTTTCTGGAGCCGAATGATTCCGAAAGCCTTGTTTTTGCAGTCCGAAAGTTTTTGGAAGTTAAAATCAGCTTTTTCGTCCTTGGCGGCGGCTCGAACGTCGTCATAAGCGACGTCGGGCTTGATGCCGTAATTTCCACCCGCAAGCTTAATGAAGTGACCGCAGATCCCTCGGATGCTCACGTGCTCGGCATCGGATGCGGCGCTTCGTGGGGGAGCGTGATTTCTTTCTGCAGGAAGAGCAATCTCGGCGGATTTGAAGGGTTTACAGGTCTTTCAGGCACGTGCGGAGGCGCGCTTTACATGAACGCGACTTGCTTCGGGCTTAGCGCGGCCGACAATCTTGTCAGCGTTGAATATCTTGATTTGTCCGACATGCAGATTCATGTTTACGAGAAAAATGATTCCGACTGGGGATATAAAAAATCGCCTTTCCAGGTGAATGTTTTGGCAGATGGAATGCTTTCACCTTTTATAATTCTTTCTGCAAAATTCCGCGTGCATGACGGATTTGATGCTGATCTTTCTGAAAAATGCATCGCCTCAAGAAAAGAGAAGGGGCATTTTCGCTCGCCAAGCTCCGGCTCGGCGTTCAAGAACGATGCTTCGAATGGAATCATCGCGGGAAAAGTTATCGACGAGTGCGCTCTTAAGGGATTTTCTGTCGGCGGGGCGCAGATTGCACCTTGGCATGGAAATTTCATCATAAATCCGAATCGAACGGCTGCTGCCAGCGACGTAAGGAAGCTTTCCGAGAAAGTGCGGGAAATAGTTCTCGAAAAAACGGGCATCTCCCTTGAAAGCGAGATTATTTTCGTCGGAAAATTCTGAAAAACTGCATCGCGGCTTCTGTGTCATCAAAAAAAGTTAAGTTTCCTTCATACTGATAAGCAAAAAAGCCGATAAAAAACTAAAGACTTTTAACTTAAAATAAGATATAATGAATTGCTTCTGGAAAAACGGAATGCTGCGGTTTCCGGAAGAATATCGGAGGGGATTTTCAGGTCTGCCTGTCAGAATCTTTCCTCCTGTCCGTTCAGGGAAGGAAGAAAAAATTGTTGCAGTTATCTTTTGTTAATTTCCGTCAGGGAACGTACATACTTGTCGAAGGAAAAGAAAATACGGACCGCTTTCTGATCATTCAGAGCGGAAACGTAAAGGTTCACATTCAGAATGAACGCCCGGGAACGCCTCCTCAGGTGCTCGGCCCAGGTGACTTTATCGGCGTCATTTCCTGCATGTCCCAGCATTCTCAGATCGAGACTGTCGTCGCCATGTCAGACGTTGTCTGCATTTCCGTCCTCCGTGACCAGTACACTGAGCTTATCGAAAAAAATACACCTGTCGCAATGAAGATAATCAGAACGTTCGCCCACCGAATGCGCGTCCTGAACGAAACCCTCATGGTTCAGACTTTGAGCGACTCTTCTTCGGATCTCCCCGATCAGATTTACAACGTCGCCGTTTACTATGACAACTTAAAAAATTACAGCATCGCTTCTTTCGCTTATTACCAGTACATAAAGCTCTGCAAGACGGGACCGCACGCACAGGCCGCGATGAAGCGTTTCGTAGCCCTCAAGTCTGTCAGCAAGGCGGTTTACCTTGAGTCGAACCAGGACCTTCTGCGCATTTATCCGAAAGACACGATGATTATGACTGAGTGCCAGAGCGGAGCCGATATGTTCATCATTCAGGAAGGTCAGGTCAAGATTTCGAAGCTCGTCAACGGTACGGAGATGACTCTTGCCATGCTCAAAAAAGGCGATATGTTCGGTGAGATGGCTCTTCTCGAAAACAAGCCTCGCTCGGCTTCTGCGATTGCGACCGAGGACTGCCGCCTCATGACTGTAAACAAATCGAACTTCAATCAGATGGTTGCGACACAGGCGCAGCTGGTTGCGCGCCTTACGATCATGCTCGCGGAGCGGCTTTGGTCTATGCACCGTCAGCTTGCGAATACTATGCTCAGCGGAAATCCGCTCGCAAAGATGACGGACATGCTTGCCCTTCAGGTTGAAAAAACAAGGATCGAAATTAAAAAGAGTACGGAATACCAGACTTCCTTGACAATCGATGACATCGCGACAATGTGCGGTCTCACAACTCAGGAAAAGAATCTCTGGATTTTTAAATTCCAGTCAAGCCCTCTGATCAAGCTCGTAAAGGGCAAAATCTTCATTCCTGACTGTCTGGAGCTTATAAAGCAGGCTGATTTTTACCGGAAGCAGGCGGTCAAGTCGATCGTCGCGGAGCTTAAAGAGCGATGAAAAAACTTTTGGTGGCTTTCCTTCTTATCTGCACAATTTTCTCTGCGTCGGCTCTCCCGTCAGGATTTGCCAAGGTTCAGCTCGGTATGTCGGTTGACGAGCTTAAGGACGCGCTCAAGAAGGACCATCAGTTCGGCTACCGCGGAGACCGAGATGTCTCGCTTTCCCCGACGGACGGCGAGACTCTTATCGAGACGGATGCGACTTACGAGCCGTTCTCTTTCCTCGAAAGGTGCTGGTTTCAGTTTTCGGAGGAAAAGCTTTATATAATCACCATAAATCTTGACCAGAGCAAGGTTGACCACTATTCGGTTTTCTCCGAGCTTTGCAAGAAATACGGGAATCCGGTCGAGATTTCTCCGAAAAAATCCGTCTGGCGCGATGATTCCGTCATAATGTCGCTCGAAAAACCTCTCGCCCTCAAATATGTTGACGCGAAGGCTTACGAAAAGAAAACCGAATCTTCGAATGTTCAGAAGACGACTGCCGAGCAGGCAAAAGAGCACTTCCTTGATTCCCTTTGATATCAGACTGCCAAAAATGAAAAAAATCGAAAAAAAATTGATGATTATCTTTCTCGCCCTGGCATGCGTTTCACTCTGCTCGTGCGGCGAAAAAATAAAGCTCCCTGTAAAAGAGCTTGTGATAGAAACTCAGGATTCTGGAAAAATCAGCGTAACGGCGGAAATCGCTGTAAAAGTCGATGAGCGCAACCGGGGGTTCATGTTCAGAAAAAACATTCCCGACGGCACAGGAATGCTTTTTGTTTTCGAGAAAGATCAGATCCTTCACTTCTGGATGAAAAACACTCCGCATCCTCTTTCGATCGCATACATTGACCGCAACGGAAAAATCCGCGACATATTTGACATGACTCCGTTCAGCGAGTCCAGCGTTTCCAGCACGGTAAGCGTCCGCTATGCTCTGGAAGTTCC
>CAMVSS010000204.1 GCA_947170195.1 uncultured Treponema sp. | reverse complement strand
CAGGTATGCAGATCACAAATTCAGTTCCCTGACCGAAAGTTGAATTTATGCGGATATCACCGGAGAATTCCTTTATGATCTTGTATGACATGGCCATGCCAAGCCCGGTTCCGTTCGCTTTTGTCGTAAAATACGGCTCGAAGACCCTGGAAGCAGTCTCCTCGCTCATTCCTATTCCGTCATCAGAAAAATACAAGAAGAACATGTCGTCCTCTATCTTGGATGAAATTTTTATTTTTCCGTGAGCTTTGGACGGATCCTTTTCGTATTTTTTTTCTATTGCTGAAATCGCGTTCTGAGCCAGATTGACAATAACTTCCCTGAACAGCTTTCTGTCTATCAGCAGCCTGACATCGCTCTTGCAAAGCTTTGTTTCCATATCGATGTTTTTCTCGGAGAATTCCGGCTTGAAGAAGTTTATGAAATCCACGAGCAGCTTGTTGGGGTTCACCAGCTCCAGGTTCGCATCAATCGGTCGCACCGCCATCAAAAAATCAACCACGATCTTATTAAGCCTGTCGATTTCCTGATTGACGATATCGAGATAATTTTCAGCGAATTTTTTGTCAGGGAGCATTCCATCCCCATCGCGTTTTTTCTTCAAGGCTTTCTGAATCAGCTGGATATGAATGCTTATCGCGCCCAGCGGATTTTTTATCTCGTGCGCCACGCTTGCCGCAATATTCGTAAGCCCGGCAAGAGTCTCCATGCGGTGAAGAAGTATTTCCTGATTTTTTTTGTCCGTTATGTCAGCGATTCGTATGATTGAGCCGATTGAATCTTTCTCGTCATCCGAAAAACTCTGGATGAACGGCGTCAGGTAGATTTCAAGGAAGCGTACCGAGCCTCCGGAAGTCGTGACTGTATATTCGTTCGTCAGATTCGTGCGGTTGTTTTCGTATGCATCGCGGAGAAATTTTGCTATTTCGTCATCACCGATCATGCCCCAGACAGGAACCGAAGATTTTGCCTCCTCGGGATGGACGGAGAAAGGCAGGAAACGCTCGGCAGCCTTGTTGATTTTTATAAGGTGAAAATTCTCATCAACAACAATCAGCCCGGACGGAAGCGACTGAAAAATCGCATTGAACATCTCATTTCTGAGGGACAGCTCCGAGACGAATTTCTGAATTTCCGCATTTGAAAGTTTTTCAAGTTTCTGCGAAACACGTTTCTGAAAATCCTGCATCTCAAATCTCCTTATAAAACTTCGCGTTAGCGACATTGCACGGAGGCAACGGATCGCGGGTTGTTGCCAACGGCAAGAACTCGGCCATGATAAAAAGTTCAAGGATGTACTTTTTTATCATGGCTCCTTAATGAAATCTAAGCATTGTATTCCTTTTTGACCGACGAAAGATCGCGGGTGAGTTTTTCAATGGCGGCTTTATAGCTTTGGTTGTAAATGTTCACATCATTGTAGCATCCGCGAACGAATTCGCTGATTTTAAAAGCAGCCTCGGCTTTTGACGGTGATTTTTCTCCGGAAGAAGCTGCCTCAAGGATTCCGGTAAGAAAAATCTTGAAGAGCGCGTGGTTCTCAAAATCAGCACAGCTTTTGGATATCGCATCGGGAAGAACAATCTGACCGTCCATGAGCTTAAAAAAATAATCGGAGGCGGTTTGCTTGATTTTGTCCGGCGAGAGCGGAAGGTAATTCTGCAAAAAAGTTTCTATTGTATCGTCATCTTTGTGGCTCTCGTGGAAAACCCTTGAGATAACCTCATGCTGCTGCGGGAGCGTTCTCTGGGAAAAAGTGTACGTTCTGACACGGGAAAGGATTGTCGGCATTACGGCACCGCGGTTTGACGTCGTGAGGATAAAAAGAAGGTCCTCAGGCGGCTCCTCAAGGATTTTCAGCAGCGCATTTCTGACGCTCTCAAGCATTCTGTCCGCATTCTCGATGATGAAAACCTTTTTTCCTGAGACAGACTTAAGCCGCGCCCATGCGGAAGCTTTTCGAATCTGGCTTACCGGAAGAGAACTGTACATGAATCCCGTCTCAAGCTTCTTGCAGTTCTCGACTATGGAATCGCAGATTTTCTGCAGTTCATCGTTCTCGAGAAGGTCTTTTTCAGGATTCAGTTTCTCAAGGTCGTCCGCGATCGCAAGCGTAAGAGGAGATATCTTAGACACTTTTTTGTCATCATCCTCCCAGAGCACCGGAGAAAAGCGCAAGGTCAGTTTTCGAACCGAGCGTATAAAAAGATAGCGGGCAGCGGCGATATGCGGAGAATTGTTGTAAGCAGCCTGAAGGAAAGTTCTTCGCGCCGCAAGTATCTCAAGCGCGCAATCCCTTGGACCTGCGAGAAGAAGGTTCTGGTCCGAAAGCTCCTTGCTCTTTTTGCAGGCAGGACAAGTGCAGTTCCACGCGCCCCTTTCGCCATTCTGACCGTCCGCTGTGCACGCAAGGATTCTTGCCAGCTCAAGGGCGCAAGTCAGCTTTCCGCTCGCCTCAGGCCCGCTCAAAAGAATCGCACCAGGCAGTCGGGAGTTCAATATGTCATCTTTTAAAAGAGAAGAAGCATTCTGATACAGAAGATTTTCAAACATTAGGCAAAAATTCCTGAGATTTTTTTGATCGGTGAATCGAGATACGGGCTAAGGTAATTAACAACCGTACTTCGGTTCAAAAAATCGGCAGAAAACCACGGCTGGGCTTTCAGGATGATTATAATACAGCAAACGATGGCACAACCCTCGACAGCCCCAAAGACAAAACCGAGGACGCGGTCCAGACTGCCCATAATCTCGCTTGAAAAAACGCCCGCAAACAGAATCTGAATGATTTTTACGGCAAGGAAAGCCGTAATAAAGAGCAGGACGAACGAAAGAATCAGGTCAACCGTGGAATTGTCGATTATCTGCTTGAAATATGGAGCGAGGGTCGCCCCAAAATAAACTGCGGCAATAATTCCGGCAACAACCGCGAGCTTGCTGAAAAGCTCTTTTATGAAACCGTTTATCGCGGCCGAGACCGCAAAAACAAGAATCAGTATGAAGAAAACCATGTCGAGGAAAGTGAAAGTCATCTATTGGAAATCCTCCGAAGGCTTTTTTGAGTCAGAGAACAAAAGATTCGCAATCACCAATGCGGGGCGTTTTCCAGAGGAAAGAGCCTTTGAGCACTGGGCAACGCGGTTCCTGTATTCGGCATCGCGCATTTTTTCGAGCGCGCCTTTCAAGTAAGCTGATTCAGCATAATCTTTCAAGAGGACGATTGCGGCACCTTTTCCCTCAAAATAGTGGGCATTGTCAACCTGATCGCCCCTAGTTCCCGAGCCACATAGCGGAATGAGCACCATCGGCTTTCCGAGAACGGAGCATTCCCAGATGGAGTTTGCACCAGCGCGGCTAAGCACGACATCGGCGCAGGCAATCACGTCGCACATCTCGTTATAGATGAACGGATGAAGGAAATAACCGTTTTTATTTTTAGGCATCGCATCAGCGTCTTTTGCGCCGCACTGATGAACCACGTTGAATCGCTCGGTGAGCCAGTCTATGTTCTCCGAAACGAGCGAATTTATCTGATGCGCACCGAGG
>CAMVSS010000203.1 GCA_947170195.1 uncultured Treponema sp. | reverse complement strand
CAGGAGAATCTTTGTGCCAGCCCCGTCCGAGCCGGCTTCGTCCCTCCCCACCAAAATGCTCCGTATTCACCGCCCGACATTGAGGAAGGCTTGGTGCAGATGCTGAAAGCATTTTTCAGCGAAAAATACAGCTTCATCATAACACATCTTGTCGATTTTTCGTCATTCCGAACTCGTTTCTGCCCCCATGGCTCTGGAGGAGCTGTCGTAGACATACTCCGCCGACATTTTTCCGCTCGTCATGGATTTGCGCTTTTCGCCGGTCGCCTGGATTTTGTCAGCGACCATCGCGCGGAAATTCGTCTTGTAGAGCTTTTTTCCGAGGACAAGCTCGTAGAGCGACTGCAAATCCGGGAGCGTGAAGAAGTCGCCAATCATGTTGAAGGCGAGGTCGGAGTTGTAGAAGTTCGATTTCAGTTTGAGGAGGGATTCGATTACGATTTCGATGTGGTCGAACGCGAGTTTTTCACCGCCAGAACTTTTCGCGACCCAGTTTTCGTAGCGGATTTTTCCGTTCTGGAAGATTCCCCGCTCGATTTCATAGAAGATTTCCACACCGCGCTCGGCCGAGAAAATCCTGATTCCGCTTTCGTTCACGGTCATGTCGAACCACGCGGCATCCGCTGCGTCGTCGCTTCCCGCCACATCCTCAAAGCCGCAGACGAGCGCGAGATAGGCGATGCTCATGACGCGCGTCCTGGGGTCGCGACGGGGGTTCGTGAACGCGTAGATTTGTTCGAGATACACGTTTTGAAGCCCAGTCTCCTCCGAAAGCTCCCTCGCCGCCGTCTGGTACGCGGTCTCGTCTTTCCTTACGAACCCGCCGGGGAGCGCCCACGAGCCGAGGAACGGATGTCCGCCCCTCTTCACGAGAAGAATCCTGAACCCCGAAAAATCCGAGTTGGAGCCGAGCACCAGAATGTCCGCCGTGACCGACGGCTTGTCGTACCCTTTGTCGCTGTACCGCGCAAGGAATTCTTTTTCGGTAAGCCCGTTCTTGTCTTTAAGTTCTTCCATAAAGCACCTCGGAAGGATTCTATCATTTTTCCCGCCATTCCGAACCAGTTTCGGAATCATTCGTCCTTTTCCAGAAGCCATTTTATCACGTTCTTGTGGAGAGGTCGCTCTCATCGTCGCCGGAATCGGCTTGAGCGCGGGCATCGTGAGACAGAGCCTTTTCGGAATCGTCATCCTATTGCAAAACCGCTTGCGTTTGTTATATTATTTTTAATGAAAGCAATCTTAACTGCGGAGCGAACGAAAAATGCGAGAAATTTGCGGAAAAACTATTGACAGTGTTATGACAAATCGCTACCTTCGTTCAGTTCAGTTCAGTTCAGTTCAGTTCAGTTCAGTTCAGTGAAGGGATAATTCCGTCTTTTTATAAATTCAGCACAGAAACAGAAGGGCACCGGCCCATGCAAGAACATTTTTGCGTGGGTGCGGTGCCTTTTTGCGTTTGGATAAATAAAAAGGAGAAGAAAAAATGAGAAAATTCTTTGGGGCTTTCGCACTTACTTTGTGCGCGGCACTGACTGCGAGCTTTGTTTCCTGCAAGGTGGAAGAGGCGGAAACAGAGTATGTGACAAACGAGGTGGAAACTATAGTTCAGGGTTCCGCGTTGTTCGCAATGCGGAATAAAATCAGCATACTTTTGCGGGGATATGGCAAAAGAGCAGTCCCCGCTGTTTACTTTGCCAAGGAAATAAAAAATGGGAAAATCCGACAAAAATAAAGTAAGCCCGCTTAGGAATGAAAGCAGAATTTTACTCGCAGGAAATGGAATAAGCGATGCTCAAAAAATCAGCTGGAAAAATATACTTTCCTTTGTACAAGATAAACTTGTTGAAAGCAAACAGATTGAAGCAGAAAACAAAATAGAGGCTTTTGAAAATCTTTCTCCTACAATTTTTCTAGAATCGCTTTGCAAACGAATTTCTGATTCAAAAGAAATCCAGAAATTAGTAAAAGAATATATTGCGGACAAGTCTAATTTTGTCCATAAACTTTGGAATCTATACAATGTAATTCTTACTACAAATTTTGATAATAATCTTGTAATCAATAAGGTAAAGTTATTAGAAAATGAAAGCGATCCAAAGGAAAAAGAACTTACTTACAAGGACAAATTTTTATATCGCCGACTTGACTTCACCTATGATAAACATCAAAAAACGATTTTCTTTATACATGGATATTTTAAGCAGCCATCGACAATCTGCCTGAGTTTTGAGCAATATACAAAAAATCTAAAACGGATTGAGGATTTTGTAATTCAAGATTATTCAGAAAAAAATTTTGAAAAGAAAAAAAATCGAAAATCAGTTTCTTGGCTGGAATATTTCTTTAAGGACAATACAACAATCGATATTCTGGGGCTTTCCCTGTGTAATGATGAAATAGACCTTTGGTGGATTCTCAATTACAGAAAGACAATTCTTAATCGCTTAAAAAACAATCAGATAAACTATTACGACTTAAAAGATGACTGTTTTGCTGATGAAAAAACAAAATCTGTTCACTCTGCCAAGTTAAAGTCTCTAGAATCATTCGGCATTAACATTGTCTACGTTGAAAAAGCCAGTGATTACAATTCTGATTTTTACAGCTTATGTTTGAAACAAATACGCGAAAATTTTAAGGAAAAACAGGAGAAAAATAAATGAAACTGACAAAACTATTTGTCGCGGTGGTTCTGCTTGCCGCGGCGGGGGCTGCATTTGCGGATGAAGCAAAGTACAATGAGCTTCTTGCAAAAGGCAAGGATTATGAAGCAAAGAAACAGTGGGTATATGCGATGGGCACTTATTGGGACGCAATTCTGGAATACCCGCAGGGTGCAAAGGATGCCAACGACGGTTTTAATCGTATAAGGGCAGGATTTGCAGAATATAATAAGTCGGTTAGAGAATTTATTGGGACAGGAAATCCAGGACCTGGCGAATACGACATATTTTCGTGCTATGACGGCTGGATAAACGTTTGCAAGGAATTTGAAGTCTATTGGAACGAACACTCAGACGAAATCTATTATGTTCCTGATGTTGAATGCGAAAAAGGTGAGGCAAACATGAAAAACCGCACCATGACATATAAATTTAAGGGGACATTAGCATTTACACCAAAGTTTTCAACAATATGGGGGTGTATCGGAGAGTCATTCAGAAAAGCTTACAGGGATAATTGGAATGACATTCCAGCGCAATGGCCGGCTGTAAGCATGTTTAAGGATTCTAAGACAATCCCTGTTGTAAAATTCATCAGTGCATGCAATGACAAAGCAGCTGACCCGAGAAGAGATCGAACATACAAGGTTGAAACTCGCAGCTTAATAGACTTGTATAAATATACAGTTATTGGCGGGGGCTACCGGGAGAGAAGCAAGGTTGATTTTCCGCCATACGAGCGCAAGACCTACTATGTTGCGGCATGGAACAATGCAAGGGCAATAGCGGCACCAGATACAAGCTTGTCAAACCTAGGGATAAAAATTAAAATTTTAGACAAAAACGGACGCATAATTGGTTCAAATGATTCTAGTGGCTCTTTGTATTTTGAGATTTCAGGTATTTCCTCAGATGATATGAAAATTTTAGATAGCGGCGAATGG
>CAMVSS010000202.1 GCA_947170195.1 uncultured Treponema sp. | reverse complement strand
AGCGCAGGAGCAGAATAATCATCTTCTATATATTTATGAGATGTATTTCGATTATCTGGTGCTTGATCGGGTTTATATAACGGCTGGTAAAAAGAAATCCATATGGGGAAATATCCGCCTGTTCTCAGATTACTATGATGAAAAGGAAAATATAAGTTCTACCGATGACACACAGGCAACAGACTTAATAGATAGCAACGTTTATGATGCCCAGTATACGAATATTCTTTACGATTCACGTGAGTATATTTCCGGAATTATAAAAATTCCTTTCTGGAATCATACATTTACAGCTCTTGCTATGTATAATGATGAAACTAACGTCAGCTCAACAAAAACCGAGAATATGTCCCTTGCATCAAGTTTGGAACTGATTTTTTTTAATACATCAATAAATTTCTTTGGTCGCCGGTTCAAGCTTAAGGAGACTGATGAAGACAAAAATTCGACTACGCAGCTTCCGATTATCGGTATGGAACTCAAACGTACTTTCTTCAATTTTGATGTTTACGGTCAGACTATTGCGAGGGTGCAGGACGGAACAAAAGCCAAAGAAATTTTTAATTCTCATTTCCAGGATTTTTCTACATTCAACCGCGTCGTTTCAACAATCGGAACTTACCGTATGTGGACTGAGAATTTCCCATACTTCGGATTTAATATTGAATTCCAGAATATATACAAGCCGAATCCATCTGCTTCCGAAAAATATTTCACAAATCGTATTGCGCTGCAAATCGGAATGGCAAAGCTTGGTCCAGAGCGAAACATAAAGCCTGCTATTCAGTGGAACCACAACTTTACGGATCGGTCTGGCTTTGTAAAGCCTGGTATTATCTTTTCAAGGGTTCTTCCGCATTGTGACTGGAAGATTGGCGCAAAATATGAATACGGCAAGGTTCGCTTTGATTCTGAAACCGGTGAGCAGCACAAATTCTCAAAACTCACCGCAGGAACTTACATAACAATTAATCTTGATTATTAGTCTTGGATTTTTCCGTCTCGAATTTTGATTACATGATCGCTCAATGCTACGATTTTTGCGTCGTGTGTTGAGAATACGAACGTAGTTTTGAGTTCCTGATTGAGTTTTTTCATTAATTCTAGAATCTGATCACCGTTTTTGGAGTCGAGGTTTGCGGTCGGCTCATCGGCAAGAATTACAGGGGCTTTTGTGACAAGTGCACGGGCAATGGCTACACGCTGACGCTGACCGCCGGAAAGTTCGCTTGGCTTGTGATTGCGCCAGTCTGAAAGGCCGACTGTTTCCAAAAGAAATTCAATCCAGTCGCGTTTTTCGGAAGCCGAAAGGGTGGTGCTGGCAGGAGAAGGACCGAGCGTGAGAGGAAATTCAATATTCTCCCATACATTAAGTACAGGAATAAGGTTGAAAGTCTGGAAAATGAATCCGAGATGGCTTCGACGGAGTTCTGTGAGTTTTGAATCAAGTTTAAATGGAACTTTTTTGGATTTTTCCAAATCTATTCCCTTGTAAACATCAGTGCCTTCGAGAATAATTGAACCGGAATTGGGCAAATCGATGAGGCCAATCATATTGAGCAATGTGGATTTGCCAGAGCCGGAAGGTCCTGAAAGAGCCGCGAATTCGCCTTTTTCGATTTTAAAAGACGCGTTGTCCACAGCTTTGACCTGTACCTTTTCCATCTGATAGATTTTGCTTACGTTTTTGAGTTCAATTACTGCCATGTGTTGAATTATACAAAATTTTCCCCCATTGCACAATTGAAAAAGAATTTATTATGACTTAGAATAACCAAATATGAAAGGAATTATTCTTGCCGGTGGTAGCGGCACTCGTCTTTATCCTATTACAAAAGCTGTGTCAAAGCAGATTCTTCCGCTTTATGACAAGCCAATGATTTATTATCCGTTGAGTTGTCTCATGCTCGCAGGTATCCGCGAGGTTCTTATTATCTCAACTCCGCGTGATATTTCTTTATTCAAAGAACTTTTTGGTGACGGAAAATGGCTGGGTATGAGCTTTGAGTATGCCGTTCAGGATAAGCCAAGGGGGCTTGCAGATGCGTTCATCGTTGGCAAAGATTTTATCGGAGACGATGATGTAGCTCTTGTTTTGGGCGACAACATTTTTTATGGTCAGAGTTTCACGCAGACTCTTAAAAATGCACGCAAAAAGATTGAATCAAAAGCCAGTGAAGCTGTTATTTTTGGCTACATGGTAAAAGATCCTACAGCTTATGGTGTCGTAGAATTTGACAAAACTGGCAAGGTTCTCGGAATCGAAGAAAAACCAAAAGAACCAAAATCAAATTATGCGGTTCCAGGCCTTTATTTCTATAACAACGAGGTCGTCAAAATTGCGAGCGAGGTAAAGCCTTCTGCCCGTGGTGAAATTGAAATCACAGCCGTTAATAATGCATATCTTGAGCGAGAAAGTCTTTCGGTTGAGCTCCTTGGACGAGGTATGGCATGGCTCGACACCGGCACTTACGACGGGCTCCTTGAAGCAAGTAACTTCATTGCCACAATCGAAAAGCGTCAGGGAATGTACGTCAGTTGTATCGAAGAAATTGCTTATGCAAACGGCTGGCTCACCAAAGAACAGCTGCTTGAGCTTGCGGCAGACTACAAAACTGACTACGGTGAATACTTGAAATACATAGCGGGAAAATAAAAAGATACCACACAGATTCGATTTTGCTACGCAAAATCAGGTAGAATTTATTTTAAAGAGATTCCGTAGGAATCTCAAATCTGTGTGGCAACCTAAATTTTAGGAGCAACTTATGTTTGACTTTAAGAAGTGTACATCTTCTGACGGAAAGACTTTCGAAGGCTTATATGAGATTCAGCCTAAAGTCTTTGGAGATGCGCGCGGATACTTTTTTGAGGTTTATTCCGAAAGAGATTTTTTTGAAGCCGGACTCAAAATGAAGTTCGTGCAGGACAATCAGTCTTCTTCAAGCAAGGGTGTTCTCAGGGGCTTGCATTTTCAGACCCGGCACCCTCAGGGAAAGCTCGTGCGGGCTGTAAGCGGCAAGGTTTTTGATGTCGCCGTTGATCTTCGAAAAGGTTCTGCCACATTCGGAAAATACTACGGAGTTGTTCTCGACAGCGAAAAGCAGAATCAGTTTTATATTCCGGAAGGATTCGCACACGGATTTTATGTCCTTTCAGAGACTGCCGTATTCGCCTACAAATGCACGGATTTTTATGATCCGAAAGGTGAGGGCGGCTTAATGTGGAACGACCCTACAATCGGAATTGACTGGAAGAGCGTTGCTCCTGAGATAGAGCCTCTTCTTTCAGAAAAAGACGGCAAACACCCTGCATTCGATCCGAATGTCGAATATTTTGACATCAACGGGAAATGGATTGAAACGAACTGAAAGTGGAAAGTGGAAAGTTGAAAACTGACCTCAATTTGCGTACACGAAAAAAATAACTTTCCACTTTCCCTTTTCCGTTTTCAACTAAACTGCTTTTGAAAAGCAAAAAAAATTATATGGAGAAAACTATGCCTAGAAAACTAACAAATATATTAGTAACTGGCGGTGCCGGCTTTATCGGCTCGAATTTCATCAACTACCTCTTCGGGCTCAGCGCAACTGGCAGCAAGGAGTTCATGGATTCTGGCTTCATGG
>CAMVSS010000201.1 GCA_947170195.1 uncultured Treponema sp. | reverse complement strand
TGGCAGGTGTTTACATCGAGCTTTCGCGCAACACCCCTCTCTTGATTCAGCTTTTTTTCCTGTATTTCGCTTTTCCGCGCATGGGAATAAAACTTGGCTCCGTTCAGTGTGCAATAATCGGCCTGACTTTTTTAGGCGGATCTTATATGGAAGAAACATTCCGATCTGCGCTTGAGTCCGTCTCAAAAATTCAGATAGAAAGCGCTCAGTGCATAGGACTGACGAGTCGTCAGGTCACTCAATATGTCATTCTTCCTCAGGCAGTCTCGGTTTCAGTTCCGGGATTTTGTGCGAATGTGATGTTCTTGATAAAAGAAACATCGGTGTTTTCCGCCGTTGCCCTCGCGGATTTGATGTACGTCGCCAAGGACTTGATCGGGCTTTACTACAAAACCGATGAAGCTCTGACCTTGCTCTGCGTCTCATATTTTATCCTGCTTCTGCCGGTTTCTCTGTTGGCCGCATTTGCCGAAAGGAGGCTTCGCTATGCTCAGTTCGGGCGTTAGTTTTGATATCGCAGGCTCACTGACAGCCATCACGACCGCGTTCTCAGTCCTGACTAAAGGCACGAATTTTGTTCGTCTCCTGGGCGGGCTATGGGTCACCGTGTGGATTGCGCTGGTTTCAGTCGCCTTTTCGATCGTGCTCGGAATCCTGTTCGGAATGCTGATGACCGTAAAAAAGCGAGCTGTCAAGATCATAAGCAAAATCTACCTTGAGATAATGCGCATCATGCCGCAGATGGTTTTGCTTTTCATCGCTTATTACGGGCTTACCAGGATGTTCAACGTTTCGCTCAGCGGCGAGGCGGCGAGCATTCTTGTTTTCACTCTCTGGGGAACCGCCGAAATGGGCGATCTGGTGCGTGGTTCACTCGAAAGCGTTCCGAAACATCAGTATGAGAGCGGACGGGCAATCGGCCTCACCGAGCGGCAGGTGTTTTTCTACATCATCATTCCGCAGACTTTGCGCAGCCTGATTCCGCTTTCCATGAACCTGATTACCCGCATGATAAAGACAACTTCGCTTGTCGTATTCGTCGGTGTAATCGAAGTCGTAAAAATCGGTCAGCAAATCATCGAAGCAAACCGTCTTACAATTCCGACTGCAAGCATCGCGGTCTATTTTGTAATTTTCATGATGTATTTTTTTGTCTGCTGGATTCTGAATCTCTGTGCAAAAAAACTTGAACAGACGCTGTAGGAGAAAAACATGGCACTTTTGGAAATTAAAAATATAAAAAAATCTTTCGGCGAAAACGAAATCTTAAAAGGAATCTCGCTCAATGTTGAAAAGGGTGAAGTCATCGTCATTCTGGGACCGAGCGGCTGCGGAAAATCAACCTTGCTGCGCTGTATCAACGGACTTGAGACGATTCAGGGCGGTGAAATCTTTCTCGACGGCGAACTGATTTCAAACCGCCAGAAGGACATGCACTTGATCCGCCAGAAAATCGGCATGGTCTTCCAGAGCTACGACCTTTTCCCGCACCTCAATGTAATGAAAAATCTCCTGCTCGGCCCGAAACATGCGCATGAACTGAACCTTGACATGAAGGAGGTCGAAAAAGAGGCCGGGGAATGGCTTGAGCGTGTAGGACTGGCTGACAAAAAGAATTCCTATCCGCGCCAGCTTTCCGGCGGGCAAAAACAGCGCGTCGCGATAGTGCGTATGCTCTGTCTGCATCCGGAGGTCATGCTTTTTGACGAGGTTACGGCCGCCCTCGACCCGGAGATGGTTCGCGAAGTCCTCGACGTGATGATGAACCTTGCGAACGATGGAAAAACAATGCTTATCGTCACTCATCAGATGCAGTTCGCACGCGCCGTTGCAGACAAAATCGTCTTTATGGATGGCGGTGAAATCGTAGAAGTCAGCACCCCTGAAGAATTCTGGACGAATCCAAAGACAGAGCGCGCAAAGAAATTCCTGAGCAACTTTGAATTTGAAGAGAGAAAGCGATAGAACTTCGGTGACCGGCTCCCTACGCCTTCGCAGCATAGCTGCTCGGAGACTCGCTAAAAAGTCGTCTCACGACTTTTTCCGGCTTTTAGCCGTCGCTCACTACGCCTTCGCAGCACAGCTGCTCGGAGACTCGCCTAAAAACTTGTCTCACAAGTTTTTTCACCTTCGGTGACCGGCTCCCTACGCCTTCGCAGCACAGCTGCTCGGAGACTCGCTAAAAAGTCGTCTCACGACTTTTTCGGCTTTTAGCCGTCGCTCACTACCTATTGACATGGTAGGTAATTAAGCGGTATAACAATTTCATACTAAAAAAAGTGAGGTGGATATATGAAAAAATCAGTTAAAAAAATCATCGTGGCTTCTTTGGCCGTACTTACCGCTGTTTCCGCATTTGCGAAACCGAAATTCCGCACTGTGGATCAGATTAAAAAGAGCAAGACGATAAAGGTTGCCGTATTCAGCGACAAAAAACCGTTCGGTTATGTTGACGAGTTCGGCAAATATCAGGGATATGATGTTTACTTCGCTGAGCGCATCGCAAAGGACTTGGGCGTAAAAGTAAAGTATGTTCCTGTTGAGGCTGCTGCCCGTGTTGAAGTTCTTGAGACTGGCAAGGTTGACCTTGTTCTTGCAAACTTCACTGTCACACCGGCTCGTGCTGAAAAAGTTGATTTCGCCCTTCCTTACATGAAGTGTGCTCTCGGCGTTGTCTCTAGCGACAAAGACCTCATCAGAAAACCGGAAGATTTGAACGGAAAGACTTTGATCGTCTCAAAGGGAACAACTGCTGAGACTTACTTCACCGAGAACTATCCTCAGGTAAATCTTTTGAAATTCGATCAGTATTCAGACGCTTACAATGCGCTCCTCGATGGCCGCGGTGCAGGTCTCTCTACTGACAACACAGAAGTTCTTGCGTGGGCAATCGAAAACCCTGGCTTCTCAGTCGGAATCGAATCACTCGGTTCCCTTGATACAATCGCTCCTGCAGTCACAAAGGGAAACACTTCGCTTTTGAACTGGCTCAACGATGAGATCAAGGCTCTTGGAAAAGAAAATTTCTTCCATGCTGACTACGAGGCAACTTTGCGCGCTGTTTATGGTCCGAAGTCGGATGCTGATTCGCTCGTTGTTGAGGGCGGACAGCTTTAATCTAAAAACAACCGGGGCTGTCAGTTTGGCAGCCCTTTTTATTTATTCTTTAAGGAGCTGGAAGCGATTATGTCAGAAAATACTATTATAGAGCTAAAAAACATAACAAAGATTTTTCAAACTGAAAACGGTGCTTTTACCGCCGTCGATGATGTGTCGCTTTCTGTGAAAGCGGGCGAGATTTTCGGAATCATCGGTTATTCAGGGGCTGGAAAGTCAACTCTCGTCCGGGCTATAAACCTTTTGGGACGACCAACTTCTGGAAGTGTGAACGTTCGTGGAAAAGATTTCCTTTCGCTTTCTTCAAAGGCTCTCCGAGAGGAACGTAAAAAAATCGGAATGATTTTCCAGCACTTCAACCTGATGAAAAGCCGGACTGTTGAGGCGAACGTCGCTTTTCCGCTGAAAAGATCAGGACTTTCAAAAGCGCAGATTTCCGAGCGCGTGCAGGAACTTTTGAACCTCGTTGAAATCGATGGAAAATCAAAGGCATATCCTGGGGAGCTTTCAGGTGGACAG
>CAMVSS010000200.1 GCA_947170195.1 uncultured Treponema sp. | reverse complement strand
TTAAGGGTGTTACAAAGCGGAGCGAACCACGCGGAAGCCCCGCACGTTGCACCAGAAGTCCGGCGTGTCCCAGCCCCGGCTAGAAACCGACGCTTGTAAGGCGACGTAGCACCATTCCATTACGTTTCCGCTCATGTCATAAAGTCCGAGCGAGTTTGCGTTCTTTTTGCCCACTTCGTGCGTGCCCAAGCCTGGAGTTCCGAATGAAGGCTCTGTATCAGATGTTGTTCCAGCAGCCTTGTCTGCACCGCTGAACGTGTAGTTCCATGCAGCAGCATTCGGGTCTCCTCCGCGGGCAGCGAATTCCCACTCCGCTTCTGTAGGCAGGCGGTAGCCGTTCGCACCGGCTACAGGGGTTACTGTCGCCTCTGTAATATGCTTGGCTGAATCTACAGTTGTAACTGTAATTGTATATGCCTTTGTGAGACCAAGTTTTTCGCTCAGTGCGTTGCAGAAATACACAGCGTCATACCATGTTACGTTTTCTACAGGGCGGAGTCTCTGTGTCTCGCCAGATGCTATTACATAGGTTGTGCTTCCATTAGTGCAGTCAGAAGGTGTTGCGTTCAATGTGTATTCCGTTGTGCCGACAGTCACTTTCTGGTTCGTCATAACCTTTTCGTAAAGTTCCTGCGTAACCTCGTACTTGCCCATGATGAACGGGGAAAGAGTGACGCTTCTTCCTCCTTTGAAAACATAGTCATCGTCATCCAAACTGCCACTTCCGGTTATTGTTGTGGTCTTTTCGAGTACGTACACTTCGGTGGTCTTTTCAAAAGCCTCGCCGCCTATTGAGACAGCCCCTCTTGCAATTCTCCCCAGGCTTGGAAATGAGAACTCAACGTAATTCTTGATGCCGCTTTCACTTCCATCAGAACACGATGTAAACAAACCGAGGGCAAGAGCTACCGCAAGCCCCCCCTCCTATACAGAATAGTAGTTATTTTCATAAAAACCTCTTTTTAACTTTTGGATTTCTTTGTATTTTCTTACGAAAAAATCTTCTTTACTTTTGACTTGAACTGATTTCCGCGGTCGAATTCGTTTTTGAACATGCCGAAACTTGTTGCTCCCGGAGAGAAAACGATGACCTGTGCAGATTTTCCGCCCTCAGAGGCGATTTTTCCGCTTTCGATGTCTGATTTAAGGGTTTCGAGCAGCTTGTCAAGATTTTCGAACGGCCCGTTATATGGGATGCGGTTGGCATCAAAGTCTGGAATCAGTTTGTCGGTTGCGCTTCCCGCGAGAAGGTAATTGGCGAGCGGAACTATATTTTTTCCATTGTCCCGGATTCCAACTGCAATCGGGGACAAATCCAAGCCCTTGTCGGTACCGCCGGTCAGGAAAACAACTGGTGAACCGAATGCCTGCGTTGCTTCTGCCGCAGCCTCCGGAACTGTTGCAGCCGAGTCGTTGTAAAATCTGTAGGTGGTTTTTCCGATTTTGCATTCGTGGAAGAATTCAAGGCGGTGCTCGATGCCGTTCCAGCGTCCGAGCACTTCAATTATTCTGTCTGGAGAAACTCCCATAATCCGCAAAACGAGTGCGGCGTTCAGAACGTTTGAGCGCATGTGCTTTCCAGGAACGATTAAGTCCTTAAGAACTGTCTCTGTCGTTTTTTCGTAATCTTGCGGCAGCGTGTCCAGAATTTGAGTTGAAAGGCGGGCTTTTCCAACACCTTTTTTGTCCTGCCAAACGCCGAGAATCCCTTCCGGGAGCTGTTTTTTGCTGTAGCTCAGAATCGTTGCCTTGCATTCCTTTGCAAAAATGTCGCCCCAGTTGTCGATCAAAGTGCCGCCGTCAGCCGCCGGGTCTGAATCGAAGTCGAAAATCGCAAAATCTTTTTTTGTCTGGTCGGCGTAAATCAGTTTTTTGTCGTTCACGTATGCCAGCATCGAGTGATAGAAATTCTGATGATCTGGAATGATTTTTGTGATGATTGAAACTTTCGGCTTTAAAAGACGGCGACCACGCAAATCCGCGAGCTGCCAGCTCGAAAGTTCCAGCACGACAGGCGTTGTCTCGTCAGTCTGGTCTAAGAAAGTGAGCGGAGAAACTGTAATGTTTCCGCCCAAAAATGCGTTGAAGCCGGACTGCTTGAGTCCGTAGTAAATCGCGCTCACGGTGGAAGATTTTCCTTTGCTGCCTGTGACGGCAATGATCGGAGCTTTTGAGAATGCGAGGAAGAGCGATATGTCTGTCTCGATAGCCTTTGCACTGGCGAGGTATTTGTTGCCGTCGTATTTGACGCCTGGATTTTTGATTACACAGTCGGCATTTTCAAAATCCTCGATTCGGTGCTCGCCAAGGCGGTATGTAAGCCTGCTAGTATCCAGTTTTGCGTCATTGTTAAGGGAATCCACGGTTGTCTGCAAGTCAGCTTCGGTTTTCATATCGGTGGCAATTACATAAGCCCCATGCTGAAGCAAGAAACGAACCGTTGCCTCTCCGCCACCGTTTAAGCCCAAGCCCATAACGGTCACATGCTTATCTTTTATATCATCGATTGATTTGAAAAAACATCCTGCCGGGTAAAAATGAATTGCAGGCGGTTTTGGTTCGATTACATCTGACATAAGCATGTTCTCCTTTATAGAAGAATTGTACAACAGACATCGATTTTACGCTATAAGACGCTCGCTTGCGGTTCAGGCATAGTCTTTACCGAGATTCCCTTTTTTTATCGTGATGTCTGCAGATTTCGTGTTTTCTTGAAGCGGGCAACAGCCTCGTCAATCAAAAGATTCGTGAGGCTCGTAAAGTCAAGACCGAATGCAGCGCACATTTTCGGGAACATGCTGATTTGAGTGAAGCCCGGCATTGTGTTGATTTCGTTAAGGTAGAGCTTGTCTGTGTCCTTGTCGATGAAGAAGTCAACGCGGCTAAGGCCTGCAAGGTCGAGTGCGGCGAATGCTTTTTTAGCGAGGGTGCGAACTTCTTCGAGACGGGCCTCAGGAAGATTTGCCGGAATCAGTAAATCTGCGCCGTCAGGGTCATTGTATTTTGCATCGTAATCGTAAAAATCATGTTTAGGAGCGATTTCGCCCGGGCCATAGGCGGTGAGTTTTTCTGCCTTGCATGAATCGTCGTCGATTGTCGGGTTTCCGGTGACTGAACATTCGATTTCGCGGGCGTTCACAGCCTTTTCAATCAGGATTTTGTCGTCCCAGTTGAAAGCTTCCAGGATTGCGCCGTTCAGATGCTGCATGTCTTTTGCGAGAGTTGCACCGTCAGAGCTTCCTGCAGAACATGGCTTTACAAAGAGCGGGAAGCCGAGTTCTTTCTGAGCCTGTTCCAGCACTTCGTCATAGCGGCTTGATTCTGCAAGATCGCTTCGTCGCACACAGATTCCAGGAACTACAGGAATTCCTGCCTGAGCGAGGGCAACTTTTGTCTTTTCTTTGTCCATTGTGATTGCGCTTCCGAGAGTCGTACAGCCGACATAAGGAACATCGACCATCTCAAAAAGCCCCTGAATCGTACCGTCTTCACCGAACGGGCCGTGCAAGACCGGGAAAATAACATCAGTTGCAAGAATTTCGTTTCCGACGCGGAATGTGCGTTTTGTGCCGCCTGCCGGAATTACGCTCACTTCTTTTGATTCGTCTTCGATGATTTTGAATGCAGCCTTTGAATCTTCTTTAATGCGTTCAAG
>CAMVSS010000199.1 GCA_947170195.1 uncultured Treponema sp. | reverse complement strand
TGGTTCATCGGACGAAATGATGACGTCATCAAGTCTTCAGGTTACCGCGTAAGTCCGTTCGAGATCGAGAGCATTCTTCAGCAGCATCCGGCTGTCCTTGAGTGCGCAGTCACCGGTATTCCAGACGAGAAGCGCGGACAGGCGATCAAGGCTACGGTTGTTCTGACAAAGATTTACGAAGCATCAAAGCAGCTCCAGCTCGATATCTTGAACTTCGTAAAGGAAAGAACCGCAAGCTACAAGCATCCTCGCGTAATCGAATTTGTTTCGGAGCTTCCTAAGACAATCAGCGGCAAGATCCGCCGTGTCGAAATCCGCGAGAACGACGCTGACAAAAAATAAGCGGTGCTACAGACATCATTAATGAAGTGATTTTTAACGCTGAAAAGTTCGCGACAGGATTTTTCAGCGTTTTTTTAGAAGTCGATCGAATGCAGGAATCTTGTCTGGAACTCAGGCACGGCGGCAAGGTTTATCTGCACGGCAATTTTTGCAATCTTTCTTGCCTTTTCCTTTATTGATTCTGAGAACAGCATTGCCGATGCGCCCGAGAGCGCCGCATTTCCGAGCTGGATGACTCGTTTTTCAAGCTCTGGCGGAAGAAGACCGATTTTCTCTGCCTCTTTCAGATTTAATTTCGTTCCGAAGCCTCCGGCTATGCAGAATACCGGTGGCTCGTTTGTTTTTTCAAGAAGATATTCGAGGCCTGTCTTGACGGCTGATTTTGCCAGCTGAAGGTTTCGTATGTCCTGCTGCGATATATAGACCGCAGGTGTCAGCTCGATGCATGACGTTCCGTCCCCGAGCTTTTCCGTCGACTTTAAGATTATGCCGTTTTTGTCGATGAATTTGTGCTCGTAGAGAACTGCAACTGCGCTTATGAGTCCGGAACCGCAGATTCCCTTTGCTTTTCCCTCGCCGATTACATGACAGATTAGGTTTCCGTTCTGATAAGATACGCTGTCGATGGCTCCGTCAGTTGAGCTCATTCCGCAGCTTATGTTTGCGGCCTCGAACGCAGGTCCTGCCGCAGCCGACGTGCACAATACTTTTCCGCGCTGCTCCGGCGTATCCGGTATGAAGATGCACAGCTCGCTGTTCGTTCCGATGTCGGCGAGGACGAGCGGAGCCTTTACTTTTGATTCCCACGGGCGGAGCGCGGCGTCGTCCGAAGATGATTCGCCAGGAACCGAGAATCCTGCCGTTATCATGGCGCAAACTGTGTCCGCACCGATGAACGCACCGATGCACGGCGGAAAATAAACTTCTGTCTCCGGCGGAATCGGGCTTGATTTGAACAGCTGGAGCAGTTCCGCTGTCGGTTTGTCGAGTTTCTCCGCCTGATTGCAGACTGTACCCTCGCGGATGTTTTCCCATGTGGTCGTTATGTCAAAATGCGTTGCAGGCTGGAACGGAGCCGCCGCCATTTTTTCGACTGATGCCGCGCACAGGAAGCTGAGCATGGTTGTGTTTCCCGTTATGACCATGCTTTTTATTACAGGCTGGAAGCCTCTTGGAAGTTTCGCGGCGGATGCGGCGAGAGCCTTTGTTATCATTTTTTCGAGCTGCGCCAATATGCAATAGTGAAGGGCAGAGGGACCGCTTTCGATAACGGCCTGAGAGCCTGTGAGCGGCGGACGGGAGGCGAACGAAATACGCTTTATGACATCATACCCGAACTTTACCTGATTGTTTTTTTCTGCGACGGTCGTTATGTGCTTTCTCTTTGAGAGAATCCATACGCTCACCGCTATCGTGGTTGTTCCAATATCTACAGCTATTCCAAGCTCCGCAGGGGAAACTGAGTCAGACTGTTTTTCCGGTATGTTCGGGAGTTCACCTTCTGTTACAATTTGCATGTAAGAATTATACACTTTAAAAGCCCAAATGTCGACTTTTACTGATATGTAACCAAAATGTGTCCACTACCAGAAAAGACACGGCTGTTCCAGTTTATTCTCTCACGCTGATTTTTCCGTTCGTGGCGTCAAAAATGCGTTCCGAGAAATCTTTGAAAGCTGATTTTGCTATGTTTCCGTTCAGACCGATTTTTTCCCCGAAAGATTCGTTCAGGTCGTAGATTTCGTAGCTTTCGAGAAGTTTTTTTATCAGATTGTACTGCTGATAATCTGTTTCTATGGAGAACCCGGTCTTCTCGACAAGCTCCTCAAAACTTGCGCATTCAAGAACCTGCTTTACTCCGTCCCCGTATGCGTGCACAAGTCCGCCTGTTCCTAGAAGCGTGCCGCCGAACCATCTCGTGACCGTAACCAGCACATTAGTGACATTCCTGCCTTTTAGCACGTCGAGCATCGGCCGCCCGGCAGTTCCGCCCGGTTCCCCGTCGTCGCTCACGCCCATGATGTCCGCATTCTTGCCGCATATAAAGGCGTGGCATACGTGAGTCGCATCGGCGTATTTCTGTTTCTGCTCCTTGATCTTCTCTCGGACTTCCGACTGGGAAGAAATCGGGAACAGCTCGGAGAGAAAACGCGAGCCTTTTATGATCTGTTCCGAGCTTGCGATGCCTTTAGGAATTTGCATCGGTTATTTCCTTTGGAGTCTGGATCTCATCGGCATCATTATCTGTGCCAGAATCATGTTCTGTTCCGGCATCATGACGGATACCGGCGTTTTGTTTTTCGATAGCCGTGTAGAGAATCGGGATGGTAAAATAGATTTTTGCCGATGCCGTGTAAAAGTTTATGAAATAGATAAAATTAAGAAAGTAAGACAGGAATGTCATTGACTTGCGCGCATCCCCAGGAATCAAATTGATCGCAATCACAAGCGCAATGACTATAAGCAGATTCTTTCCTCCTGCCCTCAGCGCAAAAAAAGTTAATTTAAGGACATTGCCCTTCATCATGCTCGCGCTCTTCGAAAAAATTGTCATAACCGGTTTTGCCGGATTGTCAAAATGCAGCTGAAAGACGAAAGCAAATCGTACCATCAGCAAATATGCGATGACAAAGAACGTCAGTGCAAACTGGGCTATCTGGATTATTGCCGCAGAAAGCTCTTCGAAGTTTGATTTTACGAATTTGTCCCAGATGGCGTTCGTGACGAACCTGGTGATTATAACCGCGACCACCAAAACAAAGGAGATGCCGAGAATGTATTTGAAGCAGTACCTGATTTTTTTGAATCCGAGGAAGATGTAGCCCAAAGTTGTCCGCTCATCCCGAACCATCCTCAGCAGCATCACCGAAAATCCGAACTGAAATGTAAGCCATATCAGCACTGCGATAAAGAGCAGAAAGAAAGAGAGCGCCTTTGACTGCAACGAGATGCTTTCCCTGAAAAAAATCGATACCGCCGGAAGAATGAAAGAAATCGTAAAAAGTGATTCCATTATGGACATGATCAGCAGACTGTAAATAACTTTGCCAATGTGTTTTTGAGTTGTCTGATTCAGCCGAACCATAAGTTCTTTTATCGTCATGTTTTTTCCGCCTTATAATCCCAGCTCCAGCTGCGCACCGTCGACCTTTATTGATGCGACTTCCCTTGTGCTGAGCCTTATGCCGAGCGTCTTGAGACCTTTTTCTTCAAAATCCTGTGCCTTGAATTTCTCTTCCGTTATTTTTACGCGAGGTTTTTTCTCGTAGTTGAGCGTAAACGTAAATTTCTCGCGCGTATCCACGTGGAGCACTTCCATTCC
>CAMVSS010000198.1 GCA_947170195.1 uncultured Treponema sp. | reverse complement strand
GAGAGCGGGTCTGACCGTAGATTGTGTCACCTGTCTTAAGGTTGAAGAGTCTGATCTGGCTCGGTGAAATGTAGATATCGTCCGGTCCAGGAAGATAGCTGTTCTGAGGGCTTCTGAGGAAGCCGTAGCCGTCAGGAAGGATTTCAAGAGAACCGGAAGCAAAAATCAGGCCACCGTGCTCAGTGTGCGCCTTGAGGATGACAAAAATCAGGTCCTGTTTCTTCATCGCAGGAAGCTCTTCCTCAGGGATTCCGTACTCAATTGCCTTGATTCGGAGTTCCGGCATGCTCATCTTTGTAAGGTCGTTTATGAGGAGCTTCGGCTTTGACTCAAACTCCTCAGGATTCTCGATTATCTGTGCCGCCGCAGTAGCCTCATCGCGGGCTGCGTTTCGTGCGGCGATTTTCTCACGGTAGCTCATGCGCCTGTCGTTTCGTCCGCCGCGTCCGCCGTTGCTCCAGCCTGTTCTTCTGACCGGAGTGCGCATATAGGAATAATTGCTTCCCTCAGCCTCTGATCCGCCTGCGCTCTCCTCAGCCGGTGTTTCAACGGTTCTCTCAGGAGCTGCTTCAGCGGCTGCAGGAGACTCCGCGCTTTCTTTATCTGTCTTTATGATGATTTTTCTTCTTCGAACGATTTTAGGCTTTTCTGCCATCTCCCCAGATTCTGATGATTCAGAAGAAAATGATTCCTGAGGGGAATCCTGTGCGGATACCTGCTGCTCAGATGCAGGAAAAGAATCATTGGACTGCGATGAGCTTACATCAGCCGACATAGGGCTCTCATAAGAAAGAGGCTGCAAATCCAATTCTGGCTGTTGAACATTGTCGGAATTTTTGTTTTCCTCCGACTTGTCAGCAAAACGGCGTCTTGAAATTAATGCCATTTTAAATACTCCATTTGGTCTTAAAAAAATTTAATATTTGTAAAAGATTTAAAAGATTTATTTTAAAAAACGATAAAATCAAACAAAAAGGAACGTTTTAGAATGTAAGAAGATTATATCAGCATTAAAAGAAAATTGTCAATGTCCGCGAGCTTTATTTAGGCTCGTCGGATTTCAAGACGATAGCCTTCTTGTATTCCTCTGAAGCGACTTTGAACAGATCAACATCAGGCACAGACTCTATCATGGAAACCTGCCCCTCAAAGTCTACGTTTTCGGAAATTCTGATTCTTCCGGTGGTTACGTCCCCGTGTACGACGCTGCCGGAACACATCTCGACCCGCTCAGGAGCCTCCATATCGCCCGTAACAGTGCCAGAAATGACGATAGAATTTGCCTTTATCTTTTCGACATCACAGATTGCAGACTTTTCGATCTCAAGGTCTCCGATCGCACGAATCTCACCGTAAAACTTTCCGGTGATTACGAGGCTGTCAGTAAATTCAAGTACTCCGTTAAATTCTGTCTCCTGACCGAAAACCGTCAGATTCTTTTTCTGCTTTTCATCTGCCATAGTTTTATTCTAACGAATCTTGCGAAGATAAGCAATAATGAGATGAGAGTCCCGGAGACAAGAATGAGCGTCGCATTACGGGCGAACAGCAAGCAGAACGTACGGCTAGTTCCGCCGGTGGAGATTTTTTGCGTAAGCCAGCCGCCCTCAAACGAAGGCAGCACCCCACGGATTTTTCCGAAGCGATCGATGAAACAGGTCTTTCCGTCAGCGGTGCTTCTCACCACGGGAATTCCATTTTCCGCCGCACGGAACACGGACATGGCGAGGTGCTGATTCTGGCAGGCCTCGCTCCCCGACCAAGAGTCGTCGCTTATGTTCAAGAGAAAATCCGCACCCAGTCTCCTCATTCCGCCCGAGATCTCAGGAAAAGCATCCTCGAAGCAAATCGGAACTCCGAAAAGAAGTTTTCCGCATGGAAATAATGTTAAATCATCACCGCTATCATAATCGTCGCTGTAAAGGACAGATGCCAGCATCGACGCAAGTTTTTTAAGGGACGGATTCGGGCCCGTCTTGAACGGAATTTTCTCCGCGAACGGCACGAGATGAACCTTGTTGTACGAAGAGATTTTTACCTTTCCACCTTGTTCAGAAAGAACCAGCGCGCTGTTGAACCTTCTCTCTGTGCCACCGGTGTTTTCCCGATGATTATTTCCGATCACGAACACAGCTTTTTTTTCCTGCGCATAAGCAAGGACTTCCTGCGCAAGGCGGTGACGCTCAGAATCATAATCATTCTCCAGATAAAAGCCTATGTCAGGAACGATCGCAGTCTCCGGCCATACGACAATATCGATATCCGGATTCTCCTCAAACGCAGAATCAGTCAACTGCCTGAGCCGGCTGAATTCCTCAAAAAAAGCTGCCACGCCGAGTTTTGAGGATGTGAACGCAGGCTGAACGGCACACACAACGATTCCGTCTTTTTCTCCGTCCGCTCCCGATCCAGTCAAAATCATCCCTCCAAAAACAAATACAAAGAAAGCGGCGAGAAATGCACAATTTTTTTTCCCACTGACAAAGCGTTCCTCAAGGACAAAATGCTCGACCACAGAAGAAAAAAAGATGATCAGAAAAGAAATTCCGTGCACACCAAAAAAAGACGCGAGGCGGACAAAAGGCGCGATTTTCCACAGAGCATAGCCCGCGCAACCGTACGGGAATCCCAAAAATCCGACCGAGCGGAGGAACTCAAAAGAAACGACTATAGCAACGCGGTACAGCCAGACCCCTTTTCTGACAGCAAAGGAAGCCGATTTAAGAAGAAAGAAAAGAACCGAATAAAGGAAACCGATGTAGCAAGAGACCAGCATCAGCACGAAAAATCCGTAGGATTCAAGCCAGAAGCAAAGCAAGGAGAAAAGCAACGCCCCGTAGAAAAAACCGATAAGGGACGAGAATCTCAGCGAAGAACGGCGGATCAAAGCAAAAACAGGGATGTAGGCAAAAAAAATGAGTAAAGGAATCCCCTCCCTGAACACCAGTCCGGGGAAAGAAAGCGCATACAGTAAAACGGAGAACAGGAAAAGAGGAAGCTTATTTTTCAACAGGGAGCTGAAGAAGCGCATTTTTTAACTCCTGACCAGCCCGGAAAGATGCGATATTGTGGGCAGGTACAGACACTATTTCGCCGGTTTTAGGATTTCTAGCCCGCTCGCGCTCGTTTCTGACTTTCAGCTCAAAAGTTCCGAATCCGCGCAGCTCGATGTTTGAGCCGCCCTTAAGCGAATTCTTAAGCTCTTCCAAAAAAGAATCGACGACTTTCTGAATCACTTTTTTTTCTACACAAGTTGACTCATGCACGGCGTCGACCAGATCAATTTTTGTTACTTTTTTATTCATAGGATTTCGAAATGGAAACAATGGAATCGATAAAAAAATAAGCTACCGTATTTCAGGTAGCTTTATTTAACTTCGCATTTATGCAAACAAATTATTTTGCAGCTGCAAATGAAGCATTGAAGTAGTTCTGCATGCGTGACTTTTTGCGAGAAACAGCGTTGCGTGTCAAAACACCCTTGCTGCGAGCTGAGTCAAGTTTTGAAACCAAAACTCTGAGCTTTTCTTCAGCGAGTTTGGCATCTTTAGCCTGTACAGCTTCTACAAACTGTCTTGCATACGTACGGCATTCACTTTTGATTGCTTTATTGTGCAAGCGGCGTACTTCACTCTGTGCGTGTCTTTTCTCTGCAGATGATTTTTTTTC
>CAMVSS010000197.1 GCA_947170195.1 uncultured Treponema sp. | reverse complement strand
CGCTTCTGTACTTGATTCTGCATACTCAGAAAAGCGGGTGTCTTTCTTGAAATCCCTTCCGTATGCGGTTAATCCTGCGACTCTTGATGTTTGGGCAAAATCCGCCGTTTTGATTGATGCTTCAAACGGATGTGTCCTCTATGAAAAAAATGCTGATGAAATCATTCCGCCTGCATCCCTGACGAAACTTTTCGTTATGTATGTTGCGTTCAAGGAGATTGAGAGGGGGAATATCTCTCTTGATGATGTCGTTCCTCTGCCGGAAAAAAGCTGGGCGGTAAACATGCCGCGCGATGCTTCGCTGATGTTTTTGGGGCAGGGGCAGATCGTGACTCTCCGCGAGCTTATGAAGGGACTTGCGGTCGCATCTGGAAATGACGCGGCTTTGGCGGTCGGAAGTTATATTTCTGGCAGCACTAGGGCTTTTGTCGAGCGAATGAACGAAGAGTGCGCTGCGATCGGATTAAAGAATACGCATTTTGTTGAGCCGAGCGGCTACGATGAGAACAATTTGACGACGGCCAGAGATCTCGCGGCTTTTTGTTTTGAGTATATAAGAAAATTCCCGGAGTCCATCGAACAATTTCATTCCGCGCCGAGCATCAAATATCCGCTCGAAAAGAATCTTCCTCCGTGGAAGAAGAATATCGGGGATGCTGATGCAGTTTACCAGCGGAACACAAATCCTCTGCTGGGGGAGCTTGAGGGCTGCGATGGAATCAAGACCGGATTTATATATGAAAGCGGCTATAATCTTGCACTGACCTCCTGTCGGAATGGAGTCCGCTTTATCTCTATAACGCTTGGCGGCCCTGGAAATGGAAGCCGCCAGGGAAATGCGGGGCGTGTTCATGACGGAACCGAACTGATGGAGTGGGCTTTTGCAAACTTTGCTGATTTTGATCCTGCCAGTGTTCTTCCAGAGTATTTTTGTGTTCCTTCGATAGGGGCAAAAAATACGAACGGAAAATTCGTAAAACTGATTCCTGCGTGGAAAAATACTGTCACTGTTCCAAATATTGCCGGTGGAAGCGCGCTTTCAGATGCGAAGAGCGTTCGGGTGAATGTTTCCATTCCGAAGTTCATTTATGGCGGGGTTGAGGCAGGAAAAGTCTGTGGCCAGATTCAGTATATGCTTGGCGACACTGTTCTTGAGAGCGTGCCCGTCGTTGCCGACAGGACATATAAGAGGTCAGGACTCCTTGGGCGTATGATTGGTGCGCTTATCAGCTGGCGGATTTGATTTTGCTGACAGGCGGCGTTTGTTCTGCTCCTTCCTCATTTTCTTCTTGAGGCGGATTTCCCTGACTTTGATGAAGTGGGCTGTCGTGTAGATGTGCTCGTCGCTTTGATTCGTCAGCTCCTCGACGGTTTTTCCCGTCTGCTCGCAGTATGCTTTCAGGAGTCTCATCGTCATAAGAGCATCATCCCTGCTGTTGTGGGGCGTTATATCCGAGTTGTCAATGTTGAAGATTTCGCACCTGTTTTCCAGCCGTCCGAAGATTTTGTCCTCTTCTTTTATGATTTTCTCAAGGTCGGCCGCCGCAAAATCAAAACTTTCTTTATGGTATCTCTCGACTGCGGTTACGACAAATCCTACGTCGGAAATCGATCCGAATATGAAATTTTTTCTGTTCGGGCAGGTGAGCAATTCCCGGATTTTGGCATAAAAAACAGGGAACGGAGGCTGCTTTCTGAAATATTCTTTTGGGTAGGCAAGCTTTGCGCCGGTCTTTTTTGAGAAAAGAAACCAGTCAAACTCACATTCGGGATTCATTACGATGTCGTCGGATTCAATTATGTTGAAGAGCGAATCTGTGAGCACGTAGCCGAACGAACACATCTTTCCGACTCCATCGAAGCAATTTGCACATTCAATGTCAAAAAAAAGATAGGTTTCGTTCATTGCGCTTTCCTCAGATTCTTGCCGCTCGGTTTTGCAACATCAGATCCGCAAGGACAATTGCTGTCATAGCTTCGATAACAGGAACGATTCGCGGGCAGAGGCATACATCGTGGCGGCCTTCGATGACCAGATCGCAGTCGGTATAAGCTCCGGCTTCGTCCACGGAAATCGTTTTTTGAGATTGGAAGATGCTTGGAACCGGCTTTACCGCTACCCGGAAGAATATGTCGTTTCCGTTTGAAATTCCACCTGTGATTCCGCCCGCATTGTTGCTCTCAAAAACTGCTTTTCCGTCGGGAGCTACCCTCATATTGTCGTTGTTTTTGCTTCCGGTTGAGTCCGCGGCTTCAAATCCGGCTCCGAATTCGATTCCCTTTACCGCACCAACGCTTAAAATTGCTTTCGCAAGCTCCGCGTCGAGTTTTCCGAATACTGGTTCGCCAAGACCTGCTGGCAGTCCTGTTACCCTGCATGCGACTATTCCGCCCGCGCTGTCTTTGCTGTTTCTGATTTCTTCGATTTTTTCGTTCATCTTTGAGGCAGCTTCGTTGTCGGGTGCCCGAAGAGCATTCTGTTCTATTTCGTTGAAATCAATTTTGTTTATGGAAACTCCGGCTGCTTTTTCTGTGTATGCGGTTATTTTTATGTCGCACAGATTTTCGAGCACTTGAAGGGCTATTGCGCCTGCCGCGACACGGCTTGCTGTTTCTCTTCCGCTTGAGCGTCCGCCACCACGGTAATCACGGAATCCATATTTTGAATAAAATGCAAAATCAGCATGTCCTGGCCTGAAAGTGGCTGCAAGATTGCCGTAGTCTTTTGAGTGCTGGCTTGTGTTTCTTATTACGATTCCAATCGGGGTGCCTTCTGATTTTCCCTCAAATATGCCGCTCAAGATTTCTGCCTTGTCGTCTTCTTTTCGGGCTGTTACGGAAGCGTTGTTCTTTCCTCCGAAACTCTGTCCGGGTTTTCGCCTGTCCAAAGCCGCCTGAATCCGCCCTTCATCAATCTTGATTCCTGCAGGAACTCCGTCAACGATGCAGCCAAGACCTGCGCCGTGGCTTTCACCAAAAGTTGTCACCTTAAAAATTGTTCCGATTGTATTCTGTGCCATGCGTATTCCGGTTTATTTGAGGAATGTTTCTCCACGATCCATAGCTGTGAGACCTGTTTTACAGAGCTCAATGATTCCATATGGTTCGAGCAGGCGGATGAGACTTGAGATTTTGTCTTCGCTTCCTGTTGCTTCAACAATGACAGATTTCTGCGCTACGTCAACAATGTGTGCCCGGAAAATCTCGCATGTTTCGATGATTACGGCGCGGTCAGTTCCTTCTGCCTTTACTTTTATAAGCGCCATTTCGCGCTGAGTCGTTGTTTCTTTTTTGCAGTTTGAAATTGAGATTACTTCGACAAGTTTGGAAAGCTGCTTTTTTATCTGCTCAAGGACATATTCGTCTCCGCTGACTACGATTGTCATGCGGCTCTGTCCTGGATTGTAGGTTTCGCAGACTGTGAGCGATTCTATGTTGAATCCTCGGCGGCTGAACAAACCTGAAACGCGGCTTAAAACACCAGCATGATCTTCAACAAGAACAGAAAGCACATATTTTTCCATTGTAAATCTCCTGAAATTATGGGCGCTCCCCTTCGGGTCGGGCTTTTCGGGGTTTCGCTAACGCTTCATTCCGCCGCTCCCTGTGGTCGCTCTGGAACGGCAAAGCCGCCCCTACAATCCCTAGCGCATAAAAAAGACTATCACATTTCACAAAAATTTGCTATAT
>CAMVSS010000196.1 GCA_947170195.1 uncultured Treponema sp. | reverse complement strand
GCGCGTCACCTTGCCAAGGTGGATGTCGCGGGTTCGAATCCCGTTTTCCGCTCTACTGAGGCGATTTAGATTTCATCTGAATCGCCTTTTTTATTTTATGTTTTAAGGGGAACCTAGAGTGAAAATCACCAAAGAAATCGAAAAATTGGAACACTCAGCAGCAAAGCTTACTGTTACAGTTGCAAAAAAAGATGTTGCAGACAGCTATAACGAAACATTGGGCAAATATGCAAAAAACGTACAGATTCCTGGATTCAGAAAGGGACACGTTCCTGCAGCCGTACTCGAAAGAAAATACGGCGAGCAGATTAAAATGGAAGCTGCAAGCGACCTCATCGATAAATCACTTAACGAAATCTTCAAGGACGAGACAGAACTTGAGAACCGCCCTCTTCCTTATGCACAGCCTACAATGGACGAAATGCCAGCATTTGACGTTTCAAAAGACTTCACTTACACAGTAAAATACGACGTATTCCCTAAAGTAGAAGTAAAAGATTTCAACGGAATCACAATCAAGGAACCACAGGTTACTGTAGGTGACGCAGAACTTCAGGAAGAGCTCAAGGGCATCCAGGAGCGAAATGCAGTAGTAATCGACAAAAAAGACGATGAAACAGCAGAAAAAGGCAACATCGTAACTATCGATATCGTAGAGAAAGACGAGAACGGAAAAGAAATCGCTTCTACAAAACGCGAAGGATTCGTATTCACTCTCGGAACTGCAGAAAATGTATACAAGATCGATGACGAGATCATCGGCATGAAAAAAGATGAATCAAAAGACATCTCTAAAAAATACGACAAATCTGAGAAAGACGAAGAGCTTGCAGGAAAAACAAAGAACTACAGCGTAACTGTAAAACAGATTAAAGTACGCAATCTCCCTGCCCTCGACGATGAGCTTGCTCAGGACGTAAATGAGAAGTTCAAGACTCTCGACGATCTCAAAAAAGACATCCAGAAGAATCTTGAGAAAGCTAAAGACCGCAAGATCAACGAAATCAAAATCAACGATCTTCTCTCTCAGCTCATCGAGAAAAACCAGTTCGAGATTCCGGCAAGCATGCTGAACGCAGAACTTGACGGACGCTGGAGAATGATGGCTCAGCAGTTCCAGACAACACCGGAGGAGCTCGACAGAATGATCGCTGCTTCTGGTCAGAAAAAAGAAGACATGCTCACACAGTGGACTGGCGATGCAGAGAAAATGCTCAAGAGCAGAATCATCGTTGACTCCCTCATCCGCGACAAAAATATTTCTGTAACTCCGGAAGAAATCGAAGCTGAATATCAGAAAATCGCTGATGAGAACGGCATCACTCTTGACGAAGTTAAGAAGCACTACAATGATGCCCGCTCAAAGGAATATCTGATTGACGAGACAAAAGAACAGAAACTTTACAAAGAAATTTTTGCTCAGGTAAAAGTTTCAAAAGGCGACAAAGTTTCTTTCGCTGACCTCTTCAAGGCTAACTAAACTGTTTTCTTAAACAGGCGGAATGCTTCCGTTTTTTTAATGGAAAGCATTCCTTTTTTTTTGTCTTTTTGTGAAAAATTCATTATATTTAAATTGCAGGCTTTCAAGGAGTTTTTTATGAATGAACAGATGAACAACAACATACCTTACGTCATTGAACGAAGCGGAAACGGAGAGCGCTCTTACGACATTTTTTCCAGACTTTTAAAAGACAGAATTGTCTTCATTGACGGTGAAATCAACGACCTCAATGCAGATCTGGTCGTAGCTCAGATTCTATTTCTCGAATCAGAAAATCCGGAAAAGGACATCAGCATTTACATAAATTCTCCGGGAGGCAGCGTCACTGCTGGACTTGCAATTTACGACACAATGCAGTACGTAAAATGCGATATTCAGACAATCTGTCTCGGACAGGCAGCCAGCATGGGCGCAATTCTTCTTGCCGGAGGAACAAAAGGCAAGCGGTTCGCACTCCCATCAAGCCGTGTAATGATTCACCAGCCTCGCGGCGGAGTTCAGGGACAGGAAAGCGATATCGCAGTACAGTCAAAAGAGATTCAGAGGCTCAAAAAACTTTCTATAAAATATCTGGCAGAAAAATGCGGCAAAACCGAAAAACAGCTTGCTGACGATATGGAGAGAGATTTCTTCATGTCTGCACAGGAAGCACTTGAGTATGGTATCGTTGATAAAGTTATGACGACAAGAAACTCATCTCAGGAGGATAAATAATGCGCGGATTCAGAACAGATGTCCAGTACTGCTCTTTTTGCGGTAAACCAGGCGATGACAAGAGACAGCTTGTTGCTGCTCCATCAAACAATATCTTTATCTGCGACAAATGCATTGCCGTATGCGAGGGAATTCTCGAACAGTCAGGTCGCTCAGTAGCACCTATCGACATGTCGGAAGTTCCTTCTCCGAAAGAATTCAAAGCATATCTCGATGAGTACGTAATCGGACAGGATTATGCTAAAAAAGCGCTCTCTGTCGCCGTATACAACCATTACAAGAGAATGTCAAAGCTCGACTCAATGGAGAAAGACGGCGTAAAAATCGAGAAATCAAACATTCTTCTGATCGGCCCTACAGGAAGCGGAAAGACGCTGCTCGCAAAAACACTTGCGGAGAAACTTAAGGTTCCGTTCGCAATCGCAGACGCAACAACACTCACGGAAGCTGGATATGTCGGTGAGGATGTCGAGAATGTCCTTCTCAAATTGATCAACGCAGCTGACGGAAACATTCCTGCAGCGGAGCGAGGAATCATCTTCATCGACGAAATCGATAAAATCGGACGAAAAAGCGAAAATACATCTATAACGCGTGATGTTTCTGGCGAAGGCGTTCAGCAGGCTCTCCTCAAGATTATCGAGGGAACGGTGGCATCGGTTCCACCACAGGGCGGAAGAAAGCATCCTAATCAGGAAATGCTTCAGATTGACACATCGAACATCCTTTTCGTGCTCGGCGGAGCATTCGTCGGACTCGATAAAATCATCGAGCAGAGAGTCGCTTCACACTCCCTGGGCTTCGGCTCAAACATCGGCCAGATGGACGAAAATCAGCGCATGGAGCTTTTGAACCAGTGCACTCCGGACGATCTCGTAAAATTCGGAATCATTCCAGAACTTATCGGACGTATGCCTATCTCTGTAGCGCTCAAGGAGCTGACAAAAGACGATCTCACAAGGATTTTGACAGAGCCGAAAAATGCGATAACAAAGCAATTCCAGGCTTCATTCAGAATGGATGACTTGGATTTGGATTTCACGGCGGATGCGCTTGACGAAATCGCCGAAACAGCAATAAAGCAGAAAACAGGTGCCCGAGGATTGCGCGCGATCGTAGAAAAACTGCTCATGGACATCATGTACGAAGTTCCGAGCATAAAGGGCAAGAAACACCTCACGGTGACAAAAGAAATCGTGGAAGGAAAAGTTAAGCCTAATTTGGATCAGCTTCTGATCGCACAGCAGACAGCCTAGAACAAAAAAACACCTCCTTGTATTTTTTGTTCCTTTGCTACGGCCTCGCATCCATGCGAGGCTTTTTTATTTTTAATTTTCAGTTTTAAGACTTCAGTCCAATGTAAGGAAAGCTTTGTAAGCGTTGTATGCATGTTCGATGTCTTCCTTAGCCGTAATTTCCCACGGAGCGTGCATAGAAAGAACCGCAACACCTGCATCGAGGACATTCATTCCGTATTTTGCAGCAAGATATGCGATA
>CAMVSS010000195.1 GCA_947170195.1 uncultured Treponema sp. | reverse complement strand
GCTAATCCTGATGCCGTTGTTCTCTGGGGCCAGGTTCTCGACGAATCAATGGATGACAAAATCAGCGTAACTGTGATCGCAACTGGATTCAACAGCTCAAAGACGCAGGAAGATTCCTCTGCTCAAAGGATGATCGAAGACCGCGCAAATTCTGACACTTTCACAGACGATCAGTTCGTTGCCATCACAAAAAAAGCTGTGAGCGCGACGGAGCATTCTTATGAATCTGCTGCCGACAAAGAATCAAAAGATGATTTTATGGCAGGATTCGGATTCAATATGTACGAGGACAAACCTTTCAGTCAGTCGGCTGCCGCAGAAAAACAGGAGCCAAAAACTCTTTTCAGCGGAAACAAACCTGCATCACAGTCTTCGTTCGGCGGCTACTCTCAGCCTCAGTCTTCGGTTGCGACACCTCCTGGAAATTTCTCAGGGGACATGAACGACAGGGAAATCCCTGCTGTCTGGCGCAAAAATCTTGAGCAGCTTCCGAGAAAAATCAGTCTCGGAAAAAAATAGAATATGACTATAGAATTGCTGCTCAAACGTTTCCACAGTGATTTGGTCAGCGTTGAGCGGCTTTCGGAGGCAACGGCTTCCACATACGAAAGTTGTATAGGAATTTTTCTTTCATGGCTGGTAAAAGAGCAGATAAAGCTCGCGGATGTCGATGTTCAGAACCTGCTTTTTTATCTTGCATGGAGAAAAACTGACAGCAACTGCGATGAGCTAACCATTGCAAAAGATATTTCTGCCCTGCGCTCGTTCGGCTCGTATCTCGTGCGGATGCGGATGTGGCAGGAAAACAAGGCAGCCATGCTTGACAGACCTAAGGTCGGAAAAGCTCTGCCGAAGGTGCTTTCCGTCGATGAGGTTGAAAGACTTCTTGGCTCAATTGATGTTTCTAAACCTCTCGGCATTCGCGACAGAGCCCTGTTTGAGCTGATTTATTCCTGCGGGCTTCGGATAAGCGAGGCGACGGGGCTTATGGTTGACAACCTGCACCTGAAGGAACGCTTCCTGATAGTGCGCGGAAAAGGCGACAAGGAGCGTATGGTTCCGTTCGGGGAGACCGCAAGGCTTACCCTTGAGGATTATATTCAGAATGTAAGGCCCTTCCTGGTCGGAAACAAAATCGTTCCGGAGGTTTTTGTGAACTACCGCGGCGAGAAACTTACCAGAAAGGGTGTCTGGAAAAAATTTCAGGAGCTGGAGATCAAGGCAGGCATCAGCGCAAAAGTCCATACATTGCGGCATTCGTTCGCAACACATCTGCTGGCCGGCGGAATGGACTTGCGCTCCGTTCAGGAACTGTTGGGACATGCTGATCTTGCTACGACGACGATTTACACTCATGTTGAAAATCGTCAGCTCCGGGATGGCCACAAAGAATTTTTCCCCGGACACAGGGACAGTTCATCTCAGAAGTAATGACTGCAATGCCGCTGACGCGGAGTTTTTAGGAGTTTCTATGAAAAAAAAGCGAAAGTTTCTCGCAGGTATATGTTTTTCACTTCTCGTTCTGTGCGGATGTACAAAATCAACGAAGACAATAATCAGATTGCAGAAGCTTGAGGAGAACGTTAAGTCACCGTCAACGGAAGAGGAGCTTAAGGAAGCGATTGCCAAATATCAGGATCGGATCACCGATATTCAGCTCGCAAGCTCACAGACCGGAATCTGGTACAAGATGCTGGCAGTCCGCTACCTGGACGCAAAAATGTATGGCGAGGCTTTGAAAACTTTCCAGACTGCGATTCAGTTTTATCCTGCGAACCAGAACCTTTACTACTATGTCGGACTTTGCGCAGGTTATATGGCGAAAGCGAGCCTCGACTACAATGCGACCGGTTCTGCCACAGAGCGTTATAACTATTACAAGCTTGCGGAAGATGCTTACCTCAGGGCTATTGAGCTTGAGCCGAAGTATGGTCGTGCTCTTTATGGGCTCGGTGTACTCTACGTCTATGAGCTGAAGCAGTACGAGAAAGCGATTCCTCACCTTGAGAAGCTGATTTCGTTCGATACCCGAAACACGGATGCGATGTTCGTTCTTGCAGCCGCTTATTACATGACCTACGATTTTGACAAATCCGCGGCAATGTACGATAAAATAATCTCCCTTACGAAATCCGAGCAGAAAAAAGCGGAGGCCGAGGCAAACAAAAAGAAAGTTCTTGACTCTGCCTATTCAAAATAACTATCTTTTAATCCAAAGTGAGGGTTGCTTTGGAAAAAAACGATAAGAATCTTTTTCTAAAGCGTCTGATAATCTCAGACGCTTCTTTTTTGACTCTGCGGGAAAAACTGCTCCTCGAATCCTATTGTTCTGATTCGGCGGACGTAAATCTTGAGAAACTCTCGCTTTCTGATATTTCTGTCATAATTGGCCGCGCTCTCTCCCGCTGCTCTTGGAATCCTGAAAAAAGTTCTGACAAGGCAAAAAATGCCATGAGGCTGATTTCTTTGCTTTCAATCGGGTGCGTTCATTACGAAGATGATGATTATCCCGCTATGCTCCGCGAGATGAGGGATCCTCCCTACATGATTTTTTACCGCGGGAACCTTTGCGCCCTGAACAAAAAATGCGTGTCTGTTGTCGGTACGAGGCGGGCTACCGGAGACGGGCTTCGGAGCGCGCGCGAGTTTTCAAAAGCTGCTGCCGAGGATGACTGGTGCGTCGTAAGCGGGCTTGCTTTCGGAATTGATTCCGCGGCCCATTCTGGAGCTTTGTCGGCTCAGAATGGTCTTGGCGCGACTTGTGCCGTGCTTCCCGGCGGTATAGATGAGATTGCCCCGAGGTCGAACACGCCGCTTGCGAGAAAAATAATTTCCTGCGGCGGAGTGATCTTGTCCGAATATGTCCCGGGGACACCGTGCGCGGCCTTCCGTTTTGTGCAGCGGAACAGAATCGTCGCGGCACTTTCTCCGTTTGTCATCGTCGTCCAAGCTCCGTGTGGCAGCGGCGCGATGATTACGGCGGAGCTTGCGCTGGACTACAATCGGGAGGTTTTTTTCCATAAATCTTCATTATCTCCAGAATCTGACAAGCTTTCTGAAGTTTCAGCGCGTATATTGAAAAATCTTGTTGCACAAGGAAGAAAAGTAGAATATAAATTAAATAATTGCCCTGAAAAATTCATTGAGGACGGCGCCGCTGTAATCGGAAATTTTGCTGACTTCAAGACTGTGATTTCGCAGGGGGCAGTTGCTAAAAAAGAAACAGAATTACCTCTGCTGTTTTCGGAGAAAATTAATGGCTAAATCAAAATCTGCAAAATCCACGGAATCATTAAAAGAATCAACTCTCGTAATAGTGGAGTCTCCCGCAAAGGCTACAACAATCGAAAAATATCTCGGACCGGGCTACACTGTAAAAGCTTCTATGGGACACTTGATTGACCTCCCGAAGTCTCGCATGGCTGTCAATATCGAGGATAACTTCCAGCCAGAGTACATAACCGTTCGGGGCAGGGCAAAACTCCTGAAGGAACTCCAGAAAGACGCAAAAAAATCAGATCACGTCCTGCTCGCATCCGATAACGACCGCGAGGGAGAGGCAATCGCATGGCATCTGAACAATGCCCTCAAGGACAAGACGAAGGCTGATATCAAGCGAATCGTATTCAACGAGATTACTCCTGCCGCAATCAAGGAAGCTGTCAAGCATCCGTAGAATGGGGCAAGAACATCTGGGGCATCGGCGACCACCTCAGCCTGACGTGTAT
>CAMVSS010000194.1 GCA_947170195.1 uncultured Treponema sp. | reverse complement strand
TGATAAAGTCTGGTCCATTTTCTCATAAAACTGACTTATGTTAAGGGCTGAAACTTTCTTATAGATGATGCTTCCAAGAGCCAACATAAAAACCAAGGTAAGCGCAGTTATACCCAGGGTCAAAGTTTTAAGTATAGAATTATGAGTTTTCATTGAAATTATCTTAACACCGCAATTTTTATTTGACAAATTTTTTTTATCAAAAGCGCAGCCCTTGCTAACTGCCGCCCTTGCGCGAGCACTTTCGTTGTCGCGCTCGATTTCACTTCGCTGACGCTCAGTCGCTGCTTTTATTTTTTGTGTCATTATTTAGGTGCATATCAATCCGCAAAAAAAAGTATTGCAATACTCGTGTGCAAGTACGGCAATACGCAAAAAAAAGTACGGCAATACTCGTGTACAAGTATTGCCGTATTAAAACTTGCGGATTGCCGTCCGCAAAAAAAGTATTGCCGTATGCGTGCGCAGTTTACTTGCAGTAACAAAATTTATCTTATTAGAACAAGTCGCTCATGCCGTAGAGTTTTCCTTTGGAAAGCTCGCCAGAGTTGAGTTTCGCCACAAGTTTTTCGAGCGCGACAACGCTGCCCTTTGCAAAACCTTCGCGGTTTCTCGCCCTGTGCGTAAGCTCGATCTCGTCTGCTTGGGAATCAAAAAACACTGTGTGTGTTCCGGGAACAAATCCAACGCGGGTTGAAGAGACATGCAGTTCATTCGCTTTCGGTTTCTCATGGAATGCATCAAAAACCATCTCCGTCTTTGTTTTGTTTCCGTTCATTACGCGGCGCGCAACCTCAAGAGCGGTTCCGCTCGGAGAATCAGCTTTCTGATTGTGATGAGCCTCCCAAACGGCAACATCATAGTCGCCGGAATCTGTGTATTCTGACATGATTTTCGCAGCTTCCTCAACGATTTTATAGAACATATTCACACCGATTGAGAAATTTGACGAGCGCATCACTGTTCCGCCGCAAGAAGCGCAAAGCTTTTCGATTTCGTCCTCTGACTTTGCCCATCCGGTCGTTCCGACAACAAGAGGAAGTCCGAGAGGAATCAGAGCCTTTAGATTTCCGATTACAGCCGAAGGATGAGAAAATTCGATGATTCCCTCAGCCCCGGAATTCTTTACAGCCGCTGCAACGGCATCATAATCTCCCGCTGCGACCAGATTTGTGGCATCCTTTGAAGCAACATCAACTGTCGCAACAATCTGATGTCCAGAGTTTTTTGCGCACACTTCGATCATGTGCCCCATTTTTCCGTATCCGACAAGCGCAATTTTCATATCTGCCCCCATATTCCTAGAACAATGCCTTATGCAAAATCTGCACTACATCGTTCGCCTGACTTTCATCGACGAGCATGGAAATGTTGACCTTGCTTGCGCCCTGAGAAATCATCTGCACGTTTATTTTGTTTTTGTTGAGAGCCGTAAAGGCATCCTCAAGAATCGAACTTGAATTTCCTGCATCGCAAATCAGAGTTACGATTGCCTTTCCTGTCTTCGTCTGTACTTCTGCTACATTCTCCAGATCAGAGATAAGTCCGGTAAGGTCTGCCTTTGTGTTCACAGTGAGCGAAACGGAAACCTCTGAAGTTGCGATCACATCTATTGAGATATTCCATTTGAGGAACTGATTGAAGATATGCGCAAGGAAGCCTGCTGCACCGAGCATGCGGCTTGACTGAATATCGATCAAAGTAACGTTTTTTACGCTTGTGATTGCAGTTACGCGAGGTGTAGTTGAAGAGTGTTTTTCCACAATAACAGAGCCTGCGCTTTTGATATTGTAGCTGTTCTTTACGCGGACAGGAGTACCCGTCTTGCGGCAAGGAATCATCGAGCGAGGATGAAGCACCTGGCTTCCGAACATAGCAAGTTCCTGTGCTTCCTCATATGTAACCTCCGGAACCGGACGGGCTTCTTTTACGACGCGAGGATCTGCCGTGAGGATGCCGTCAACGTCCTTCCATGTCTGGATTTCGTCAGCGCGCATTGCGGCACCAATCATAGTCGCGCTCAGATCAGAACCGCCGCGGCCGAGAGTCGTGATGATTCCGCCCTTGTCCTTTGCGATAAAGCCGGTAACGATAGGGATTTCCTGCTGCTTGCCGTTCTTGTAGTCGTTCAGATGAGCCGGAATGTTCTCCCATACCTCGTCAAGAAGCTCCGCGCTCATGTAGTTTGAGTCAGATACCATGCCGATATCCCACGCATCATAGAATCGAGCCGCAGTGCCCTGCTTTGCGAGATAAGCTGCCATCATTCGTACGCTCATGCGCTCACCGAACGAAACGAGATAGTCACGGGTGCGTTTTGTAAGCTCGTGGAGCATCGAGATTCCAGTCAGAAGGAATTTAAGTTCCTCAAGAAGCTCCTTTATTGCAGGAACGTCAATCTCAAGTTCTTTTGCCGTGTCAAAGTGTAGTTTTTCAATTTTTGCGATATCAACTGTGCCTTTTACCGCCATGTCAGCAGCATCAAGGAGGTGGTCTGTCGTATCGCCCATAGCGCTCAAAACGACAACTGGTTTTTCATCTTTGTACGCCTGAATAATAGAAGCAACATTTCTGATTCTTTCTGCATTTGCGACACTAGAGCCGCCGAATTTCATTACAATCATCATTACATCCTTAAAAATGAATATTCGATTTTACCAAAATGAAACGAGCGATACAACAAAATTTATGTTGACAAAAATGCAAGCGGTCATGCCGTTCAAGAACAGGTTAACCCGAAACATAAAACAACCGATATAATATAGAAAACTTTTTGCGGGAGGATTTTATGATCATTGAATTTGACGAAAAAAAACTTGTTGAGACGGTGAAGCACATCTCCATTCTTCTTGTCATCGCTTTCATACTCACTTTTTGCGCGCTCTCAAGCAAAATCTTTCACTTCAGCGAAGCAAACCCGACTCAGTACGAATTCAATTACAACCGTCTGTCCGTTCCCGGAAAAGGTGTTGCCAGCTCCATGAAAAAAACAGGTGAAGTCCAGTCTAAAGTGCTCGGACCTCAGCGCGGAAATGGACGTGGCGGCTCAAAATTCTTTGATGAAGTTGAGAAAATTCATGGAAAGAAAAAATAGGAGGCGTGATAAAAATTACATCCGTGTAATTTTTATCACGGCCAAGTTTTTTCGAAGTTCCCAAAAATCTTGAAACTCTTCCTGCATTTTCGTATAATTATTGCATATTTATGTAAAACCTTTGCATAAAAATACAATTTTCGAGGTGGATATGCAATTTTCATTCATTGATGGCGGTGTTACGGCGGCGCAGGGCTTTACGGCGAACGGAATCCTTAACAAAATCAAAGCGAGCCGAACGACGAACGACACGGCTCTTATTTTCAGCGAAAAACTCTGCAATGCGGCGGGCGTATTCACCCAGAACCGCGTAAAAGCTGAGTGCGTAAAACTCACGCGCGACCATATCGCAAACGGAAAGGCTCAGGCTGTCATCGCAAACTCTGGAAACGCGAATGCATGCACGGGCAAAGAAGGCTACGACAACGCGAACAAAGAAGCTGTTGCAGTAGCCGCAAAAATGAACATAAATTCTGACGACGTTCTCGTCCTTTCAACGGGCGTTATCGGACAGCAGCTTCCTGTAGAAAAAATCCTGAACGGTCTCGACAAACTCGCTGACGGTCTTTCAAAAGAAGGTCACAAAGAAGCCCGAATCGCAATCATGACAACCGACACCCACTACAACGAGGTCGCTCTCGAAACGACAATCGGCGGAAAAACCGT
>CAMVSS010000193.1 GCA_947170195.1 uncultured Treponema sp. | reverse complement strand
GATTTTTCCATTTCTTTAGTATAACCTTTTCAAAAACCGCAGGTTTTATAATATCGATAAATGACATAAGAGGAAACAGATGATAGAAGTAAAAAATCTTTCAAAACGTTTCGGCGACTTTAAAGCGGTCGATGACGTTACCTTTTCCATTCCGACCGGTCAGATAGTCGGTCTTTTGGGACCGAACGGAGCTGGAAAGTCAACGACGATGCGCATGATTACGGGCTTCCTTAAAGCAAGTTCCGGCACCGTCCTGATTGACGGAATCAATATAGAAGAAAATCCCGTCGGGGCAAAGCAGAAGATCGGCTACATGCCTGAAAGCGCCCCGCTTTATTCGGACATGATCGTCGAGGATTACCTGCGCTACGTGGCACAGATGCAGTCCCAGAACCCGGACGAAAAAGTGCGCCATCTTTGCGACGAGTGCGGATTGAGGGAGGTGATGCACAAAAACATCTCCGAGCTTTCTCGCGGTTACCGCCAGAGGGTAGGGCTTGCGCACGCGCTTATGAACGATCCTGAAATCCTGATTTTGGATGAGCCGACATCCGGCCTTGACCCGAACCAGATCGAGGATGTAAGAAATCTTATCCGCGAGATCGGAAAAACCCGCACCGTAATCATCTCGACGCACATTCTCGGCGAGGTTGAGATGCTGTGCTCGCGCGTCATAATCATCTCCAAGGGACGGCTTGTAGCCGACAGCCCGACAAAGGAACTGCGCGCACGTTACGGTCATGCGGAGAGCGTCTTCGTCCAGGTTGACGGCGCGGCGGAGAGCGATGTGATTTCCGCGCTTTCTGCCATAGATGCTGTGCAGAGCTGTTCTCCGAGCGAAGGGGAGAGAATTGCGGCCGCGCCTGATGCGGTCTGCCTGCTCATGACCGCGTCTGACGGCGTTGAAATCCGAAAGGACATTTTCGAGACATGCGCAAAAAAAGGCTGGACTCTGTACGAGATGAGCCTCAGAAAAAATTCTCTGGAAGATATCTTCCACGAAATAACGTTGAACAACTAGCATGGGGAACATAAAAATCATGAATGGAAAAAAATCAAATCCTGCAATAATCATAATGAAGCGCGAGATAAAGGCTTATTTTATGAGCCCGATCGCGTATATCGTAACGGGACTGTACTTGCTTGCGTCGGGCTTCCTGTTTTTTAATACGTTCTTTCTGATGAACAGGGCGGAGTTGCGGAATTTCTTCGGAATCCTTCCGGTCACGCTTTCTTTCTTTATTCCTGCGCTGACCATGCGCATTATGGCGGAGGAGAGGCGCAGCGGCTCTTTTGAGACTTTGATGACTCTTCCTGTCACCGAATTTCAGATTGTGCTCGGAAAATTCCTCGCGGCGTTCATCTCGGGCGGCGCGATGATTGCTCCGACTGTCTTCTATGCGTTCACGTGCTTTTTGTTCGGAAAACCAGATTTTGCTCCGATCGTCTGCGGATACATCGGTGCGCTCTTCCTGATCGCTTCTTTCAGCGCGATAGGGCTTTTTGCGTCTAGCATCACCAAAAATCAGATAATCGCGTTCTTTACGGCATTCGCCATCTGCATCGTGCTCACTCTGATCTCAAATTTCTTGATTTTTATGCCTGCGTTCGTCGTGAATGTCATCGACTATCTTTCCGCTTATTCTCACTTTGAGTCCATTTCACGCGGAATAATCGACACCAGGGACATCGTGTATTTCATCTCTCTGACAGCCCTCTTCTTTGTGCTCTCAGTCCGTGCAGTAAAACTCAGTGGAGAATCAAAATGAAAAAAATCCTGCAATATTTAAAAAGCCCTCGGAGTGACATATTCCTTTTTGTGCTGGTGCTCGTCCTTGCGAACCTTGTATCAAGCCGGTCTTACAGCCGTCTCGACCTGACCTCTCAGAAATCGTACTCGCTTTCAAAGGCAAGCCGTCAGGTTGTGCGCACTCTTGAAAATCCTCTGTCCGTAAAAGTGTTCTTCTCGGACAATCTGAACGCACCTTATGCGAGCGTATATCAGTATATAAAGGACATACTTTCCGAGTACAAGGAAAACGGAAACCGCAATTTCAGCTACGAATTCTTTGACATGAACAAGCCTGAGAATGAAAAGATTGCCCGCGACTACGGCCTCAGGCAGATTCAGATTCAGGAGATCAAGAACAATGAGGTCGGACTCAAGCAGGTCTGGATGGGGCTTGCCGTAACTTATGCCGACAGAATCGAAATCATCGACGGAATCGCATCCACGGAGGGGCTGGAATATTCTCTTACGACGACCATCTCAAGAATGATAGCAACCTCGGCTACTCTCGCAGGTCTTCGCGACACCGTAACTCTTACCCTGTACCGAACTCCAAAAATGGCGGAGTTCAAGATCATCGGATTCGATCAGGTGGAGGAAGAGATTCGTTCAGCATTCGGGGCTGTCAACAAGAAAAACATGAACCGGATGAAATTCGAGATCGTGGAGCCGTCTGAGAATGATATCGAGGAGCTTTCAGAAGAATACGGAATTCAGAAATTTACATGGGACGGACGTAACTCCGGCGTTGAGGCTGGAAAGGGCATTTTCGGTCTGGTTTTGACTTACAAAGACAAATTTAACGTTCTTCCGCTGGAAATTACGCGTGATTTCTTTGGGCGGAACATGATTGCGGGGCTGGATGATGTTGAGTCTTCTATTTCGGATGGCTTGCAGTCGCTCGTCTCAAAAAATGTTCAGGTCGGATACATTACAGGCCACGGAGAGCTTTCGCTTTCTGACGAGCAGTATGGTTCAGCACGCTTGAGCGCAATCATCTCCGACAGGTATTCATTCAAAGAAATCAATCTTAAAGAAGAAAATATTCCGTTCGGACTTTCATGCATCGTCATCAATGGCCCGCGCTCGGAATTTGCGGATGAGGAACTTTACAAGATCGATCAGTTCGTCATGAAGGGCGGAAACCTCATCGTCTTCCCGGACGCTTTCGAGGAGAAAGGTTCTCAGATGCAGTACGGAATGTTCAATCTTCCGACTTACGACACAATCACAACCGGCATAGAGAAGAGCCTTGAGAAATACGGCATCACCGTGAACAAGGACTGCGTTTATGACGAGGAGTGTTTCGTAAACCAGAACCCGAACTACGGAAAACTCAGCTATTATTTTGCGCCGGTTATTCCGACTGACCGCATGAATCAGAAAAATGTCATAACGAAAAACCTCGGTCGCGTCATCTTCCTGCAGAACAGTTCGATCAGCACTGAGAATGCGGAAAAAGATAAGAATCTCAAGGTAACAGTTCTTGCGCGCTCATCGGAAAACTCATGGAAGCTCGACAAGGATATTTCCCTGAATCCGGCATTCATATCAGTTCCGTCTGAGAAAACTGGCAGCGAAAAACTTGCCGTTCTGGTCGAGGGAAAATTTTCGTCTGCATTTGATTCTGCTCCGGCTCAGTCCGCTCCGGCAGCTTCTCAAGCGCTTGCCTCGGAATCTCACCTTGCAAAATCAGTGCAGGCCGGAAAGATTCTTGTCGTATCCAGCTCGAAGATGACGACCGCGCAGGTTCTCGACGAAAACGGTGCGCAACCTCCGGCGCTCTTCATCAGAAACGCGTTTGATTACATGAACGGCGAGGAAGATTTGTGCGCTATGCGTACAAAGGGACTTTCTCTCAATACGCTCTATCTCAAGAACGCGGGCGCTGTCCTGATCGCGAAATATTTCAACGAGCTTGGACTTGTCATTCTCATCATAGTTGCGGGGCTGCTCGCGCTCGTCAAGATCCGGGCAAAGAAACGCCTCATCCGAGCCCGATACAACCC
>CAMVSS010000192.1 GCA_947170195.1 uncultured Treponema sp. | reverse complement strand
GATCCAAAGCCGTAGGTTCGCTCTCAATCTCCATCTTGAGCTTTGAAGCGGCCTCATCGACAAGATCTATAGCTTTGTCAGGCAAAAATCTGTTCGTGATGTAGCGGTTTGAGAGAGTTGCGGCAGCAACCAGAGCCTCATCGTTGATTTTAACTCCGTGATGAATCTCATACTTGTCGCGCAATCCGCGCAAAATGGCAATCGTATCCTCGACATTCGGTTCGGCGCAGTAAACCTGCTGGAAACGCCTCTCAAGCGCGGAATCCTTCTCGATATATTTTCTGTATTCGTTCAGCGTCGTGGCACCGATCGCACGCAACTCACCGCGCGCGAGCGCCGGCTTCAAAAGGTTCGACGCATCGGTTCCGCCTTCGCTGGCACCGGCCCCGACAATCGTATGAAGCTCATCGATGAACAGAATTATCTGCCCCTCGCTCTTCGTAACCTCAGTGACGACAGCCTTGAGTCTTTCCTCAAACTCACCGCGGAATTTAGCACCCGCGACAAGGCTTCCCATATCGAGCGAAAGAAGCCTTTTATCCTTCAAAGATTCAGGAACATCGCCCTGCGCAATCCTGCGCGCAAGCCCCTCGACGATCGCAGTTTTTCCGACGCCAGGCTCACCGATCAGAACCGGATTGTTTTTCGTACGGCGGACAAGAACCTGCATCACCCGCCTGATTTCCTCGTCACGGCCGATTACAGGATCGATTTTATCCTGTCTTGCACGCGCCGTAAGATCGGTACAATATTTCTCAAGGGACTGCATGGTGCTTTCAGGATCCTGAGAATCAACCTTCTGGTTTCCCCTGACCGCCTTCAAGCTTTCATAAACTGCATTTTTCGTTACGCCGAATTTTCGCAGAAGCTCTCCGACCCGTCCGTCGCTTTCCGTCATCGAAAGCAAAATGTGCTCGACCGACAGAAAATTATCTCCGAGCTTCGACATCTCCTTTTCAGCCTTCGCAAGAACTTTCTGAGCCTCGGAAGAAAGCCTCATCTCGTTCTGCCCGGACACGACAGGATAATTATTCAAGAGCGATTTCACCGCCGAAAGCAGTTCCCCCGCATTAATTCCGATTCGTTCGACCACCGGCTTTGTAATTCCGCCGTCCTGCTCGATCATTGCCTCAAGGATATGCTCAAGGCCTATCTCGCTGTGGTCATTCTGCTGTGCAATTGCGCTCGCACTCTGAAGCGCGTCCTGAGTTTTGAGAGTAAAACGATCATAATTCATAATTCTTTGCCTCCTCTCTTTTCATTAAAAATAATCAAAAAACAAGGAATCGGCAAATTTTTATGCGATCTGCTCCCCCGATGTTTCGCACATTGTCAGCGGCAGCCATTAAAATTCCTTATGCAAAAAAAATCCCGCAAGGAATCTCCTTGCGGGATTTGCAATCTGAATGGCAGTTGAAAAAGGAAATCCTGTTGAGGATTTTCAGCATCAACCAACGATTTCCTAGACTTTTCCGACTTTTTCGGTCTCACCGAATTCGCACAGAGCATCGTAAATATTCGCATGCTCAAGAAGCTCGATATTCTTACCGATTGTGCGGTAGATTCTTATTTCACCAGTTCCATTTCCGCCTCCAAGAATCTTGAGGAGACATCTTTTTCCCTGAGGAATCTCATAGTCGCGGACGATCATCTCGTTCACACGGCAGTAGATGTCCAGATCTATGAGATACTGGCCGTAAGTAACGCTCATCGACCAATGAACCTTTGCGTTTTCCTCGCTTTCCGGCATCTGAGAGCAGTCATAAACAACACTCTGCTTTTTAAAAGGTCTTTTTTCCTTGATTTTGAAGGTCGTTCCCTCGATCGCAAACATGGAATAGAGGGTTCCTTCGATATTTCCCTCCACAGTCACGCATGAATTGAGCAAGGATTTTCCGGAAATAAGACTTGTAAGCTTTGCAGATGAAATATGAAAATATGGGGAATTCAGACTCTGCCCCCAGCTTTTGTCGCTGTATCCGTTGCAGCTGCGTGAAGAGACAGCGTATTCCTGACCGTCAGCGACAACAGTTCCGATAAAAGTCGATTTTGCTCCGAAAGGAGCCCAGAAATTCATTTTTTTATTGTACAAAGGCTCGCAGATTATGTTCCGGTCGAATTTCAAATCCCATTTCATAGAACCGGCGCTGCACAAAAGCTCCGGCATGACGCGAAGTTCCTGCTCCGAAACCTCAACGCTTCCGGAAAGCGAGTCGGATGAAAAAACATTATCCCCGACTTTGAATGTGCCTGAATTTCTTACAAAAGTCAGCTGTGAAGATGAAAAGAATTTGTTTATCTGTTTTCCGTTCTGACCAAAAAAACCGGCTTTTACTGCGACATATGAAGGCTTGACCTCGATTTCGTTTCCAGCAGTCTGAGCAGATGACTTCCCCTCAATGACATACTTCAAATCAGCCTCCGACATTGCGAGCCGAGACTTTTGGCCTATAACGACAGCCTTCGGCGAAATCCCAGGATTAACGATATAAAGTTCAATAAAAAATCGTTTCTCCCGGCTAGTTACGGTATTAGTGCCGGAAAAAACATACCTCCAGCGCTCATACCCCTCATGACGAAGCTTTCCCCGAAGAACATATTGATCATAGCGTTGATTAATTTTTGAACTTGACATTACGTCTACCTGTCCTTTATACAATTCAGTACTTTTATTTTCGGTAAAACGAATCGTCAACTTTAATGAACGCCAGAAAGTCTATTTGAAAAATTTATTTAATGTCTTGTTAATATCATCCTGCTCAAGAGGATAGTTTGCATCGAGATACATCAAACACTCGACGCACGCTTTCTGAACATGCTCATACCAAATTTTGTAAAGCTCAGGCTCAAGATCAGCTCCAGGATAAGGAGCGCCCTGGATATCCGAAACAATCTGACGCATCATTCGTAAACATTTTGCAAGTTTTTGATCTCTCATAAATTTTCTCCATAATTCGTGCACGGAAAAGCACCCTTTTAAATTATAAGGGCAACATTATAATTTTTCCACATTTTTTTTCTTTTTCAGCATATTTCTCAAGCTGTTTTTTTCCGCAGATGACGGCAGAATGTCTTTTGTCATCATGCTTTCCTGAGAAAGTCATATCTTCGATTCTTTTAAAGGCATCAGAGACATCCCTTGACGAAGTTTTCAGAATCGCAAGGATTTTCTTCTCCCTGTCCTCGTCCGTAATTCCATAAAGAAGCCGGTTGAGAGCTACAAGACCTCTCTGCCGAGGAGTCTTAGGCTGAATGAAGTGGCTGTAGCATCCCATAACGGCTTTCCGAACTTCGGTTTCAGAAAAATCAGTTACCGCAGCCTCATGAATGCATTCCTCAAAAGCCCGGCATGACTCAAGCGGAGACGGATCCCTGTAAGTCGTGAACAAAAGCGACGAGCAGAAACATTCCGCGCTGCAGAACGCTCCATAAGCGCCACCGATCGTGCGGATTTTTTCCCAGAGCAGATTGTTCGAAAGCCAATGAACGCAAAGTTCCTCAACGGCGTTTTCTTTCGTGCCGTAAGAAGCTCCTGGAACGGTCATCGATGCATATCCGACCTGAGACGGAAGCACACAGACTTCATTTTTTTCGTTGCCGCCAGCCGTTTCGTCCGCAGGGAGCTTTGTAAGACTTATAAATTCCTCGTCGGAGCATTCCCGCGGAGGAGCAAGCGGACGCAGCTCAATTTTTCTGACAAAATCCGGTATCAGGGATTTTATCTTATCAATTCCAGATTTTTCGGCGATCACGTGAATAAACGCACCGGCTTTTCTTATCTCGGAAAAAATCCGCATGAAATTCTGAGC
>CAMVSS010000191.1 GCA_947170195.1 uncultured Treponema sp. | reverse complement strand
CTGCTCTACCAACTGAGCTACACCGGCTTGTTGTCTCGTGACGTTGACTAATATATACCTACGCAAAAAAAATGTCAACAGATTTTCAAAAAAAATTTGCATTTTTTTTGATTTTTTTATCAGATATTTTTGGCCACGATATTTCTTGCTACTGTAAGGAGTTTTTCTTTTTCGTTCATTTCTGGATCATCTAAGACGCACTGAAAAAGTTCATTAAGAATGAAACCTAATTTCTTTCCGGCTGGAATACCGGCGTTAATGAGGTCATTTCCGTTTACCGCAAGATCCTTCAGAGAGAGAGCCGTTTGCCGTGATTGAATTTTTCTGATTCTTTCGCGGAGAATGAAAAGCTTTTGTACGCCGTCATTCATCGGGTCAACTTTGCATCTGTGCATTCCGTAAATGTCGGCGATGCGGAGTGAGAACAAGTCTTCTACGCATTCAGGCTTTACCCTCACCAAAAACCTTCTTACGGCGGCGTCGCTCCAGTTTTCCTCAAAAAAGAACATGTGCTGTTCGATAAGGTGCGTGACCTGATTTATTACGTTGTTTGGGAATTTCAGCCGGACGAGGATTTCTTTTGTTGTTTTTGACGAATATCGTTCGTGCCCATGAAAATGAATCTGCTCTACAAAACAACCTGAGCCTTTGGGATATTCAAGCTTTTCGATTACTTTCGCTTCTTTTTTGCCTATGTCGTGGAAAAGTGCGGCGAGCCTTACAATTTCGTTTTCTCGTGGTGCGCCGTCGCAAGCATAGAGATTATGGTCGAGCACATCAAATTCATGGAAGCCGCGCATGTCCGCCTGCTCGCACCCCCGACAATCTGCAAGTTCCGGGATAAATGCTTTTAAAATTCCGGTTTTTTCCATTCGGTGCAAGGCTAACGATGGTTCTTCGGAACGCAAAATTTTCTCAAATTCATCACGGAAACGCTCCATCGAAATGGATTTAATTTTTTCCTGAACTTCCGGTAGTTTGATTGCCTCGTAAGTCCCCTTTTCAATTTCAAAATTGAGCTGACTTGAAAATCTGATCGCTCTAATTGGGCGAAGTCCGTCTTCAAGAAATCTGTCTCGGGCATTTCCTACCGTCCGTATGGTCTTTGACTTTATATCTTTTCGCCCTTCAAACGGGTCTATTATTGTTCCATCGGCAAGGGAAGCCGCAATTGCGTTCATCGTGAAGTCTCGTCGTGAGAGATCGTCTTCAAGCGTGGCGTCAAAACTTACGTTGTCAGGGTGCCTTCCGTCCGAGTATCCTGATTCGCTTCTGAATGTGGTTGCTTCGATTTCAGCGCCCATAAAATGAATTGTGACTGTTCCGTGGGCAATCCCCGTTGGAATTACGCGATGGAAGATTTTCATCATTTGTTCCGGAGTTGCGTTTGTGGTTACATCCCAGTCGCTGGCTTTTTTGCCAAGAAGCACGTCGCGAACAGCTCCGCCGACAAGATACGCCTCAAATCCGTTCTTTGCAAATATTTCGTTTAGTTTTTTGAGAGTTTCTGGAATTTTTATGGATTTCATGAAAAATATTATATCAGAAAGAAATGCCTTCTGAAAGAAGATTTATCGTGAGGGAAAACAGTGAGATTGAGATGCCTGCGGCTAAGACAAGAGTGTATATGATGAAGTGAAGCAGCATCCGTAATTTTTTGTTTTTTATGAGATAGAAGATGCATTCAAGACTTGATATCCCGGAGAAAAAACTGAGGGCGATTGAGTTGAAACTGATAATCTGAAGGATCAGTTTGAGGTTTGAGTCGAGGAATCCCTGCTGATTCCCAGTGAGAAAGAAGATGATCGTTGCAATCAAAGTGAGCGACAGAAAGACCGTAGCCCTGCGGCAAAGCCTTAGGAGAGGCGGAAGCCTTCGTGTTTTTTTTGCTTCCTCAGGCTCTGGCAGAGGTTCAAGTTCTGCGATTTCTTCGAGTTCTGCCTCTTTTTCCATGTTTTCTTGAATTACCTTTTGTAAAAAGATATAATTTCAGATATTCTATCAAAAAAATCATTCATAAAAAAGGTGTCGCCACTTTATAAAGGGAGAAATTATGTCACAAAGACTTTTTGCGATCCGGGGTGCTACGGGTGCGGAGAATAATTCGGAGTCAATTATTAAAAATGTATGCGAAATGTGCCTTAAACTTTTTGCAGAGAACAAGCTTGTCCAGAAGGATTTCGTCTCGATTCAGTTCACAATCACCGAAGACTTGAATGTCATGAACCCTGCGATGGCCCTCCGAAAGGGTCAGGATGAATTCGACGTGTCTCAAATTCCGCTATTCTGCTCACAGGAAGCTAAAGTCGTGGGTTCTCCAGAAAAAATGGTCCGCGTTCTTGTCACGGCTTATATGGACGAAAATGCGAAGCCTGTTCATGTTTATATCAACGGTGGTGAAAAACTCCGTCCGGATTTCGCAAGAAAATAAGTCCGATAAAAAAAATAAAAAAAATGCAAAAAAAGGTTTTCACCTATTGACATTTTTTTTGCTGTCAGATAATATCTAATCATTCCGAAACGACAATGTTCGGTACTAAAAAAAAGATGCTGCTTTAGCTCAGTTGGTAGAGCACGTGATTTGTAATCTCGGGGTCGTGGGTCCAAGTCCTACAAGCAGCTTTAACCGAAAAGGTTATTTGGGGAGTTCGCATAGCGGCAATTGCGGCGGACTGTAAATCCGCTCCCTTTCGGGTTCGGGGGTCCGAGTCCCTCACTCCCCACTAAACGGTCTTGATTCAGTTCAAGGCCGTTTTTTTTATTTCATACAAATTCCTTTCAGACTCCTTCAGACAAAAGTTTCAAAACGTTTTAATTGTTTTTCTTGCGAAATCGCATTTTATGCACGATAATTAATTATAGACTTATTTTTTTATCGATATGGAACTTTCAGAATCATCTATCGAAAACGAGATTGAATTTGCAATGTACTCAGCCCTTGAAGCCACAATCAGCGCAAACGTGGATCAGGAAGTTGCCGCTAAAGGCGGAAGTCTTCCATTCCCCAAAGAAGTTCTTGTCAACAAAATTATTCAAAAAAACATAGACGAGCTAGAGGCGAACCTTTACATAACACGCGGGAAAGACGGAAAAATATACCTTGCAGGCGGCTGGCTCATGCGCCCGCTTTTGCACGAAGGCAAAATGACCCCAACAATGGACTACATCAAAAAAGCCGTAGACTGCACAAACGTAGTCTTCGTTCCGAACAAAACCGGAGCTGAATTAAGAGCAGAGATCTGGAAAGACTAAAAGGACAAAAAAAAGAGCCGCCTTTTAAAAGACAGCCCTCTTTGAACAAATATTTTTATTTTTTTTCGATAAAATCACGTTTCTCAAGATAATCAAGAATCATCTCGACAATCATTTCCGGAGTGCGGGTAGCCGTATCAATCTTGAGATCGGCGAATTCGTACTCGTTGTTGTCAATCTGATAAAGCTTCATGTAGCGCGCGCTGTCCTCACGGTCACGCATGGCGGTGAAGTCCTTGATTTGCTGCAAGTCCCCGCCCTCACGGTTGAGGATTCGTTTTGCACGGGTGTCGTCGCTTGCGATGAGATAAACCTTCACATCAGCTTCTTTGAGCATCCAGATTGCAAGCCGGCTGCCCAAAACGCAAGGCTCGGCCTGAGCAAGGGCAACTTGATGCGTGTCAACGGCGACATCATAGCTGTCATCATTCTTTGCGTTTTCAATTACCTGAGCAAGAGTAAGCCCCTTTTCTGCCGCAAGCTGGCGGAAAGTGTAATTTATAAGCTTGATTCCGAGCTTTTCTGCAAGCATTGTAGAAACAGTTGTGTTACCGCAGCCCGACTTCCCGGAAATAGCGA
>CAMVSS010000190.1 GCA_947170195.1 uncultured Treponema sp. | reverse complement strand
TTCCAATACGAAGTCTCAAATTTTGCGAAAGTCTCCCAAGAAAGCCTGCATGAAAGCCTGCATGAAAGCCGGCATGAGAGCCGGCATAACACCGCCTATTGGTTTTCAAAATCTTACATCGGATGCGGTTCAGGAGCTTCCGGCACTTGGAACGAGGGCGACAAGGCCCTGCGATGGACGGACAGCCTTTCAATTCCTGTTTATGTGGATTTCTGGCAGAATCCGGCTGTGCATGACGCTGATTTTGAGAAGAGAATTCCTCGCTCTGTGGAGAAACTCGATAAGGAAACTCTTGAATTCGAATTCCTGATGATGGGCTTCAGGACGTTTTTCGGTGTCTCAGGGAAAGAATATTTCAGGCGATTCGGTGAAAGTCTCCCTGAAAAAATCGGCGCGGGCAACGGCGGACTTTTTGATGCCTGGAAAAAGCGCGGGCTTTGCCGGTCGTGGACTTGTGACGGGGAGACCTTCTTTTCGCTTACGGAGCGCGGTATTTTGCTCTTGAACAGGTTCCTTGAGGAGCTTATTTAGCCGGATTTTCGCTTTTATCTTCGATAGTAATGATGAATGAAGTTCCCTTTCCCTTTTCCGAGCTTACCGATATGTCCCAGTTGTGCGAAGTGATGATTGTCTTTACGACAGAAAGTCCTATTCCCATTCCGGATTCCCGCCTTGAGTTTGTTCCGCGGTAGAACATGTCGAAAATCCTCTCCACATCCTTCTGGTCTATTCCGATTCCTGTGTCCGAGATCGTTATGCTGACCTTGTTTTTCTCCTGAACTGCGCTGATTTTTATTTCGTCCCCGTCGTTCGTGTATCTGAGCGCGTTTGAGAAGATGTTTTCCAATGCGCGCTGCACCAGAAGCCTGTCGAGTGGAACTTCGAAATCATCCGAGATCTGAATTGATGACGTGACCTTGCGCTTGAAAATGTCTCCGGTCGTGACTGAGCTTTGTCCGAATTCTTCGAGGATCGGTTTCAGCTTTTGTCTTTTCAATTGCTGCATCCATTCCGTGCGGTTGAGCTTAACGAAGTTTATGAGGGTGTTTATCATTGTTTCGAGCTGTTCCGTCTTCGTGCTGATGATTTCAAGCGTTTTTTTAGTCTGCTCAGGATCCGAGCAAAGTCCGTCGTTCAATGCCTCCGTGTAGCCTTTTATGACTGCGACCGGAGTCCTCAGGTCGTGGCTGATTCCCATGATGAACTTTGACCGTCTCTCCTCGTTGTCCTTGAGGGCGAGCCTCATCTTGTCGAGGTTTTCGGTCAGTGATGTGATCTCGTTGTTTTTGTTCTTCGGGTATTCGAGCTTTACGTCAAGCTCCCCGCTGGCTATTTTCTGAGTGTTCTTGTCGAGGATCGTTATTGAGTCGGTGATGGTCTTTGAGAGCAGCAGGATTATTGCGATGCAGAACAGTTCGAATGCGGTGAACGCAAAAATCAGTTCGGGTATGTTTTTCTCCCACCAAGGTTTGTGTCTGTGCTCTTCCTCGCGGGATATGCGGCTTATCAGCATGATTTTATTCGCTTTGTCTTCCAAAGGTGGCGTAACAAGCTGATAAAAGTATTTGTCGCTGGTTTTGTTCATGTATTCGAACATCAGTGCTGTCGTCGTGAACCTTTCCTGTGATTTTAGCTCTGCTATGTTTGTGAAAAGAATTTCTTTTCCGTTTGAGATGATCATGAACTCAACTTTCGGCGGAAGCGTTTTTACGATCTGCTTCAGGACGCTCAGGTCCTGCTTTGATATTGGAAGACATCCGTTACCCCTGATCTGCTTGTACTCGCTGAAAAGAATCCTGTCCGGGCGGGTCTGATAATGGTAGAGCGGAAGTGCTATCGCGCACAGCATCGGAACGAATACAACTCCGATGAGAAAAATGTTGAGCTGGCTTTTTATTTTCATTTAGGGTTCTCGAATATGTATCCCAGTCCGAAGACCGTCTTTATGAATTTTGGAGATGAAGGTTCGTCCTCGATCTTTTTCCGGAGCCGCTGGATATAAACCGCAACCGCCGTGATATCTCCGAACTCTGCCTTCCACACGTCCTTGTAGATTTTTTCAGGACTTAAATTTTCGCCCTCGTGTTTGATGAGATATTCAAGAACGTTGTATTCCTTGTTTGAGAGCGGGATTTTTTCAGCGCCTTTTTTAAGGACGCACGAGTTGAGGAGAAGTTTGTAGTCTCCGAACTGATAGAAATCTTCTGCCGCCGCGGAAATTTCGGAATTCCGCCTCAGGTTTGCCTTTACTTTTGCCACGAGGACCCGCGGCGAGAATGGTTTTGTGACGAATTCGTCCGCTCCGATTCCGAGCCCTGTGATTATATCTTCGTCCGCATCGCGAGCAGAGGCGATTATTACCGGAGTCGCAGGCTGGTTTTGCCTGAACTTCTTAAGGAAGTCAAATCCGCTCATGCCCGGAAGGTTCAGGTCAAGGATTATAAGATCCGGAGTCTTCTCGTTGAGTATTGAAAGGCCTTCTTCTGCACTTGACGCTATGGTCGGGGTCATTCCGTCTTTTTCCAAGTACATGGCGATAAGCTGTGACATTTCCGGAACGTCTTCAATAATAAGTATGTTTACGCTCATTGCTATCCTCTCTTTAAAAAATTACAAAAGGAAGGCAAAAAACGCAATATTTTTTGATAATAATAATAAAAAGTTATAATTTTCATTCCGATAAAAATATTGAATGCTTTTAATATTCGGCTTTTTGCTATATTATTAAGGGCATCTCTAAAAATTCCTTTCGCGATTTTTAGAGATTTCGACACGTCGTATTTGGGAGCGGGGGAAATATGATTCCTGTCACGAAGTTGGATGGTTCAAGGTATTGGATCAATCCGCACATGATTGAGAGCATGGAAGAAAATCCGGATTTGACGGTGACTTTCTTTTCTGGAAAGAAAATCGTCATAAAAGACAAGCCGGAGACTCTGATCGAAAGCATCATTTCTTATCGCCGCCAGATAGGTATCGGCAAGCAAGAATTATAAATACGCAAAACATAAACAAAAGTATTGAAATGCAGGAGATATTATGGATATAGCTTCTTTGATTGGTTTTATCGGTGGTGCAGCCGTTATCGTACTTGGTGTCGCGACATCAGGTGGTTCGCTTGGCGGAATTATTGATATTCCGTCTGTTTTCGTAACTATCGGCGGTTCTTTCTTCACTTTGTTTATTGTTGCTCCATTGGGTGATATCCTTGGATTCATGAAAGTTTATGCACGAATCTTCAAGACGTTTGATTACGGCGAAAAAACTTTGATTCAGGCCATGGTTGCGCTTTCTGAAAAGGCCCGACGTGAAGGTATCCTTGCCTTGGAAGAAGGTCTTGACGACCTCGATTCTCCGTTTATGAAGAGCGGACTTCGAATGGTAGTCGATGGTACCGACGGAAACGTAATCCGTGCGATCATGGAGAACGAAATGAGCCAGGCGGAATCAAGGCACATGAAGATGATAAACATCGTCAACCAGTGGGCAGGTTTCGGTCCTGGTTTTGGTATGATGGGTACGGTTATCGGTCTTATTGGTATGTTGAACAACTTGGAAGATAAGTCATCCCTTGGTCCTAACATGGCTGTCGCTTTGATCACAACCTTGTACGGTTCCATGCTCGCGAACTGGCTCGTAGGACCTGTCGCTCAGAAACTCATGGCTCAGAACAATCAGGAAATGGCCGCTCAGGAAATGATCATCGAGGGCGTACTTTCAATTCAGGCCGGCGATAACCCTCGAATCCTTGCTATGAAATTACTCACATATCTTGATCCTAAGACAAGAAAAGTTATTGAACCGGATGTTCTTAAAGATTAGTGAACTGACTGCAACGAGGACTTAAAGATATATGGCAAAAAAAGAAAAAAAAGAACCGGATAAACCGTCAACCGCCTGGCAAGGTA
>CAMVSS010000189.1 GCA_947170195.1 uncultured Treponema sp. | reverse complement strand
GCTGGGTAATCTTTGGCAAGCAGGCAAAAAATGAAATGCTCAGGATGCTGCATCCGCATGGAGTTTTCAGCATCAGCATAAATAAAAAGGCGGGCAGGAAGGATCTGGTCTTTAGCGTCGCATCTTTCGCTTTCGTATACTTCGCCCTCGTTTTTTTGACGACATTTTTCAGCGCATTGAGCGGACTGGATTTATTCACTGCATTTACAGGCTCCCTATCTATGGTTGGAAACATCGGTCCGGCGTTCGGCGCGCTCAACCCAAGCGCAAACGCAGGTTTTCTGGCAGCGCCATTAAAATACTGGTATTGCTTCGTAATGATTGCAGGTCGTCTTGAGTTATACAACCTGATCATCTTCCTGCTGCCTGATTATTGGAAGAGATAAAGGTTATCTTGAAAATCTCGACAATCGCTGATTTTAAAGATAGCATATAAAAACAGTTTAAGATTTGGAGGATTTAAAAAATGAAAAAAACAATGCTTGCTGCAGCAGCTGTTTTTGCAACATTTTCTGCTGCTGCATTCTCGCAGACACTTTTCCCTGCAAACGGCGCAAAAGATGCTTTCTATGACGGTTCCCTTTCCGTAACTTTTGCGGAGAACGCACAGATTTCAGCGGACACGAAAGTTGAAATTCTTGACGAAAACGGAAACACGGTTGACGTCATCTCTGCGGCGGACGAAAAACAGTTCTTCGCGGACGGAACGGAGGTTGCCGTCGGAGCACAGCTTCTCCTTAAGAACAAAAACACGGTCTTAATCACTCCTCATAACTACAAGATAGAGCCTGGAAAAACTTATTCTGTAAAATATCCTGGCATCGATGAATGGAAATTCACCACAAAGGCAAAAGTTGAACCAAAAGAAACTATTACCGTAGACGCAAGCCGCACGGACGAAAACAAGGCTGATTTCATCTCGATTCAGGCAGCGCTTGATTCCGTAGCCGACAAAGAAGGAACATATACAATCTCCCTGGCACCTGGACTCTACTATGAGCTTCTGCACTATCAGGGAACGGCAAACATAATCCTTCAGGGACCGAAAGACAACAAGCGCGGAGACAACTGCGTCATCCAGTACATCAACTGCAACGACCTCAACGGCGGACAGTCAACACGCGTATCATTCTTCTTCAACGGAGCTGACCTCACGCTCGAAAACGTTACGCTCATCAACAGTGCGGACGGAGAAGCGGTTTATTCATCAGCAGTAAAATACGCATCTGGAAATGCCCAGGCAGAGACAATCTACTTCCGCAGCGGAAACGGACATCACCTTGCCGCATATAATTCAAGCTTCAAAGGTCACCAGGACACGATGCAGGTTTCAGGAAAATGCTGGTTCTACAACTGCTACATCGAGGGTGACGTAGACTTTATCTGGGGAACCGCTGACGTTGCCCTTTTTGAGGAATGTGACCTCTACTGCCTCCGCTATGTAAAAGACCGGGCATACATCTTTGAGACGCGCGTCGGCTCTGCAGACAATCCGCTAGTACCTAAAGGATTCGTCCTCTACAACTCAACGGTTGAAATCGCAAAGCGACAGACCGCATTCTATGCCCGCCGCGCTACCGCCGTCGAAAAGGCAAAAACTCCGTATTATGACCAGTGTGCGATCGTAAACGTAAAATTCAAGGGCGAAGGCGACTTCAATGACATGCGATGGTACGTAGGAAAACCTCCTCGCGCCACAGAATCACCGGCTCACGTCGGCTGGAAGGAATACAACGTAACGTTCAAGGAGCTAAAAGGCAAAAAACCTGCTAACACCGAGAAACGCTACAAGGATGCCGGCGACATCGACAAAAAGACTTACAAAAATGAATACTCAACCCGCGACCAGATCATGAACCGGGTCTTCAACACTGAGTCAAAAACATATCAGGCAGATGAGGCTACGCCGTGGAACATCAACCAGTACGCAATCGAACGTGGATATACGGTAAAAAACCTGCCTAAGGCAAAAAAATAAGGGAAGCCCGAAAACCTCGCTGAAAACGATTTTTTCGAAGTTCCCATAAGATATTCACGAGAAGATTTCATCACGGTGCACAATACCAAGTCCCGAAATCGCATCCCTGAGCTCAGATGCGGTTCCGGGATTTTTTTTTGCTTCCGAAAGCATGAAATCCTTAAGGTCTATGGAAAATCTGTTCATGGAAAAATGCTGGAAGACAAAAACTTTTTCCCAGACCGCAGGAGCGTCGGCGTAGCTCGCCTTTAAGGTATCCCGGTACGAAACAAAAATTCCCTTTGATTTCAGCTCGCTGTACCCTACAAGCCAGAGATCCGGCCCTGCGGCCGGCTTTGTAGCCTGATTTGCGGCCGGCTGGTCGTCATCCGCGGCGGCACACAAATCTTTATGCAGCTGCGCCGTCTTTTTTGCCATATAGACCTGGCTTTCAAGTATGAACCGAGCCATCCGCTCACCGCCAGCAGCAACCACAGCCCGCAGATGCTTTGTTTTAGCAGTGTGCACGGGAGTTTTGTTCAGTATGATCGCGTTCTTCCTGAAATCAATTCCGAGCACCGGATTTTTAGCGAAGAACCCGGCGGCTATCTTTCCGCTCTGTCCGACGAGATATTTCTGATTTTTTGCAAGCTGCTCGTCCTTGCCGGGATTGTCCCCGATGACAATCAGCTTTATGTCCGATGATTCGGTCAGCTCGTCGAGCGCGGTATTGTACACCACAGGCGTCTCGTGAGGATATGCAGGTGTGTCGCTTTTTGCCGCCTCCGTCTGAAGGGGAACCAGCTCGTCTCCAAACTCCGCATTCCATGACGCGCACTGAGCTTTCAGATCATCCCTGAAGTCACTGAAAATTTTCCACTGTTTGTTATTCAATTTTTATTCCGCCAAAAATATTATTTGTTTCTCCGAATTCCATCATCCTGAAATTCGAAGTTTCGCAGCTCATTACGATTCCGTCGGCAAATTCTTTTTTTTGCAGAGTCGGGAAAAAATCTTTTATCGTGTAATCGACTGCAAATCCTGATTTCTCGTAAATCTTTATCGCATTCTCCCACTCGGAATCAACAAGAAGAACTATTTTTCTGACATTTTTGAACGCGCCGCATAAGGCGGAGACGCTCGCTACAAAGAATTTCTCTCCAAACCCCTTGCCCCTGTATTCCTTGAGGAGCGCGAAAGACGAGATATATAGAAAAGTACCTTTCTGAGCATGCGTGTAAAGAGGATTATGTCCCAGTGAAAATCTCCGTTCAATCAATTTTTTGTCCTCGGCGGACGGAAAGACGTCCCACAGCTCCGAGCAGAAGTATCCGCATGGCTTTGCAAACCCGCTTTCCCTGACAGCCTTTTCCGAAGTGTCGGCAAGCAGCAGGAATCCTTCAGGAAAAGCCTTTATCCGCTTCTCAAAAACACGCTTTTTTTCCTGGATTTGAGGAATGAATGACTGCCGCTCGATGTTCATGATCGAATCAATATCAAAAGGTTTCGCAGGACAAATAATCATGAGGAAAGTATACATAAATTTTTGATTTTTTTAAATTTTTTTTGATTTTTTTGCTTTTTTTTCTAAAGTCATTTTTCTAAAAGCCGAAGAATTTAACATAGGGTGCTGAAACCCATGGCAACAGGTTCAAAACAATTTTAAGACCTGTCGTTATTAACCGAAATTCTTACAAGGAGATATTGTATGGTTATCAATCACAACATGAGTGCAATGTATGCACAGCGTTCAACAGGTCTTACAGATTTGAGTACACAGAAGAACATGGAAAAACTTTCTTCTGGTATGAAAATCAACCGTGCTGGTGACGACGCATCTGGTCTTGCTGTATCAGAGAAAATGCGCGCACAGATCCGTGGTATGAACAAAGCTTCTGAGAACGCTCAGAACGCAATTTCATTCATCCAGACAACTGAAGGCTACCTCCAGGAAACAACTGACATCGTTC
>CAMVSS010000188.1 GCA_947170195.1 uncultured Treponema sp. | reverse complement strand
ATTCTCTACAAGCTCAAGGCAAAGGTAAAGGATGTTGAATATCCTGAGATTCACCTCTGGGTATCAAAGAAAGACGGTCTCGCCCGCAAAAAGGAAGATTACTCGCTTTCAGGACAGAAACTCCGAACATCGGCAATCCCTTCTTATCAGACTGTAAACGAGAACGGAAAAGCATATCTGATTCCTGTCAGCATGATCATTCAGGATGATTTGCGAAAAAAAATAGTGAACAACAAGACTGAATACGAACGCACACTTATATCAATCTCAAACGTCTCGCTCAAAAAAGTTGATGATACTGTATATACAAAGCCGTATCTTGAATTGATGAGCGGAAAATAAGTTGGTTTTTAAATGAAAAAATATCTTTTGCTGGCTGTTCTTGCGCTGTGTACCCCCATGCTGTTCTCTCAGGAAAAATCTGCTGAGGACAGCAGCTCATATTCATCTGAAACTTCTGCCGGCGAAGAATCTCAGAATTCCTCGGATCCGTTTGATGACATTTTCAATGAGACCACAGATGTCTCAGAGCCTGTCATAACGGAAAACGAGACAAAATCTGTATCAACCGACATAAAAATCGGATCGTTCTCAATGCCGCTGGAAGTATCGGGAAAGCTTTCGACCTCTTTCGGTGCGGCCTACGTAAAAAAGGACGTATTCACAACGGTCACTCCGGTCTCATCAACCGATTACACGACCGGGCAGACTGTCCTTCCTGCTGTCGGAATCTACAATACATCAGCGGCATTGACCGACACTTTGTTCAGCCTGAACACAAACGACATTGAGGATTTCGTAAAGCAGAGGCTTGCCAAGCGCCACACGCAGACAACTGACAAGGATGCGACTCTCTACTTTGCGCTTACTAATTATTTTTACATCACAGCCCGTCCTGACAAATATCTGAATTTGAGGATTTCCCTCAAGACAAACCTCACGGACGATGACGAAGCAGAAGAGGACAATCAGAATCAGTATCTCTACCTTTACGAGATGTACTTCGATTACCTTCTTTTCAACCGCATGTACATTACAGCTGGAAAAAAGAAGGTTGTCTGGGGAAACATCCGTCTGTTCTCGGATTCAACGACTTTCAGCGACACTGACTCCGACGCGCTTTACACGAACATTCTCTATGACAGCAGGAAAAACATTTCCGGAATCATCAGAATTCCGTTCGCATTGAACAGTTTTACAGGAGTAGTAATGTATGATACTTCAACAGACTCTCCTGGTCTTAAAAACATGTCGATCGCCGCAAACCTTGAGTTTGTTTACAAAGGTTTTTCCATGAACCTGTTCGGACGAAAATTCCCGTCTTCTTCCGATTCATCGACCACGGATCTTAAAAAGACGCTCGCGGAAATTTTAAACAGTTCGACAAGCTCCAGCTCGGACACAACTTCAACGACAACCGTTTCCACGACATCGACATCCGCAACGGTAACGACAACCACTACCACCGATTCTGATGACGATGATACAAAGAACCATATTCTCGGAGCTGAGTTCAAGACAACGATCCTCGGATTCGACATTTACGGTCAGTCGCTTGCCCGCGTATCTGAGTACACAAAGCTCAAGAAGATTTTTTCTTCACATGGCTCTAATGTTGAATCATTGTCTAAAGTCGTCTCAACTGTCGGTTTCTACAAGCTCTGGTCGGACAGCTATCCTTATGTCGGTATCAATTTTGAATACCAGAATATACACAACTTAAATGTAAGCAAATATGAGAAAACCACTTACACGATCTATGGCAAAGCGTTCACGTCCGATGCACGCGACGAATGGTACAGAAGGACTGTAACCGACGACTGGAAAAACAGGTTCACCAACCGAATCGCAATGTATGCGGGACTCGCAAAACTCGGTCCAAGCAGAAACATAAAGGTCGGTGCACAGTGGATTCATGACTTTTCGAACAATGTCGGCTCACTAAGTCCTGCGTTAATCATATCGCGAATATTCCCTCATTGCGATCTGAACATCGGCGCGAAATATGAATACTATGACATAAATACGACCTCCAAGGTTACAAAGCTCAAATCCGGAGCACCTTTCACGACAAGTTTCCTTGGGGTGACGACAAATCGGACTGTAACTTTTGCCCAGCGACTGACGCTCGGCGCATACTTTACCGTAACGCTCGATTACTAAAAGGAAGCATAAAAAAAGCTGATTCTGAGTTTTCTCAAAATCAGCTTTTTTGTTTATTGGAGTTTTTCTTTAGGCAACTATGACGCCATCCCGGATTTTTATTACGTGATCCGCCATGTTGACGATTTTTGCATCGTGCGTAGAGAACACGAACGTCGTCTTTAGCTCCTGATTGAGTTTTTTCATAAGGTCAAGGATCTGGTCTCCGTTCTTTGAGTCAAGGTTTGCCGTAGGCTCGTCCGCAAGGATAACAGGAGCCTTTGTTACCAAAGCACGTGCAATTGCAACTCTCTGTCGCTGGCCGCCCGACAGCTCGGAAGGCTTGTGCTTTCTCCAGTCGGAAAGGCCGACTGTCTCGAGAAGGTATGCAATCCACTCCTTTTTTTCCGCAGGAGACATCGCATCGCTCGCGACTGATTTTCCGAGCTTCAGAGGAAGCTCGACGTTCTCCCAAACGTTGAGGACTGGAATAAGATTAAATGTCTGGAAAATAAAGCCGAGGTGGCTTCTGCGCAGTTCTGTAAGTCTTGAATCAATTTTGAGAGGAACTCTCTTTTCTTTCTCGAGCTGGATGTTTTTGTAAACATCGGTATCCTCAAGAATGATTGAGCCGCTTGACGGCAGATCGACGAGTCCGATCATATTGAGGAGCGTCGATTTTCCAGAGCCTGATGGTCCTGAGATTGCCGCGAATTCGCCTTTTTCAATCTTGAAGGAAACATTGTCAACAGCTTTTACCTGGACTTTGTCCATCTGATATATTTTGCTTACATTTTTAAGTTCAATAATCGCCATGAAATCAATTATATATATTTTGCTCACATTTTGGAATAGAAAAACGCCGGGATATTCCCAATATTTTTCAAAAATCACTTTGCGACTTGACACTTGAATTATGAAGGTAAAAAGATTTATTATAGTATTTCAACATATAGATTTTTTATGGGAGATTTTAATGAAAGGAATTATTCTTGCCGGGGGATCAGGAACCCGTCTGTACCCGATTACCAGGGCTGTTTCAAAACAGATACTTCCGCTTTATGACAAACCTATGATTTACTATCCGCTGAGCTGCCTCATGCTTGCCGGAATCCGGGATGTGCTCATAATTTCAACTCCCAGGGACATCTCTCTCTTCAGGGAACTTTTTGGCGACGGAAAATGGCTTGGAATGAATTTCGAATATGCCGTTCAGGATAAGCCGCGCGGACTTGCGGACGCTTTTATAGTCGGAAAGGACTTTATCGCTGATGATGATGTCGCTCTGGTTCTCGGAGACAATATCTTCTACGGACAGAGCTTTACGCAGACTTTGAAGAATGCCGTCAAAAAAATCGAATCAAAAAAAAGTGACGCTGTGATCTTCGGCTATATGGTAAAAGATCCTACAGCATACGGAGTCGTAGAATTCAACGGGGATGGAAAGGTTCTCGGAATTGAGGAGAAACCTTCAAAACCAAAGTCAAACTATGCGGTTCCGGGACTTTACTTCTATAACAACGAGGTCGTAAAAATCGCCCAGAACGTAAAACCTTCTGCCCGCGGCGAGATCGAAATCACAGCCGTAAACAATGCCTACCTGGACAAAGGAACTCTATCAGTTGAGCTTTTGGGCCGTGGAATGGCATGGCTGGATACAGGAACCTATGACGGTCTTCTTGAGGCAAGCAACTTCATCGCCACAATCGAAAAACGACAGGGAATGTATGTCAGCTGCATCGAGGAAATCGCTTACGCAAACGGATGGCTCTCAAAAGAGGATCTGTTAAAGCTTGCCGCAG
>CAMVSS010000187.1 GCA_947170195.1 uncultured Treponema sp. | reverse complement strand
ATTACAAAAATCAGGTTGAGGATTACGTTTATGACTCCGGCTATGAGCAGAATGTAGAGAGGTCGCTTCGTGTCGCCCTTCGCCCTCAGGAGAGCCGCCCCGAAATTATAGATGACGGTCGCCGTCACTCCTCCGAAGAACACGCGAAGATACAGGCATGAGAGCGGAAGCACTTCCTCCGGAGAGCCCATCAGGATCATTATCTGCCGCGAGAGCAGCATTCCGGCGAGAGTCAGTATTACGCCGCTGAACACGCTCAAAAGAACCGCGGTGTGCACGGTACGGTTCACGTCCTCGGTTTTGTCGGCCCCGTAAAAGCTTGCGGCAACTACATTGCATCCGACGCTCAGGCCGAGGAAAAAATTGACCAGAAGGTTTACGAATGACGACGTTGAGCCGACAGCCGCAAGGGAGTTGTCGCCGGCATACCTGCCGACTACGATTATGTCAGCCGCATGGAAAAGCAGCTGGAGCAATGAGCTCAGTATGAGCGGAATAGAAAATCGGAGGAGCTTAAGGAAAACAGGCCCCCTCGTCATGTCAATCATATTTGCGCTTGACTTCATGTCGTACTCCAATAAAAAAAGCCGCAGCACTCTCCTACCGCGGCACAAAAGACAAAACGGCTGTCGTTGCAGACCGTCCTACAGGAACAGCACTCTCGGGAAGATAAAGTGCAGTACTCCCGCGATCAGGCAGAAAATGCCGAGATACCTTCTGCCCTCGGTAAAGAACACCGTGATTGGCTCAGGAAGATGAATTTCTATGTCGGAATTGTTCTGATAGTATTCGATGAGCAGGCTTCCGCAGGCAGAGATTCCGGCAACAGCAGGAATCAGGTCGCCGACGATCGGAATGTCGTACTGGATCGGAGAAAGCAGCTTAAGCACGCCTACGAGTCCTGAAAGGATTCCGACCACCAGGCGGAACGCACCGTCATCCAGGAACGAAAGCGCAAGGATGCCCCCCGCGGCAGATTTTCCAGAATGATCTCCGTCGGAATCTCCGTCCGAAAGAGCGTCAGCTGAAAGCGGGTCCTGAGCGGAACCGTCCGGAGAATCAATATCACCGCCTGTTATGGAGCTGTCCCCACCAAAATCAGAAAATTCTTTTTTCTGTGAATATACAAAAATCAGTCCGGCAAGGCTGTTCAACAGAATCGACAAAAAATAAAACTGAAGCATGATACACTCTCCTCGTGACTACCTATGCTCGACGGAAGATTCAAGATGAACATTCTCCCCTGAAAAAGCAAAGTCGGCGCACACCTTCACTATATCATAATCAGTAACGCTTGTCCGCAGAAAAATCTGGTTTCCGAGATAGTTTTCGGAGACAGTTTCTGAAAACAGCACCTGAGAATCGGCATCTATGAACGACACAGCCGCCACAATAGGAATGCTTTTTCCCTCGTAATCACCGAGGAATTTGCGCACCGGCTCATCACACCGGATGCTCGCATACACGCTGTCATCAAAGCTGAACGCGCTCAGATTGAACTCGACGCCCTGCACCGTACGCTCGCTCTTCTTCGGTCCGAAAAATCCTATGAATCCGACCAGAATAAAGCACACGACCAGAACGAAGAGCATCATACGGTTAGCCCTCGTCGCCACGAGCACCCTGAAAAGCCCCCTTTTCTGGAGCAGTTCGCCGTCATAATATTTTTTTACAAGCTCGGGAGCATTTTTTATGCGCTCCTCACGATTGTAATGGAACACCAGAGGCTCTTCGCCGTCCTCGTGCCCCTCCTCAATTTTGCTGAAATCCATACTTCCTCCGTCAGCCATCGATAAATGACATCAAAAGCGAATCGGTACGCCACCAGCACACTTCCGCCTTCTCGTTCTTGACGAACAAAGCGGAGATAATTCCCTTGTTGCTGAGGCTGAGCGTGTAATACAAAATCTTCGAGTGATCCACGGAAAGCGAGCGTTTTACGATTCTCTGGCCGTCCGGCTGAACCATCTGAACAAGGAAACCGTCGTCCGTAGGTATTATAAAGAAAAACCATCCGGTATCAGTAACGCCGAGGAAGTCATACGGCAGGACGTAGCTTTCTTTCGTGAGGTTTTCCGTGACCACATTCTCATACGGAGGAATCTCAAGAGGATCCGAATAGCGGCCCGTCTTCACGTCAAGCGGATAGAGCAAGGTCTTCTCGTAATCGATCCCGGACTGAACCTTTAGGGCAGGATCAAGGGAAGCCGCATAGTAATCGGCCTTTATGTACAGTCTGTATTCATTCGCGTCAGGCACGACCGAGCAGATCGAGACATAGGACGGAATGTCACTCTCATCCCCGCGCACGAGCTCAGGAACGCTGTCCTTCGTGATCGGGATCCTGTAGAGCAAAAATCCGCTCGTGTTGAACCAGAACACCTCAAGCCCCTCGTTCGTCTTGCAAACTACGACAAGCTCATTTGACTTGGTGGTGGAAATAGAGTCGATAAAAGGAAACGGCGTTCCTCCAGGTCCCTGCTGCCCAAGGTAATCGATGAAGTTTCCGTCGCCGTCAAAGCGAAGGACCACGTTGCTCAAAAGAAGTCTTCTCTCGCTGTCGCGCTCCTGCCTATCATATGGAAGAGTATCGACGACGTAAATGCTTTTCTTTGAATCGACCGCGACAGGGCCAAGCGTGCTCAGCGGATAGGCGACTGATTTTCTTGCGGAAGCTCCGTATTTTTTATCTGAGAGGGAGAAGTTTTTTGCGTACTCCTCGTTATAGAAAATGCTGAGAAGGTCGCCGTATGAGTTCAGCTCGATGATTTTCTTTGACTCGCCGTTAGCAATGTAAAAAAATCCGTCGCACATGTTCATGTAGGTGCGGATGTTTCCGGTCTGGGCCAGATCAAAAAGATTCAGCTCATCCTCGAAATTGCCGTAGTTCAGTTCGAAAAGTTTGTTCTCGTCCAGCGAATGCACGAGGCTTGAATTTCCGCATCCGACGAAGAGGGCGGAAACGCACAGTGAAGAAGCAAGCGCGGCACAGCTAACGTATTTTTTTAAAGAATGATTTTTAAAAAAGTTCATACCATAAGAATAATGAAAAACACGAGAAAGTTAAACCATAAGGTCATCGCTAAAAATTGCAATTTTTTGGAGATGACCTTAACGAAAAAAAAGCTCCGGGCTTATTGCCGGAGCCTTGATCGCCTTACTCAGAAGTAAGGATGTTATATGCCTCAAGAGAAGAGTTGCAGTTGAGGAGAGCTTCACGAACCTCTTTGTTCTTGAGTTTCGAGCTGAAGAAACTCAATGTCTGGAGGTAATATGAGTGCTGGTTGTAGGCAGCTACGATCATGATAAGGAGTCTGACCGGCGTATCGTCGATTGTCTGGAAGTCAATAAGCTCGTTCTTGCAGATGCCGACGCTCATTACGAGGTCGGTTACGGAAGCGAGGCGCACGTGAGGGATAGCAAGTCCACGGCCGATTGCGGTAGACATAAGCTCCTCTCGCTTGAGGATTTCTTCGATGAGTTCCTTTTCGTTTTTGATCTGAGGTGCTGTGGCAAGATTAGTTGCAAGCTCGACGATTGCGTCACGCTTTGTTGAATGATTGATGAAAACAATTCTGTCCGGAGAAAGAATGTTCTTTACGATTACCGACTGCTTCGGCTCCTCCGGTCGTGATGATGTTGAAAGACGTTCATTCACCCATTTTTCGATTTCTGATTTCTTGAATCGCCATACTGTTCCGATTTTTCCGGCAGGGATCTCACCTTTCTGAGCCCAATCATATACTGTTCTTTCTGAAACGCGAAGGTATTTTGCGACCTCTTCGATTGTGAGGATATCATCTTCCATATTTTTTACCCCTTAACACTTTTTGACTTATTCTGCAAACTTTACGGTATTTTGTCAAGACTTGTTTTTTCTTCGCATTTTCATGTTTTTTATAAAACTCTTCAACACAATTTAATCTCCATAATGTACAAAACCGACTTTTTTCAATTT
>CAMVSS010000186.1 GCA_947170195.1 uncultured Treponema sp. | reverse complement strand
TTTCAAAAGTCAGACGAGTTTTGAAAAATGCCCCAAATGCTTTTAGAGAGGTACTAATTATGGCAATGAAAATTGACCCTAACACTTGTATCAACTGCGGTACTTGTGAACCAGACTGTCCTGTTGGAGCAATCAGCGAGAACAACGGACATCGTGAAATCGACGCTTCAAAATGCGTAAGCTGCGGTACTTGTGCATCAGAATGCCCAGCTTCTGCAATCGCTGAAGAGTAATTTTCATCATATTTGCACCGGCTGAAATCAGCCGGTTTTTTTATTTTTGGCTTTGTTTTTTTCATGACTTTGCACTAGTATAAAATCATGATAAAAAAAATTATTAGCGGATACAGTTCATATTTCAATTCAATCGGAAAATTCCTTGTCCTGCTGCTGTCATGCGCCGCCCTCGGAGGAATAATCGTATTTCCGCTCTGGAAATTCGCGACAAGCGCACCTGACCTCTACACACTGATTCTCACGCTGATCATCTCAGCTATGGCATTATTTTTCATCGTAAAAAAAATCATCCGAGCGGGACTCAGGTCTTCCCTGTCATTCTTCCTCAAGCTCATCGTAATCGCATCGGGATTTTTCGCCTTCGTCCGCCTCGTGCTCCTGTCCCACAGGATTGCCGCATTCTCAGCTCTCATCGCATCGGTCCTTGTCTACGGGCTGATTTCGCTTTTTCTGTCTCCGTCAAAGAAAGCAGAGCTTAAGAGCGAGAAAGAGATTTGAAACCACGGATTTTCTGCCCAAAATCAATTCTTCCTCGGCTGATTGTTTTCGCGCTGGCTCTTTTTTCCATTGCTCCGGAAGAAAAAGCCGCGGTGCTGGAGGAGGAGCCGGAAATCCGCCGGACAGAATATCTCAAAAAAAGTGATTTTATCAAAATCGAAAGCCCGAAATACATTTCCCCTCACGGCGACGAGCAAATCAGAAAGATAAACGAGGTCTTCCAGCAGTATCAGAAGGATCTGGAGACAGGCCGCCGCCTCAGGAACATGAGCGAAAGCCAGAAGGCGCGCACTGCCCCTCCTTCATCGCTTTTCTACCGCTATGAAGTCAAGAAAGACCCCGACAATTACCTCGACACATTCAACGGACTGTACGCAAGATTTCAGCAGCAGCAGGGAACGCTTGCCACGATAAACAGGATCTCGACGCCATCCGCGCTAAAACCGGGCCGCGAAATCATCCTGCCGATTGAGCAGGGGCTTTACATTCCCCTCAAGCCGGAATCTTCCATCGATTTTCTTCTGCACAAGGAATATTTCTCCCTTATCACGCCGGAGACAAAAAAAATAAACATAGACGGAACGGAATTTTATTTTCTCGCCGACAGGAATTTCTCAGGAACTGACATAGCCTTTTTCAGGGACGACTCGATGATGCTTCCTCTCAGCAAGAAGATTTTGACATCCCCGTTCGGCTACAGGACAAGCCCGATCTCCGGAAAATGGAAATTTCACGCGGGAATCGATCTTGCAGCTCCCGAAGGAAGCGACGTTTTCGCCTGCAAATCCGGCATTGTGACAACCGTAGGCTACAATTCAACCTACGGAAACTACATCATAATCCTGCACAACGAAAAAAAGACCAGCCTTTACGCCCACCTCTCAAAAACGCTTGTAAAAAAAGGCGACAGGGTGACGACAGGACAAGTCATAGGGCTGGTCGGAACCACGGGAGCATCCACAGGACCGCACCTGCACTTTGAGGTCCGCGAGAACGGAAACCCGACGGACCCGGGCAGGCTGATCCCCAACATATAGGGAGACTCTTAAAGCGCCGCAATCCCATTCTTCGCAATATAAGCGCGATGATTGCAAATTCTCCATTCGCTCCAAGCATTTTTGTCCTCACAGAAAAAAATTAGTTTTTTCATATTTCTTAAAAAAATCACAATAGACTTTATGAAAGGTATCACTTATAATTTTTCTGTCGAATGTCGCAAAAAAAACATTTTTTTCTCGCATCATCACTTCTTTTTTTCTTTTTCGCAGCGAACTCTGGCTTCTCGGAAAGTTTCAGGGTCAGGAAAGTCGTGCCCCTGTCGCTCTCTCAGAACCAGGAGAGCGTAACAGTCGGAATCAGCGACGCGCTCCTAATAAAGCTTCCAGAAGACAGAACCTATTTAAGCGGCATCGAAGTCAACATAAAAATCCCAGACGTGGTCGCGACATGGCATGATTCAGTCGCATACACGCTCTACAACTCGCTCAGCCCGAGTCCGGACGAAAAAAAGATCGACTACACCGGCGAAAAAATCTACGTGAACACGATTCCGGGCAAATTCTCGGAGAGGATTTATTTTCCGCTCTCAAAGGATTTCGCAATAAAGGGCAGCCCCTACGCTTCCATAATCCCGAAGATGCCGAAAGTCGATGACTGCGTTTTCCTGAGATTCCAGCAGGCCATGAAGGGCGTTCCGGAAGAGCTTGAGAAAGCCGTCTTTGAGATCAGCGCAAAACCAGTCCTCAGCGACAAAGGAAAGCTCAACCTTTCAGTTACACCTGCCGCAAGGGAAGACAAAAAGTATGCCGTCTACATAGACGACAATCTTGTAAGCAACTACAGGGACATCCTCTTAAAAACGGGGGAGCACCATCTTTCCATCATAAGCGACTCATACAGGAACGAAGTCCGCACATTCAGGATCGAACAGGCAAGAACGACGAACCTCGCCATATCACTGAAGGGAATCGAGCCGACGCTGAAGATTCTCAGCCCGTCCACGACAGAAGTTTTCCTCGACGACAAAAAAGTACATCCGAACGAGGAGCGCGTCATCGACAGCGGCGACCACAAAATAACATTCCGCTTCGGCGATTACGAGCTGGTAAAGACACTTTCAGCCGTAAACGGACGATCGTATACCGTCAACCTGAACATCGAAGCAAACATCACAGAAGAACAGTAGGCTTTTCGAACATGCGCCCGCAAAAACGGGAAGCGGGCACAGTTTTCCATGATTTTCACTCATTTTCATTTTTTTCACTAAAGATTTTGGAGGTTAAGGGCGATAATTTAAAAGTCGGGCATGCAATTATCCCCTCCCACCCATTGGTGCCCGACTAGCCTGATGGGCTATGACCGGCGCGATGCCGGTCTTTTTTTTTGCCCTCCGGGGCTCCTCAGGGGCTGCTGAAAGGTGTCAGTTCCGCCCATTCATTGACACAAGGATTTTTAATCTTTATTCTATTCTAATGCAAAAAACACGATCGCTAACAATGGTGCTTGTCTCTGGACTTTTTTTATTTGCCGCACTGTTCGGCACACTGCTCGGGCTTGCACTTTCATATACCAAATACATCATCGACAACGAAAACTTCACGGAATTTGCGACAGCGCTTCCGACAAAACTCCTCGACATAAACGGCGAGCTTATCACCGAGCTTGCGAGCGAGGAGAAACGAGAGCTCATCTCCATCAACAAACTTCCGCAGAACATGATCGATGCCCTCGTCTCACGAGAGGACAAAAACTTCTACCGCCATCACGGTTTTTCTGTAAAAGCTGTATTCAGAGCCTTCCTGGGAAAACTCGTGCACATGAACCTCGGAGGAGGATCTACCCTCACCCAGCAGATTGCGGGAACCCTCTACTGCGACCGAAGCGACATGACGATCAAGCGAAAGCTCAAGGAGCTGTGGTGGGCAATCCAGATGGAAAGACGCTACTCGAAGAACGAAATCCTCGAGCTGTACCTGAACAAGATTTATTTCGGCGGCGGAACTTACGGTGTAAACGCGGCGAGCAAATATTATTTCGGGCATGACGCGACGGAATTAACTCCGGCCGAGGCAGCTATTCTTGTAATTCAGCTGTCAAACCCTGCATATTACAATCCATTCGAGTACCCTAACAGGGCCATGGCACGTCAAAAGGACGTCCTCGAGAAAATGGTGGACTCGAAATTCATCACACAGGAGCTGGCGGACGAATCATTCGACAGCTACTG
>CAMVSS010000185.1 GCA_947170195.1 uncultured Treponema sp. | reverse complement strand
TCACCGATTGTCTCAACTTTCCAACCTGGGATTGTAGGAATAAGCATTGCGAGGTTTGTTTTACCACAAGCTGATGGGAACGCACCTGTAACGTATTTAACTTCGCCCTGTGGGTTTGTGAGCTTGAGGATGAGCATGTGCTCAGCAAGCCAGCCTTCCTGACGAGCGAGAACAGTAGCGATTCGGAGAGCGAAACATTTCTTTCCGAGCAAAGCGTTTCCGCCGTATCCAGAACCGTAAGACCATACGAGGTGCTCTTCCGGGAACTGAGAGATGTATTTGTGCTCGACATCTGCACAAGGCCAGATTCCGTTGTCTTTTTCGCCGTTGTTGAGCGGTTTACCAACTGAGTGGAGACAAGGGATGAAGTTGTCGTCGAGGTACTTCCATACTTTTTCGCCAGCACGAGTCATGATGTCCATGTTGAGAACAACATACTCTGAGTCTGTAAGCTCGATACCGTATTTAGCGATTGGAGAACCGAGAGGTCCCATGCAGAACGGAATAACATACATTGTTCGTCCGTGCATACAGCCTTTGTAGAGACCTTTCATTGTAGCTTTGAGCTCAACAGGGTCGATCCAGTGGTTTGTCGGACCTGCATCTTCTTCTTTTACAGATGAAATGAAAGTTCTTGATTCTACGCGCGCAACATCTGAAGGAAGTGAGCGGAACAGGAAGCTGTTAGGTTTTTTGGCCAATGGAGTAGCGAGACCTGCATCTACGCATTTCTTCATCAAGCGGTCATACTCTTCGTTTGAACCGTCACAGACAACAACGCTGTCCGGCTCACACATTTTTACGCATTCTTCAACCCATGCCTTGATTTTAGCATTGGCGATTTCAGCAACTGTCTTAATAGCCATTAATGTGCTCCTTAAAAAATGATTTTGAAGGAATTATATTGTTTTTTTTTGGTGTATTCAATTGTATTTTTCAGTCTTTGAGACAAAAAAAAGCCCCATGATTACGAACTCATGCAACCACAGCGCGTCAAAAATGTCTAATTAGTATAGAAAGATTTGAGCAAGTTTCAAAAATTCGTCTGGACTTTTGAAAATGCCTCATTTGTTTTACGGTATACACGTTTCTATATAGAAGATAAAATATCGATACCGCTAAGGCGGAGCTTTTATTTGGAGTTTTTATGATAAGGTTTTTGTCAATCATTGTGGCGGCTGCGCTTTTATCATCATGCGAAAGCCAGAGCAATCTGCAGAAAGGATCGGCTCTTCCGACCCCGGAAGTCACAACAAGATACGGCTCCCTTTCGGGAACATACTGCGCTGACGGAGCTGTCGAGCGATTTGCCGGCATTCCGTATGCGAAGGCACCGATCGGAGAACTGAGATGGAGGGAACCTCAGCCGTGCGAGTCATGGAGCGGCGTACGGGCAGCTGATAAATTCGCGCCGATAGCATGGCAGATCAAATTCAGCCGCTTCTGGATGACGGTCTACAATAAATTATACCTGCACGACACGGACGGAGACAGGGAGTACGAATCCCCGATGAGCGAGGACTGTCTCTACCTGAACGTGTGGCGACCGGCAGGCACTTCTCCGGACGCAAAGCTCCCGGTCTTCGTTTACATTCACGGAGGCTCGCTTGTCTCAGGCAGCAGCATCGGCGAGCATTTTGACGGAACCACGTTCGCTAAAAACGGCGTCATCATGGTGACGGTCGCATACAGGCTCGGCGTGTTCGGCTATCTCGCGCTCGACGAACTCGCCGAAGAAAGCCCGAACGGCACGACAGGAAACTACGGCCTTCTCGACCAGATCGAAGCCCTAAAATGGATTCACGAGAACATCTCATCTTTCGGCGGTGACAGCGGAAACATAACAATCGGCGGAGAATCTGCCGGCTCGACGAGCGTAAACGCGCTGTGCTCAAGCCCGCTCGCAAAGGGACTGTTCCAAAAAGCTGTGGGCGAAAGCTCGGGAATCGTCTCTCCAAAACCGCCGCACACATTCCGCACTCTCAAGATGGCTAAGGAAAACGGCGAAAACATAAAGGCTGAGTTCAAGGCAAGTTCAGTCGCCGACATGCGCAAGATTCCGGCTGAAAAGCTCGTCAGGACAAAATTCCGCAACGACTCTGTGACGATTGACGGATACGCACTCAGGGAATATCCGAATGAGACATACCGCCGCGGCGAAAACAACGAGCAGGCTCTTCTGAACGGATTCAACTTTGATGACGGAGCATTCGTCGTCATGATGGGCTTCAAGGTCAACATAAAGAATTACAGCAATATGATCGCACAATTCTTCGGGAAATACACGGAAGACGTGCTGAAAATACTTCCTGCAAAAAACGACAGGGAAGCCGAGCAGAACTGGAAGCAGATAGCGAGCGTCTATCTCTTTGCGAACAGCCACCACGACTGGAGCACGTTCGTTTCGGAGCAGGGAAAGGATGTCTATCTCTACAGGTTCTCAAAATCGAACGGTGGTATCGGCTCGAATCACACGGGTGAAATAATGTACGCGTACGGAAACGTTCCGGAATCAAAATACTACGACGAAAAGGACCATGCGCTCGAGACGCTCATGGTTTCGTACTGGACGAATTTTGCGAAGACTGGAAATCCGAACGGACTCTCAACGGACCGCAAAAAACTCCCGGAATGGAAGAGATTCAACGACGCACCGGATTCTTTCATGAACCTCGACGCAGAATCAGGAATGCAGAAAGATCCGAACGCAGAACTGTACCGGATTCTTTCAAGAATGATGTCCGACGACGATTTTACCAGCCCGATTCTTCCACAGGCATAACGACCTGCAAATCTGAACTGGCGGCAGGGCTGCGAATCAAAGCGAGCGGAGCAGATCTTTTTGCTCCGCGCTGATTCTCCGGCTCTCCACCGCCTTTTGGATCGCTTTCTGGTGCACCCACGGATCAAGCTCGTGATTTTTCAGCACCACAAGCGCCGCATCCCACTGTTTTGCAAGCGCGGTCGCAACGTACCACGCGATCATCATCTTTACGTAGTAATGCTCCGAGCGCACGGACGTGACTATTTTCAGATATTTTTCATCAAATCTTCCGTCATCAAGAAAATGGCTCATCAGCATTTTGATTCCGAACCTGACAGTAAACGGTTTCTCGCTTGCGCACCACTCCACGGCTTTTTTCTCAAGCTCGGGCAGATTTTTCCTGAACGTCTTCGGACTGAGCTGGTCACATGTCGCCCAATTGTCCACGTACGGGAGAAATCTTTCGGTCAGCGCGAGGCAGGTATCAAAATCACGCTCGTTTTCTATTAAAAAGGCATGGAGCTGGTTCTCGTCAAAATATTCGTGCGGAAGGCTCTCCATAAAAGAAGCGGTCTCGTCCAAAGGGTAAAGTTCTTTTGCAAGCGAACGGAGCAAAGGGGTCCTCACACCGATCATAGTTGAATTGCTTTTCCCTGGAATCAGCGCGCCTTGAAAATCCCGGTATTTCTCGTCCTGCAGGGCAAAAAGCTTTTCCTGTATTTTTGTCATAAACTTTGACCTCCGTCTGATGCATTACCTATTGAGTTTATGCTAAAATCACTCTCATGAAAAATAATTTCAGCCGTTTTTTTTGCTTTTTTTTAGTTCTATGCGCATTTTTTACATGTCCGGCATCTGATTTTTATGCTGAAAAAGTTCCTGACCGCCGCCAGATGGTCGTCTATGTCGAGGCCTGTGACTGGGGCGCGGCAGTCGAAAAAATCGTGGTGAACTGCGGTTTTAAAGTGTCGGAACGCTCGGTCAGAGCAAAAGATTTCGAAGTCTCAAGGCTAGTATCTCCGGTCGGAGGCGCGGCAAGTTTTTCACGAGGAAGTCTTCCGGTAAAAGACGCTTATCTTTCAGATTCAAAGGGTGACAGAAAAAGTTCTTCAAGCGAATTCGTGACCATAACATTCGATGTTCATCCTGATGCAGAAAATCTCTCGCCGCTCTTCGGATTTAATCCCGGCAACCGCATAAAGGAATTTTTCGGCTAC
>CAMVSS010000184.1 GCA_947170195.1 uncultured Treponema sp. | reverse complement strand
CCGCTCTCCTCTCGCTTTCAGTCTTCGCGCTCTCTTCCTGCTCAAACCTTTTTGATTCTCCGTCCGGTTCCGAAAACCAGAGCAAGCTTCTCATACTGCAAAACCTCATCTCTAAATCCGGCACAGAAGCATCTTCCGCCAAGCCGCTCTCCTATGCCACGATAACAGGCACGGTCTCCCTCCCCGAAGGAGCATACCCCGCGAGCGTAATAGCGGCAATAAACGCCGCGCAAAAATCCCTCGCATCTTCCGACGCAACGGTTTCCATCCCCTCGTCCTCAGCAGACGGCACGCCCGGGAATTTTGCACCCGCGGAAATCTCCAAATCTGCCACGGCTTCCGTCCCGTCGGACATAACTAATCTCGAAGTCTACACATACCACGCGACCGCGACGAACAAAACGACGGGCGAGGAAATTAAAACTTCTGACACGGACTTTTCTTCTGAAGGCGGCAACGTAACTTTTTCGATGACCATTCCTTACGGAACATGGCTTTTAGAAACTACAATAAAAGATTCGACAAACACAGTAATCTATAAATCTGCAAAAATCGAGAAAACTTTTTCGGCTGAAAACTCAGTTTTCCGTGCCGATTTTACTCTTAAGCCGGTTCAAACTACGGACGGAAGCGGAAAAGTCTTCCTTCACATGAATGTTCCGTCATCGGTAAAAGCGGTCACGATGCAGCTCGTAAACGGAGATGAATCTGGCTGGCCATCAGGATATTTTACTTCTGGAGTAAAGAGCCTTACCCTGTATGGAACGCAGAAAAAGGCGACGATAGGAAATGTAACTGACAACGGAACGAGCGTATCAACTTCTGCCATGACCGTAAAATCAGGAACATATCGTGTAAAGCTCAATTTTTACGATTCTTCTGACACTGAAAACCGTAATCTTCTTTACAGTGTTTTTCAGCTCATCAACATATACGACGGACTCACCACGAACGAATGGAGCGAGCCTGCGACGAATTCGATATCAGCGATCAAAAGCGACGGGACGTTCGAGGTTACCCAGGAACTAATTGAGATGAGTGCCCTCACGAACTTCTACGTCGACGGCACGAAAGGCGATGACTCAAACTCAGGCTCATTCTACGCCCCTGCAAAGACGCTTTCCAAGGTCATAAACACAATCAGTGCCGTCGGGCTGAGCGACAAAGACTACACGATAAACATTGTGGGAACCGTCACCCCAAAGACAGGCACGACAACAACGGAGTTTCCGGCAGCACTCGACACAAAATTAAACTCGCTCACTATTCAGGGCACGACTGGAAGCGCGACGGATATTCTTGACGGCCAGAAGAAAGGCACAGTTCTTACAATAGCAACATCAAAACCGGTCACAATCAAAAATCTAAAAATCACGAACGGAGAAGCAGAATACGGCGGAGGAGTCAACATTGGAAGCGGTGCAAAAGTTTCTATTGTGGATTCAGCAATCGATGAAAATACTGCCACAAGATACGGCGGCGGAATTTATAACGAAGGAACAGTTTTTCTTTCGGGCAGCACAATAATCGGAAAAACAGGAACGGAAATTACAACAACAACTTCCGGCAACATCGCAAAAGAAAGCGGAGCCGGCATCTACAATAAGACAGGCGGAAAACTCTATCTTGGCTACGAAATAGACGGAGAGAAATCAGAACTTTCAGGCGGAGTGTGCAGGAACTTTTTGCAGAATTACACAAACTCAACTGCCCTTGGCGGCGGAGTTTACAACGGCGGAAACGTTTATTTTGACACGGGAAATATTTCTTACAATTTTGCCTATAACGGAGCAGGAATTTACGCATACGGAAACGTTGAGATGACAGGCGGCACAATCGAAGGAAACGAAGGTTCTGCCGGAAACGATGCCGGTGGTGGCGGCGGTGTTTTTGTCGGAGACGGAAAAAGTTTTACGATGAGCGGAAATGCAGAAATCAAAAACAACAAGAATATGGCTCATGGTGCGGGCGTTTACCTGAATTACAATAACTGCAAGCTTATCATGAACGGCGGTACAATCAGCGGAAACATTGCAAAGACTAACGGAGGGGCTGTTTATATTCACGACATGGGTGCAGCTGATTATCAGCACGGTCATCTTAAGATGAGCGGAGATGCGGTTATTCCTTACGGCGGCTCTGAAAAAATGAATGATGTATTCTTCCTTGATACCAATTGCACTATCGAAGTTACGGGGGAACTGATACAGACAGACTCAACCACAGCCGTTATTTCTAAGACTTATTCAACCGGAACAAAGATTTTGGCAGGCACAGAATCCGTTCTTGATTCGGCAACTTCAATATTCTCAGTTATAAAGCCTGAAAGTGCAGAAGAATCTCTTTATGTTCATAGAGACGGGAAACTTGGTCCTCTTATTTACTTTTACCACGGAGAAAACTACGGTCCCGAGACAAAAGACGACATTGAATACGAGGGATATAAATACAGCTATCTCACATACGAAAATCTTGGCATGAGTGTAGCAAATCCGTATAAAGCAAGAGGCTATACGCTTGAAGTAAAAGTAGATGATGAAATTCCAACTGATTTGACAACGCTCCCAGACGGTTACCACACAGTATCTGCAAAAATCACCAATCAAGAATCAGAACCAATAATCGAAACTACAAAGCGTGTGTTTGTTAAGATTAAACCGGTAAAATATCACATTAATGACGGCTGGCTCTGGCAGTCTTACTATGAAGCAAAGGGCACTATTTGGATAAACGGAGAACAAGTCAGATCCTGGGACTCCTATTCCAAATTTTATGACGATCCTCATTGGGATCCAAAAGGATTTGAAAGATGGTTGTACTCCCAGGATGCGAATTTTACTTGCGAAGCAACCGGCTGGCAGGGAAGCCCAAAAAACAGCGGTAAAGATTATGGTTTGAACAGTTTAAATTATACGTATAAATTGTCGGATTTAAAAGGTTCAGATTATGTTCAGATTGGTAGCAGCAGTTCTGACAGAAACATGATTCTCAAGATGACCTACAGTTTGTCGGATTGATTTTTAAAAGCCGTTGATAAAAAACTTTCACCATTCTTTAATAGCTTTCCCGTTTGGAAAAGGCTAAAGCCTGTTTGTCTTTTGTATCAAAATAAGGAATGGGGACAAATCGGCGCTCAGTATGTATGTATGTTCGACTGGGTTAGCGGCAGGGTTGATATTCGCGGACAAGTTAAGATAAACGGGACTGTTATTTTTGATTGTACAGGTTCAAATTATACAATCACTGCCGAAGAATAGTATAACCTTGACTGGGATTCTACAGGAAGATACTACGAAACAACTCTTAATTCAAAGACTGATTATGTTTGGATATGGTTTAATGTTTGGAGAAACGACTCCACAAGTATGGGCGAGCATCGGTGTCCTAACAGAACTCTTGCGGAAATGAAAAAGGCTATAGTCGCTAAATGCGGAAGTAATACCCAGGATAATCTTGAACAGGGCTGGACTTGTTGGAGCGAAAACCAATATAACGGCTCAGGTCAGACAGCCGCTGTTATGGTCAATTTTGATGTCAGTGATTAAAAAACAAAAAGCATTTTGCGTGGAGGATAGCAGCCGCGCCGCAAGGCGTTCACCAACATCCGAGCCGTAACGAGAACTTCGTTCTCGCGACAGACATTGTCTTTTTAAGCACGCGACATCCTTGTCTCGGTTGGATAATTCATATACGAGCTGCAACGAATGAAGCGGCTGCCAGCCAAACGAGCACGACAACGAAAGCGCTCGCAACCGCCTAGCAAACTGCACAGCTGTGCAGCCTCCGAGCAACTATGAGCGCGTTGTTTCAAGCTCTTCCTTGAGCGCAAGCACCTGCTCGAGGGGAAGAGAAACAGCTTGAGAGATTTGTTCTGGCGTCAGAAGATTCATATGGAGCAGGTTCCGCGCGTTTTCGATGGCTTTTGCCTGCGCGCCTTCCTCCCGGCCTTTTTCTTGTCCTTCTTCGAAAGCTCCTTCACGGATTTCATCTGTAATCTCAAGCCAGTTATTATAATAGAGTTGTTCTCGCGGTGTCACTTTCA
>CAMVSS010000183.1 GCA_947170195.1 uncultured Treponema sp. | reverse complement strand
CGCTGCTAGCGGCATCACCAGACAACATGCGGGCAATCTCAACGACACGGGCATCTCCGTAGATCGGGGAAACCTTAGTTTCCGTAAGACCTCCGCTCACGCCCTTCTCTATCTTAATTTGATTATCGGCATAAACTGCGATACTTGCAAGATGCGTAATGCACAAAACCTGACGATTTTCTGCTAGTTTTTTAAGATGGCTTCCGATTGAGACTGCAACCTCACCACCAATTCCTGTATCAATCTCGTCAAAAATCATAGTTCCGACAGGATCTGATTTTGCAAGAATTGTTTTGAGAGAAAGCATTACGCGGCTCAGCTCACCGCCGGAAGCAATTTTTGCAAGCGGCTGAAGCGGCTGACCCGGGTTCGCGCTTATAAGGAACTCGATATTGTCCATTCCGTAAGGTCCGCATTTCTGAACTACATCATTTCCAGAACCTTCCGCGGCTTTCTCAGCTACACGAACGGCAAAACGAGTCCCGCCCATGCCAAGCTTTGAAAGCACCTCGATAACTTCAGAGGACATTTTTGCAGCGCTCGCCTTTCGAAGATCCGATATAGCCTTTGCTTCTACATAGACTTTTTTTTCGAGCGCAGAAATTTCTTTTTTCAGTTCTTCCCTGTGCTCGCCGCTGCCCTCAAGATTCTCAAGCTTCGTTCGGGCTTCCTCACAGTAAGAAATAACATCTTCAATTGGAGAAGAAACCGACGGGGCATATTTTTTCTTAAGATTGTAGATAAGAGTCTGACGCTCCTGAACCTCGGCAAAACGGGCAGGATCAAAAACCAGAGACTGAGAATAAGATTTGAATTCATCGGCAATATCGCTCAGCTCATAGAACGCACTGTCCAGACGCTGGTTCAGAGAGTCAAGGGATTTATCAAAATTGACCGCATGTTCCGACACGGCGCGAATTTTTTTGAGGACGGAAACGATTCCCTCACCGCTTTCTCCGCCGTCAAAACCTGCGTTCACAGACTCAATATCAGAATACAGTTTTTCGAATGAAGAAAGCTTTGCTTCCTCAGCATCAAGGGCTACATCCTCACCGCTTTTTAATTTTGCATCAGTTATTTCTTTTACAGCGAAACTCAAAAGCTCAATTCTCTGCTCGCGATCCTTGTCATTCGCATCAAGCTCATCAAGGATATTTCTCTTTTCGACGAGCTGAGAATACAAGAGCGTAAAATTACGCACGCGGTCGGTGAGATTTGCATAAGAGTCCAGGAATTTTCTGTGCTCGCTGACCTTCATCAGTGACTGATGCTCGTGCTGACCATGAATATCGATCAAAAATGAGCTGAATTCCGCAAGATCAGCGCGCGTTACAGGACTGTTTCCGATGTAAGCGCCTGTTTTACCATTTTCGCGGATAAAACGCCTGAGAAGGATCCTGTCGTTCTCACACTCGATTCCGTGGAGAGCGAGCCATTCATGAGCCGACTCAGCCTCATGGTCAGAAGAAAGAGAATCTGATTCCGGCATTGTTTTTGCAGGTCCAAGATAAAAAGTTCCCGACACGACAGATTCATGCGCACCAGCACGGATTTGCTCAACGCCAGCTTTTCCGCCAAGCAAAAAAGTCAGGGCGCCGATTAAAAGAGATTTTCCGGCACCGGTCTCGCCCGAAAGGACAGTGAAGCCCTTGTTGAATTCGACCTGAGCACTGTCAATCAAGGCAAAATCTTTAATGGAAATATCTTCAAGCATCCTGAGGGCCTCCAGACCAATTCAACTTAGAGCGCAGTGCCGCATAGAATTTTTCACGCGTACAGGCGACAAGCTTTGCTTTTTCATCTACATGACGGATTTTTATGATATCACCTACGTGAAGATCCACTGGAATTTGACCGTCAACAGAAACCACCACATCAGAAATCCTTGAAGGAAGAACTTCTATCGTCAATTCGGCAGACGTACTCAAAACAAGCGGCCTGCTCGAAAGAGAAAACGCATTAATGAGCGTAAGAACCATCGCATCAACACCAGGATCGATAATAGGTCCCCCCGCGCTGGCAGAATATGCAGTTGAACCAGTCGCAGTGGCAACAATCAGTCCGTCACCTTTAATCTCTCCAAGACAAACATCGTCATAAGTAACCTTGAAAGAAACCGTGTGAGCGCCGGTACGAGCACATACAACTATATCATTGAGACCCGTTGCCGTGAGACGCCTCGTGCCGTTTCTTACAAGATCAGCACGCAAAAGACATCTCTCATCGATTACAGATTTTCCGGCAAGGAAAGCATCAAGTTCCTTTTTCCACTCATTTTTTTGGACACTAGCAATAAAACCGAATGAACCGAAATTGATAGGAAAAATAGGAATACCTAGAGATGCACATCCACGAGCCGCAAAAAGCACAGTTCCGTCACCGCCCATGGTTATAACAAAATCATATCCTGGGAACGGGTACTGTTCTGAGAATCCGTTGAACATAAAAATATCAGCTTGGATTTTTTTCTTTGAAAGATATTGTTTAACCTCGTTTCCAAGCTGTTTCGATGCTTCTTTATACGTATTTACGACAATAATGCATTTTTTCATCTATTACGGCAAAGTTCCCAATACTTTTGTTATTTTTGTTGCGGACTCCGATCCCAGCCTCGGGTACAAAGGAAAAAGCACACAGCGCAGATACAGAGATTTTGCATGCACATATTTTGACTGATCCTCATCCTCAAGCAAAGAAATTACCGATTTTTCATAGGCAGGACGAATTTCAATCTCCTTTCGGGACGCATAATGCTTTGCATCCTTGAAACTTCCTGCAAGAACAACAGGAAAAGACCATACCGTAGAGCCTTCATCCGCATCGCGAACATAAGTTTTATTTTTGCCGCTCATCAGAGCCCGCTGATAAACAGCAAACAGACTCTTTCGGATTGCCTCATTTCTTGAAAACTCCTTGAGCTGAATCCATGCAAGAGCGCTGTTCATATCCGGGAGAATGTCAGTCTCCGGAGCCTGAGAAGTAAAATTTTTCAGAACTATCCATTCCCGACGACCTGGAGCCAAAAGCACGGCACCTCCGCCACCGGTAACGCAGTCAAATTCTTCCAAGCCCATTATAGAAAAGACACCGAAAGAACCGGCTTTTTTTTCGGACGCAGCCTTTGCGACCGGCTCTTCATCTTGAGGAAGTTTTTTTACGGCACCGACAGAATGAGAAATATCCTCGATGACAGGGATTCCGAGAGCCAGAATAGCTTCCATATCCGGAAGAATTCCCATCGTCTCATGGAGTAAAAGAAGACGTCCGCCTTCCTTTATTCCGTTTTGAACGCCGTCCACGGTCACAAGGCCGTTTTCCTCGGCAACATCAAGGATAATAGGTTTAAAACCAAGCGATAGTACGGCACGATACTGCCATGACGGAGCAAGAGCCGAAATCATAATTCCGCTGCCACCAGCCAAGTCCAAAGCCTTCAAAGCATAAGAAAGCGCAATAGCAGGGCTTCTGAAAGCGACAGCACCATCGCATCCCGTAAATTCTTTTACGGCCTGAATTAATTTTCCATTTAGCTCGCCAGGGCCGATTTTCTCATCGACCATGCAAGTCAAAACCGCATCCATTTCTTTGCGGCGAATAGTAGAGCTGAAAGTAGGAATCATCAGTTAGAATCCATCGCTTCACCAGGATCAAGAATCTTCTGGAGTTCCTTAGCGTTAAACAGACGTCGAATGTCCAAAACAATCAGATATTTAGTGTCCTGACGGATAACGCCGTGAATATATTCAGTACCGATGCCACTGATCATCTGCGGCGGAGCCTTGATTTCTTCCGTATTAATGGAAACAACGCGGGCAATTCGATCGATAATGATTCCGATTTTGTTGTCATCAATGTTAAGGATGATGAATCCGCCTTCAAATTCCTCGTCAGACTCATCGACTGCAAGTTTCTGAATCTGAAAACGCTTATGAAGGTTGATAACAGGAATGATCTCGCTTCGCAGGTTAAAGATACCCTCAACGTAATACGGAGCATTTGGAATAGGACGCACTTTTCGAACCTTAACAATTTCCTTCACGTCCATAATGTCAACACCGTAAAGTTCTTCACCTAGCTGAAACGTAA
>CAMVSS010000182.1 GCA_947170195.1 uncultured Treponema sp. | reverse complement strand
AGTCCCTTCCCCGCTGGGATTTTTCATCGAGCATCTGGACAGCAAGGATTATCTGGAGCAGACAGATTCGCTCGGCGTTCAGGTTCTTCCGTATAAAACGGCAGCCGCAGCACCTTTTATGGCGCATGTAATAATCGACTCAAGCCAGACTTCTCTTTCCGTCGTCTACAAGGACCTTTCGTTCCTCCGCGAAGACAAGCGGCGGATTTTCTTGCAGGCAGAGGATCCGAATGTATCTTCCTACTTTATACGCCTCTACGACATGAACAGTCTGGGTGCTCCGGCATGCTTCACTTGCGCTCAAAAAACTTTCTCAGGATACGCACAGGTCTCAAGCGATTTAAAAGAAGTTGAATCGGATGATGAGACCGAAAAAGAAAAAACAGACCTCTACGGAATCGAAAAACTCTGGTTCAAGGACGAAAAGAATCAAAAAGAGGCAGAATTTCCGAAAAAAATTACAGACACAGAAGAATCAGGATTTACGGCATGGAAACAAGCCCAGCATACGGAAGAAGAGATTGCAGCCGCGCGAAATCCGCAGCCGAACGGCATCTCAAAAGCAAAGGAAATAATTATTGATGCCGCAAAACCAAAAATCTATGTTTCATCAGAAAATTCAGGGGAAAATCTCATAAAAATTTCCTATACAGAGATGAAAGAGTATCTCAAATGCCCGCGCAGTTTCCTAATGTCTCGCATCACGAAAATTGCGGAGCAGAAAAACGAGGCTGACCTTATCGACCGTTTTGCGATGGGAAATTTATACCACAAAATCCTTGAGCTTTATTGCAGCGAGCTAAAAAACAAATCACTTCCGCTCAAAACAACTCTGGACGGACTTGAAAAAAAATACGAAGAAATTTTATATCAGAAAGTAGACGAAGCAATCAAAAAATCACGGAACAGTTTTCTCGCAAAGGAGCTGATAACTTCCAGCGCGGATTCTTTAAAATCCCAGATGAAAAAAATGATTGAGCGCTTCTCGGAACTTTTCTTGGACTGCGAGATTGTGGAGACGGAAACAGAATATTCATATCAGATTCCGGGAACGAACATACAGTGCATAGGACAGCTCGACTGCCTGCTCGCGGATGATGACGAATACATTCTGGTGGATTTCAAAAGCTCCGCAAAACAAATCCCGGAAAATGTTTTATACGAGCACGATGAATCAAAAACAGAAAGCGAGCAGGAACTTCCCGATTTTCAGATGCCGATGTATATCTACCTGCTGGAAAATCAGCGGAAAAGCAAAAAAGTCGAGAATTGCTGCTTTTTCAACATAACCGCCAACGAAGTGAAATACGTCATCGGCGAAAAGCTTTATGCGAGAATAAAGAAGCTCAAACCAAGGACCGATATCCAGTGCACGACATTTCAGGATTTTGAGGAAACGATGAAAGTCTTCAAAAGTACGGTTCTTTCAGTTACAGAACAGATTTCATCTTACGATTTTTCTTTGGAAAAAATCATGCCGGATTACGGGACTTGCAGCAAATGTAACTATTCGGCGGTCTGCAGAAAACTTTTCAACGTGGGCAGAACATATTAAAGGCGGTGCAAAATGTCAGGTAAAACTTTTGATAAATTCCAGCAGCAGGCAATCGACGCAAGAAAGAATTCCGTCGTAAGCGCCGGAGCGGGTTCAGGAAAAACAACAGTTCTCTCACACAGATTTTTGAGTTTGGTGACGGACGACTCAAAAAAAGGAAAGGACAAGATAAATGCTGACGAAATCCTCACGCTGACCTTTACAAAAAAAGCCACGGTCGAGATGTCGTCAAGAATCTACTCCGTCCTGAAATCTCTTGCTCCTGATCAGGCAAAGCTTTTCTACAAAGCGAGCATAAAAACTTTCGACAGCTACTGCGCGTCAATCGCACGGACAGGAGCGCATTATTACGGAATCACGCCGGAATTCACACAGGACAACGAAGCGATCAAAGCTTTCATGACGAACCGTGCCATTCCTTTCATTCTCAAAAACCGCGACAACGACGCGATCAAAGCTCTGGTATCAACAAAAAACTACGCTGACATCGCAAAAGAGCTTTTCATCGATCCGATTCTGAAAAATTCCACCGTAGCAGAACCTCTCGACTTCCAAAAATCATTTGAAAGGCAGGTCGATGAAATAGTCAAGAAAACGGCAGAAGAAATAAAAATCACCGGAGAGCTTCTTTCAAATCTCTACAGCGCGGAAAGGGCTTTTGATGGCTCACCAACAAAGACATTTATTGAGTTTCAGGAAAATCTCGCCACAGAAATTCCTCACATAAGCGGAGTTTCAAAGGAAGACGTTCTGAACGGCAACTGCGAGATGCTCAAACAGTACATCCTCGCGGTCAGCAAAGTCACAAAAAAACTTCCTTCCGGCAAGGGAACGGAAGAGATCAAGGAATGGTGCAACAAAATCAGGGAGCACGTTCCGGCAAATCTGAACACAAATTATTCAAAACTGGTATCGTTCGCAAATTTCATTTCCGGGGTTCAGTACACGCAAAAACTCCTCCCGCTCCTCGAAGAATTTCAGGACGAGGTGAACGACTTTAAACGCTCGTCGGGACTGCTGACTTTCTCGGACATATCGTCTCTGGCATTAAAAACCCTGCTCGAGCACCCGGAGATCAGGCAGGTCGAAAAAGAAAAATTCAAGGCGATAATGATTGACGAGTTTCAGGACAACAACTCAATGCAGCGCGACATTCTCTTTTTGCTGGCGGAAAAGCTCGGGCGAAAAGAAAAATCAGTTCCGAGCGTTGAGGAACTTTCCCCTGACAAATTGTTTTTCGTAGGCGACGAAAAGCAGAGCATCTACATTTTCCGCGGAGCTGACGTATCGGTGTTCCGCTCGCTCTCAAAAGATTTTTCGGACGGAAACCTGAGCATGAGCATCAATTACCGCTCTGTTCCAGCCCTGATCGCTGGATTCAACACAATCTTCGGTGGCATTTCATACCCGCCGCAAAGGTTCTTCCCGAAAAATGCACAACTTCAGACCGGGAACCCTCCGGCCGCTTTCTACACGGAAGCCGACGAAAAAAAATCTGAAAAAAAAGTCCCGGACTACGAAGCTGTATATCACGAAGTCTTTCTGCAAAAAAAAGATGAAGACAAAATTCTGGCCTCTGACGAAAAAGCCAAACAAAAGCTTTTCGAGCCACATATTCACTTTGCGCTCTACAATTCTGAGGAGGAAAATAAAAACTCCAAGGAATACCTTTCTAGCAACGAGTGCGAAGCTGAATGGATTGCAGAAAAAATAGAGGATCTGACCACAAACGGCTTGCACGGAAAAATATATAAGCCGGGCGAAATAGCGATTTTGTTCAGAACGTACACGCCGCAGCAGCTCTTTGAAAAGACTCTCCTCGCGCACGGAATTCCTTACACGACCGAAGTTGTAAAGGGATTTTTCTCGGACGGACCTGTAAACGACATATTCGCGCTCCTTACGCTGTGTCTCTACGAAAACGACACGCTCTCCTACGCAAAAGTCCTGTGCTCTCCGCTCGTAAATCTTTCTTTCGAGGAGATGAATGCGATAATCCTCCTGGATCAAAAGCCTTTTGAACTTTCGGAATCGGAAAAAGGAATTCTTTCCTCTGAGAGCCTAAAGCGTTTTGAGGCCATGGGAACCTTCTTCGGAAAATTAAAAGAAGAGACCAAAACCGCATCGATCTCAAATCTCATCACAAGAATATGGTACGAAGCTGGATACAGATACGAGACGCTCTGGAACAAAAAAGTCCAGATGTACGCAAAGAACTATGACCTTCTGTTTGAGCTTGCACGAGACGCAGAACAGAAAAGCTGGAGTCTGGCAGAATTCCTCGATGAAATCGCAAAATACAAGGCCGACTCCGAAAAACTTGACGGACTGGATATCCCGATTGAGCAGGGAGACGGTGTGCATCTTCTTTCGATCCATAAATCAAAGGGACTTGAATACCCGGTTGTATTCGTCTGCAACACGAATTCTCCGCCGAAAAACGACTCGAACGCAGCGCCTGTATATTTCAGCAAAGATTTTGGAATAACGGTAAACACGCCTCCCCTACCCGAACTTGGCGAAAAATCAAAAAATTACTTC
>CAMVSS010000181.1 GCA_947170195.1 uncultured Treponema sp. | reverse complement strand
CTGGAAAAGTCCTGTAGAACCATTTCTCGCTTGCCATTCCCTTTTTTACATCCGCCATGTCTTTGGCGTAGTTTCCGCCAGAATCTTTTGATTTTACCGTGCTTGCCGATTTTTTCCATGCTAACTCAAATCTGTTTTTTGCGATGGAGAAGGGGATTGAGAAAATCATGTTTGCCGTGTCTGTAAAAATTATTTCCGAGGAGTTTTTATAGTTGCCCCTGAGCGAATAAGTGATGCTCGGGTTCAGCTTCAAGAAATCTGATGAATATGATGTGGTTGTGCTCAGGTTGACTTCTCGTTTCGATGCGTTTTTATCCCCCGCCGAGAATTCAAAAGCCGAAAGCTCCTTCCATGACTGGATGTAGCTGTCCGACTCCATTTCCTGTGCGTCTGATGACGAGAGAATTTTTTGTGAGGCGAGTGCTTTTGCGCCCAGATGGAATCCGGATTTTGAGAATGCTGCCTGTGCCGACATTTTTTGGCTGCGCGAGTAAGCGTTTGAGTCGGCGAAGAATTTTCCGGAGAGATTGAGCGGAAGCCTTAATGGTGAGAGCGATAGCGATATGGCATTGTTTTTTTCGAGGGTCTCTTCAGGCTCGTTGAACGAGAATTCTTCTTTTAATGACAGAACCTTGAGAATCGGCGCGTCTGTTTCGAGCAGGTGATGGGCTGATGCAAGGGGATTTTCTGTCTTTGTCTGAGTGTCCTTGCTTCCGTCGAGGGCGATTTTTATGTTCGCGAGTGTTCCCGATACGTGACCGCTGCCTGAGATCGAGCCTTTCTGGTTCGAGCCGTTTGTCTCGAAAGGCCTTTCTCCGTTTGCGCTTCCTGATATGAGCACGTCGCTGAGCAGCCTATGGTTTCCGATCGCAAGAATCTCCCCGTCTTTTTTCCATTCGGATGTGATCGTGTCCTGAAGAATTATGTACGGGCTGTTTCCTGAAATATAGATTTCATCAATCGAAAGTTCCCCGGAGTCGTTTTTTGAGGGATTCTCGCTTTCAATTTCGATTTTGAGCCTTACCGGGATTACGCTGTCATCAACCTCTGCCTTTACTTTGCTTCCTGAAATTTCTGCAGTTTTGTCGTCAAGATTTACAACGATTTTCTGCCATCCAGGCAGGATCTTTTCTGACGGAATTGAGAATGATACGGCTTTTTCTCCCAGACTGTCAGAGTCTGAGTCCGGCCGCCCCAGCGTGAAGGATATGACGCTGTCTTTTTCAGAATCGTATTTTATCCAGAAGGACAGACGCTTGTATTTCGAGATGTCAATCTCCTGAAAATATTTAGTCAGAGTGATCTTGTCCTTTTGCGAGCATGATTCGAGATATTTCCATTCAAAGTGCTGGACGTAGTTTTTTGTGGATTTTCCGTCAGAATCTTTGTTCAGTTTTTTGATTTTTGAAGAATATAGCGTCGGATCCAGTTTCTCGTAGGCTGAAACGTGGACTTTTTCTCCGGACTCAATTGTGCAAGACGTCAGGTTCAGCTCGTAAGGACCTGCGAGAATAGTTCCAACCTGATTCGCTTCGGTTACGTTGTTGTTTTTTGGAACTGCGATGAGCCTTGCCCCGTAATTTCCGCAGATGCTTAGGATCGAGCGGTCGTAGTCAGAAAGTGCCACGGTGACGATTTGCCAGATGCCCGAGCTTGTCGAGAAGGGATTTACTACGTCAGATGAAATTTCTGATATTTTCCATGTCGGGATTACGGACGAGTTTTCTGAGTTAAAATCTTCTGATGTGCTTACACCGAGCTGCAAGTAGAGATCGAAATCCGTGACAGCGGGGAGCGTGTTCTTTATGGCGATTGAAAATTGCGAGCAGGATGGAAGAGCTGATTTTGCCGCAGGAAGTGAGATCGTGCGTCCTGCCCAGGCAAAGTTTTCCTGATTTTTAGTGAAGTTCCATGAGAGCGGAATTGCGTAACCCGTGATTCCTGAGTCCGAGACGCCGCTTGAGCTGCTTATGACATCATTTTTGCTCTTTGCCAGTTCTGGAAAATTCTCGGATCCGTCTTTTAGTCGCTCGTTCAATGACGGCGTAAAATCTTCAGGAAGGTCAACGCCCGCTGATTCCGGAAGGTAGCTTGTGTCGGGCGAAAGGTCATCCATGCTTAGGATTCTGAACGTTCCGCTTGTATTGTCGTTTTGTAGGGTTGCGCCCGCTGTGTTTTTGACAGAAAAATTCTCCCCTAAGTACGAAACTGATGTCGCCGCCGTCGCATGGCCTTGAGTCGTGCAGGTGCTGTCGGCAAAAGATCTGTCTTTTGAGTAGCTCCATCTTGCTGACGTTGAAATATCGCCGGAGAAATTCGGGGTAAAGTCGTATTTAAATCCTGCGGCTGCTGCGAGCGAGGCGTTCCCGCTGTCTCCTGATTCTTCGCTCCAGGTCGCATAGATGTGGTCTCCGGACGAAATTCCTGTTGAGAGGGAGATCGTGCCGCTCTCAGGATCGTATGTCGCATGGGGGTCCATTATGTTGTTCTTGTATACAATGACCGTGCCGGAAATCGCGGCAGTGCCTATCTCAAGCCGTGAGACCGGTGTGTATGTCCTTATCCTCAGGGCTGTGTCCTCATTTGATGTGGTTCCAAGATAGATTCCCGGATTTTTCTTTGCGAGAGGAAATCTTACCTGCGGATTTGTCGCCGCCGTTAGAGACTGTTTTGAAAGCTCCGAAAGATAGACGTCAGCATAAGTGTGGTTCGTATAGAAAAAATCTGAAGACGTGAACTCTACCTGAGTGTCCGCGATAATGGCTGAATATGCGGAAAGCGATGTCTTTGCTGTCTTTGAGGCGATTTCTGCTTCCGCCGCCTGTGTTACGCCGCAATCATAGCGCGATGCGTTTACGAACGGAGAAAATCCTGATGAGGACTGCACGAAAAGGACTTCTTCTCCTGCAATGTTTCCGAACAAATTGAGCGAGTATTTTGAGAGCGACACGGAGCTTCCGAACCACTCCTGAACTTTTCCAAGAAATGTCGTTTTGTCGCTGTAGCTTCCGAAATCTGATTGCTTTATTTTTCCGTGGAAAGAGATTGCCACTGCCGGAAGTTTTCCGTTCTGCCTGTAAGCTTTTGAATCCCGTGAGAGGGTGATTGTGTTAGTTGCTGCTGACAGGAGATATTGCGATGAGTTGAGCTTTTTGTATTTCATTCTTGAGGAATCCGTATAGCTTCCTGTGTGCGACTCCACATATATTGCCTTTATGTCTTTTACAAGTTCCGCGCTTGGAAGAACGTACTGGCTTCCCGTGTTGTATTTGCTAAGGTCTATGTAGCTGTCCGATACTGAATTTTTTCCGTACCATGATTTTTCATGGGTTGTGAGAAAATCATATCTGACGGCAGCGTCCGCCTGCCATTTTTTTCCGCTCCACGAAAAAGAAATTCCTGGAGCCTGATTGTCTCCGCCGCCGATTCCCCGGTTGAGCGTGCTGACTGAATAAATATCCGGGAAGATGATGTTTCTGTTCGAAATCCTTGCGGATTTTAGTTTTCCTTCGCCGACGTAGCCTGCTGCGACCGTATTTTTTTCAAAACCGTCAGCAAAGGCGGCCTCAAAATACCAGTGGTGATCGAACATGAACCAAAGCGTTAAGTCCACGTTCTGCACGAACACCGGAGTCGAAAGAGTATATGACGGTGTGGATCCGAAGCCGAAAGTGTAGGAAGCGGAGCCTGTGATCGTGCTTCTCCAGTATCCTTCGGCAAGAAAATCTATGTTTTTTCCTGAGATATCGCGGCTGAACAGCGATACTATTTCCCCGGAGTCGTCTAGCGGAAGATTTGTGGTGTTGAAAATGATCGATGCGGCACCGTCAGAATTAGTCTCGCTTTTTTTCGAGGAGTCTTTCGGGCGGATTTTATTCAGCCGCTCTATATTAGTTGTCTCCTCTGGTTCGTCTTTTTCCTCAGCAGGAAACGGTTTCGCGAGCGGCAGAATCAGAAAAAGGAGCGGAATGATCAGATTTTTTGCGAGAAGCCTTGCCTTTATTATTTTGAGCGATGGATTTTTTTCCTCCGCCTTAAGGATCGCGGACTCGACCTTCCTCTTTTTCTCATCACCGAGATCACAAAGCTCTTCCTGTCTCGGTGTCGGGTCGCCCTCCAGATTTTGAA
>CAMVSS010000180.1 GCA_947170195.1 uncultured Treponema sp. | reverse complement strand
GTCGCACCCGTATCCGTCACGCTTTCAATCCGCAATCCGTTAATCATACATCTTCCTTAAAAAAAACATTGTCTAAAAAACAGGCTGCTCAAAAACCCCGCCACGATAAAAATCAGATAGCGAAAAGTTCTCAAACAGCCTCAAAAAGAGTTCCCCCCTGTTACAGGGGAGTTTTGAAAAGGGACTTACCCTTTCCGCTTATTTTTTGTTTGCCTTATACTGCTCGTTTACTTCCTCGATGAGTTTTGCACCACCGATTGCTTCCCAACGATCGAAAGCTTTTGAGAGTCCGACAGAATCAATCTGACCGCAGATGAACTGAGTTCGTGTGTCAGAAAGAAGCTGGTCGAGGATAGCACCGTTCTCAGCATAGCTTGGAGCGTTCGTGAGATATGATAGAGCAGGGTTGAATACCGCATATTTCTCGTTGTTTGCGATTACCTCAAGCTCCTTGTATTTGCGCTCAGTCTGGCGAACAGAAGGCTGTGCCGCAACAAGCTGTTTAGGAATAAAGCACTGTGTCTGGTTCAAAGCGGTGTGGCTCTTAGAAGAGCTTGGATCTTTTATGTCTGTGTCGATGAGGTAGCCTTCGCCATCGATCTCGTAGTTGATTCCCTCAAGACCGTATCCTGCAAGAATAAGCATTTCGTCGTCGCACATTTTGTCGAGGTAGTGGAGACAAGCCTCAACCTGCTCCTTTGTTTTCGCAGCTTTTGTAATCAAGAGGAAGCCGTTGTAACCTGCGGTAGCCTGAGTTTTTCCGTTGATTGGACCTACGAGAGTCATTCCGGCAGTTTTGCTTTCCTTTGAAACAGAAGGGATGTTGTTGTTTACCATGTAGTCCCAGATTCGGCGAGAACCATCCATTACGTCTACGAAAATTCCTGCCTCACCTTTCTTTACCTGATCCTGCCAAGTCTCTGTTCCGCGAACAGCCCAGTCAGGAGCGATGAGTTTCTCTTCATACATTTTTTTCATCCATTCGAGAGCCTGTTTGTATTCAGCGGTTTTGTGAGACGGGATGAGTTTTCCGTCACGCTCAACCCAGCCGTTTCCAGCTCCGAACCATGTCTGGATGATATCGAAAGGACCTGTGTATTTACACATAGCAAGTCCGTATGTATCGCGGATTCCGTTTCCGTCAGGATCTTTCTCTGCGAACGCTTTCATCATGTTGTATACATCGTTTACAGTCTTTGGCTCAGGAATCTTGAGTTTTTCTGCCCAGTCAGTTCTGTAAGCAAAGCCCATTCGACCGATATCACGAGCTTTGTAAAGTCCTACGAGTTTTCCGTCAACTGTAAGGCTCTGACAGACATTTTTGTTTGCTTTTGAGAGATTAGGATACTTTGCCTCATCCCACAAGAATTCATTCAAATCCCAGAAAGCACCTGCCTTTGCGGCATCGATAAGACCACGGTTGAGCTTCTGAGAGTACATAATCATCGGCATATCTTTCGGACTTGCAAGCGCAAGACCTACTTTTTCTTCATAGCTGTCGTGAGCTACGAAAGTAAATTCAACGTCTGTCCCTGTGTATTCGGTCATCTTTGAGACAACCTCAGGAGCATGTTCGCCCGACAGAGGACTTCCGTCATAATCAATCAGCATGAAAGTTACTCTAGGCTTGCCAGTTTTTCCAAGCTGAACCTCTTTTTTTCCGCACGAGACGAAAAGCATGCTTCCAACCATTCCTGCAGCAACAAGAACGGTTCCCAATGTTTTTTTCATATTTCCTCCTCATTTTTCACCAGAAAAGGTGAGCAAAGCAAATTACGCTTTGAAATTTATTTTTACGGGGAATCACCCCTTTACAGCACCAATCATTACGCCCTTCGCAAAGTATTTCTGAAGGAACGGATATACACAAAGAATCGGAACTGTCGCCACAACGGTAGCGGCCATTTTTACAGCCTTGTCAGGCGGAACACCAAACTGATCGAAATCAAATCCCGAAGCGTTGATCTGATCGCCGCCGGTCGCAAGAAGAACGATTCGGCGCAGAACGATCTGGACAGTCTCTTTTGCGGAATCATTCAGATAAATCATCGCGTTGAAATAGTCGTTCCAGAAGCTTACGGCAACAAAAAGTCCGATGGATGCCAGAACCGGCTTTGAAAGCGGCAGGACGATATTAAAGAAAACTCCCAGCTCGGAATATCCGTCAATCAGCGCGGCTTCCTCAAGCTCGCTCGGAATATTCGCAAAGAATGATTTCATTATGATCATGTTGAACGGACTGATTGCAGCAAGAAGAATCAGTGCCGAATAATGATTATACAACCCAAGAGCCTTTACAACAAGAAAAGTCGGTATGAGTCCGCCTGAGAACACCATCGTAAAGATGACGAGGTTCAGAATCAAGTTTCTTCCGCGGAGATGAGTCTTGGAAAGCGGGTACGCAAAAGTTGATGTAAAGAACAGCGAACAGAAAGTTCCGAAGACAGTCAGGAAAAGAGAATTCCTCAAGCCACGGAAAATTTCTCCGGTTCGCATGATGTATTTATATGCGTTGAACGAAATCGTATGCGGAATAATGAAAAACGCCCTCTCCGTAAGCTCCTGCTCGGTAGAAAAAGAACCCGCAAGAACATAAAGGAACGGAACGACTGTCAGGATTGCGACGAGCACCAAAAACACGGAGATCCAGTAATCCCAGATGGCATCGGACAGCGTTTGACGCACTTTCAAAGATTTTACCTTTTTAGCAGTTTTATCAGTTTTCATAAAGCACCACCTTTACCACACTATATCAATAGATTCCTGTCTCGCCGGCTTTCTTTGCAGCCCAGTTTGCGCCAAGAACCATGAACATGCTGACCAGAGATTTGAACATACCCGCAGCAGCACTGTAAGAATACTGGGAGTTCAAAAGACCTCGCTGATAAACATAAGTATCGTAAACTTCTGCGACGGACATGTTAAGCGAGTTTCGCAAAAGGAATATCTGCTCAAATCCAGTATTGAGGATTGAACCGACTCGCAAAATCAGCATTACTACAATAGTAGATTTCAGGGCTGGAAGAGTGATATGCCACATGATTCGCCAGCGTCCGGCTCCGTCAACGCGGGCAGCCTCATACAAAGTCGTGTCGATTCCTGAAAGGGCGGCAAGATAAACGATGGTACCGTAACCGGTCTCCTTCCAGATCTGCTGACCGATAATCATCGGGCGGAAATATTCAGGAAGACCGAGAAAGTTTATGGTCTTGTCGGCGAACACCCTCAGGGCCTGGTTTACCGCACCGTCAGTCACGTTAAAGAGAGTGTATGTGATTGAGGCAACGATAACCCACGAAATGAAGTGCGGGATATAGATACAAGTCTGAATCGTGCGCTTGAAAACCTGTCCCTTCATTTCGTTGAGAAGCAGCGAAAGAAGAATCGGAGCAGGGAAATAGAAAATGAGGCTCAAAAATGAAAGCCACAATGTGTTTCGGAGCAGCATGAAAAAATCGCCGCCAAGGAAGAATGCCTTGAACTGAGCGAAACCAACGAACTTACTGTGAAAAATACCAGAGAACGGGTTGTACTGCTGGAAAGCCATAGTTAGGCCAAACATCGGAATATATCTGAAAATGATGAAATACAGCGCGCCAGGGATGAGCATAAAATACAGCCATCGGTGCCTGCAAAAATATACGATAAAAGAGTTTTTATTCAATTCGGTTTTTGAAGTCTTCTCGGACTCTACCATCGTTTCCTCCTTTCTTGCAAATGAAAATGTGATTTCATTCACTGAAAAAAGATTAACACAGTTTTTGCAAATACATAGGTATTATAAAATCAAATAATAGCATAAATCCGTCACACATATCAAAAAAATCTTATTTGCGCTTTTTTTTGCAGTAAAACGAACTTGGCATAAAAAAAAGGACACGGAAAACTTCCGCGTCCCAAAGGACAATATGAAAAAACTCTGAAGTGGCTTTGCGGCTACTTCTTGTTTACATAATTGATGCGCGGAACAGGAAGTTTTCCGCTTCGTACGACGTCGGCATTGTCAGATCCCAGATAAAAACCGAGACATGTCGGCTGATTATAGCCGTTGTTCTGCCATGCCACTGATGCGCGGTAAACAGGATCCTGCATGAGCGCATAAATTCTGAATTCGGTAGGAATTGTCGTGCTGTAGATGCGAAGCTCGCTGTCATCATCGGAAGGAACGACGACTTCCTCGCGCCAGTCACCAAGGATATCAGCCTGCAATGACGGATATGCCTT
>CAMVSS010000179.1 GCA_947170195.1 uncultured Treponema sp. | reverse complement strand
TGTATTTTTTTGCGCTGTAGATTGGTTTTTCCTGAATAGCCGAGATGAGGAAGTTCTTTTTCTTTAGCTCTTTCTCAATCTCGTCCAGCACCGCCTCGGATTTTGCCTCCACCGTGTGGTAGTGGAAGCCGTGCGTGATGTTTTTTAGAGGCGTCGACACTCCGCTCTTTAGGTCAGCCAAAAAATTCTGCACGTCCCGCCTGCTGCTTATGTTGAGCGGCGCAGAGATTGTTCCGTACACTTTGTGATTGACGTAAACGTCGAGAACGGTTCCGCCCAAATCCGTGATGCTTGTAAGTTCTTCCTCAATCTGATCATCCGTATGGTTTACTTTGAAAATCCGGTGAAGCTTTGAGGCTTTTACGAGCACGTAGCCGCTGTTCGTGGCAACGATGTCCGGGTGGCTGGCTCTGAGCAATGCTATGTCCGTGACGATGACCTGCCTGCTAACTTCAAGCCTTTTTGAGAGTTCGCTTCCAGATATCGGCTTTTGCAGCATATTGAGCAATTCAAGAATTTTGTTTCGTCTTTCGTCTCCGGACTGTCGCATTTTTTTTCCTTATTTTTTAGTTGTTTGTTGCATGGAGGTTCTTGAGCGAGAGGTCAAGAATCGGGGAAGAGTGGGTGAGTGCCCCGCTGGAGATATACTGTACACCCAAATCACTCAATTTTTCAATGTTTTCCTTTGTGACGTTTCCCGAAACTTCAACTTCTGCCTTTCCGCCGATGATCTTCATTGCCTGAGCCATCGTCTCGTGATCCATGTTGTCGAGCATGATTATGTCAGCTCCTGCCTCGACTGCTTCCTTTACCTGGTCGAGAGTCTCAACCTCGACTTCGATTTTTCGCACGAACGGAGCGTATGCCTTTGCCATCTCCACCGCCTTGCGCACACCGCCCGCAGCCCCGATGTGGTTGTCCTTGAGAAGAACGCCGTCAGAGAGGTTGTATCTGTGGTTGTTTCCGCCTCCGACGCGCACGGCATATTTTTCGAAGATGCGGTTGTTCGGCGTCGTCTTTCTGGTGTCGAGGAGCTTCGTTTTTGTTCCATCGAGGAGATGGGCGACCTGATTCGTGTATGTTGCGATTCCGCTCATGCGCTGCAAGTAGTTGAGGGCTGTACGCTCTCCTGAGAGCAGCACGCGGATGTCTCCTTTTACGGTGCCGATTTTCTGTCCTTTCCGAACAGCATCCCCGTCCTTCACGGAAAATTCTGATTTAGTGTTCTCGTCCAGAAGCTCGAAAACGCGCGCAAAAACGCCAAGCCCTGCGATGATGCCGTCCTGTTTTGCGATGAGGTCCACTTCACCCGGCGTTGGTTCCGGCATGACCGCATTCGTAGATACATCCTCGCTTGAGATGTCTTCCCTAAGCGCTTGCAGAATTAAGTTGTCCATGTTCAGTTTCAGTGTTATTTCGTTCATGATATTCCTTCATCCTTTGTATTTCTTGTAAGACTGATGTCTTGTAATTTTCGAAAAGCTCATCAAGATTCTCGTAATCTGATTCCGAGAAATCAATCGGTTTCAGGCTGATTTCTTTTATGCCCTCGATCTCGGAATTGATTTTTTTTGCCGCAAGCCTTGCAAAGACAAGGCTTTCAAGAAGCGAGTTGCTGGCTAGACGGTTCTTTCCGTGCACGCCGTTGCAAGATGTCTCCCCGACAGCAAAAAGAGCGTTCATGTTTGTCTTGCTGTCGCTGTCCACATCAACTCCGCCCATGAAATAGTGCTGTGCAGGAACCACAGGAATCGGTTCTTTTGTGCAGTCAAATCCCTTTGAAAGGCAGTGCTCGTATATGTGGCGGAAATGGCTCTTTATTTCTTCCGCCGGAATTTTTTCCATGGAAAGATTTACATGATCTGTTCCGTCTTTTTTCATCTGGGCGAATATGGCATTTGACACAACGTCCCTCGGAAGAAGCTCGTTTATGAATCTTTTTCCGCTTTTGTCGAGCAGTATTCCTCCCTCTCCGCGGACAGATTCAGAAATCAGGAATGCACGTTCCTTTTTGTTTGACTCAGCGGCCTTCCTGTCGAAGAAAGTTGTCGGGTGAATCTGAATGTAGTCGGGATTCTGAAGTTTTATTCCGTGGCGGAGCGCGATTGCAAGCGCGTCCCCTGTGAGGTGCGGATAGTTCGTTGAATGCGTGAAAAGTCCGCCGATGCCGCCGCATGCCCAGACGGTTTCCAGTGCCCTTATGCAGAACACCTTTTGTTGGGCTGATGCGGCGACGATTCCAGTGCAAAATCTCTCTCCGTTTTTGTCCTGGCTTTCCGTTATGTCAAGCATTGTTACGTTTTCCAGAATTTTTATATTGGAACGTTTTCTGACGCTTTCCATCAGGTTTTTTGTGATTTCTTTTCCTGTTATATCTTCATGAAAAAGAATCCTCGGCGTTGAGTGCGCGCCTTCCCTTGTGTATTTGAGATTTCCGTCTTCGTCTCGGTCAAAATTGGTCCCGAATTCGATCAAATCTTGGATTACCGACGGAGAATTCCTGATCATCAGTTCGACGCTGCGGGTGTTGTTCTCGTAATGGCCTGCCTTCATCGTGTCCTCAAAATAAGAGTCGTAGTCATCCTCGTTTTTAAGGACGCAAATTCCGCCCTGCGCAAGGTAGGAGTCGCATTCATGAGCCTTTGCCTTTGTTATGATGGTGATCCTGAGATTTTTGTCCAGATTGAGGGCGCAGTAAAGTCCGGCGACTCCGGTTCCGACAATCAGGACGTCACACTCGTGTTCTTTCATTTTGCAAGCTCCAGCATTTTTTCGAGAGGCTTTGCGGCAAGTTCTCTTGTTTGATCATCGACCCTGCTTATGTTGGAATTGTTTTTGAGGCAGTCCCTTACCTTCTCCAGGGTGATCCTTTTCATGTTCGGGCATTCTTTTTTTGCGCCGACGAAATAGAAGTTTTTGTCTGGCGCGACTTTTTTCATCTCGTGCAGGACTCCGATTTCCGTGCACACGATAAAATCTTTGTCGCTGCTGTCCTTTACGTATTCAATAAGTTCCTTTGTTGAGCCTAAGTAATCTGCCGCGGAGCATACTTCGCTTGTGCACTCCGGATGGGCTATGATTTTTGCCTGCTGGTGTTCCCTGAGGCATGCGCTGATTGCATCCACCGTGATCGATGTGTGGACGTGGCAGAATCCTGTGTTCAGTATTATGTTTTTTTCCGGAACCTGCTCCTGAACGAACCTTCCAAGATTTCCGTCTGGAATGAAGAAAATGTTTTTGTTCGGAAGCGATCTCACTATTTTTACTGCGTTAGATGATGTTACGCAGATGTCTGAAAGTGCCTTGATGTCAGCCATTGAGTTTATGTAGCAGACGACAGCAAGATCTTCGTATTTCTGCCTCATTTCGGCGATTTTGTTGCTGTCCACCATAAGGGCCATCGGGCAGACCGCATCCACGGCCGGAATAAGTACCGTTTTGGTCGGATTGATGATGTTCGCGCTTTCGCCCATGAAAGTGACACCGCAGAACACTATGGTCTTGTTTGGAACTTTTTTTGCAACTTTTGCAAGGTAAAATGAATCTCCGATGTAGTCAGCTATGTCCTGAACCTCGTCCCTCGTGTAGTAATGTGCCAGAATTACTGCATCCCTTTCTTTGCAGAGTTTTTTGATTTCGTCTTGTAAGTTTTCTTCCATGTTTCTGTACCTCGGATTTTCGTGAATGATAGCATTTATTCAGCACGGTGACAAGACAGGTGTTATGTTTTGAGTTGATGGATGTAAAGTTTTATGTTGTCAGGTTGGGCTGGGTGCGTTGTTATGCCAGCCTCCCGGTTATGTCAGCTGCTCAAGCGAGTAATTCACGAGGTTCCAGAATTGCTTTTTCAGGATCGGCTCCGCGTCGGCTTCGTCTGCGATTTCGTTGAAAATTGATTCCGCCTCGAGCAGGAATGTCGCTATCGTTGAGTAGGAGAGAGGGAGGTGCGCTCCGATCAGGCGGTTTTCCAGCTCGATGTTCCTGAACTTGAATTTTCCGGCAAAAGCGATTCTCAGGTTGGAGATCTGGCTCTTCTGTGAATTTGCTAGGAACACGAATGATGCGGACAGGTCGTTGATCGACGATGACGGACCGAGTCTCTTGAAGATCGATATGTCCCAGTTTTCTGCTGGGAGTCGTATTTTTGAGAGAATATGATTTTTTGGAACTTCGTCGAACTTCAGAAAAGGCAAAAAATAGGATTCCGATTCATTCTGGAATTCGATCTTTGCG
>CAMVSS010000178.1 GCA_947170195.1 uncultured Treponema sp. | reverse complement strand
ACCGTTGCTTTTGCAACGCTGCCGGGATGGTGGAATGGTAGACACAAGGGACTTAAAATCCCTCGCCAGCTTAAACCGGCGTGCCGGTCCGAGTCCGGTTCCCGGCAAAAAAGCCCTCTCGATTGGAGCAGGGCTTTTTTGTTTTTAAAGCGCAGCTCAGGGCATAAAAAAAACGGCACCCCAAAGGCACCGTCTTCATGCAGATCCAACTGCTTTATGGGAACTCTAAAAACTGCGGCTTTTAGAGATGCCCTTATTTTACCTGACTGAAAAGCCCCGCCATCTCATCGCGCCATTCGCCGCGTTTCTGATCGCGCTCTTCCCACTCGATTATTTTTTTGATTGTAAAATGCTTTTGGTCATGAGGGTTGTCAAAATGAAGGATTGCAAACCGTCCCTGACCGATGTAAGCCATTTTTTCGTTGAAACCAGGCTTTTCTTCCTCAGAAAGCTTGTTCAGAACGCAGTCGAAGTGCGAGGGTTTGTCGCTTCCACGGTTGGAAATCGCGTTGGCCACATCATTTATCGGCTGACCGCAAATCTCGCATACCTGCGCCTTTTCCTTGAACTGCTTGATCGCGTTTTCATTTTCCTGAATTTCTTTCTGGGTTATGACATTTGAAAAATGCCTGCTCTGCTCGAAACGTCGCTCATTGCTTCTGCGGTCAGAGCGATCATATCTTTCGGAACGCTCGCCCCGCTTTTCGTTTCGGTCGTTATTTTTATCTCTGTTCCAATTGCGGTTTCGTCCGCGTCTGTAACCGTCATTTCGGCTCATTTTTTCTCCCTGACATTGCGCTGCTCGTTTTCTTCGACAATTTTTCGGCTTAAAACTTGAGCGATTCTTTGAACTGCGCTGTCAACGTATTCTGCATCATGAATTTTTACGCGTAATTCCATAACTCTAGGAGAAAAGATTCCGCCGGCAACGACTGTTTTTGAAGAAGAAGTCATACGAACTCCGAAAAAGCATTTTTAATATGATACACAGGGGGAAAATCAGGCATATCGATTACAAGGACATCAAATCTGATTTTGCTGTTATTATATTGTCGATGCTTTGTCAGAAAAAATTTAGCCGTTTCTATAATTCTTTTCTGCTTTCGAGAATCCAGCTCATGCGACAGCGTCTCACATTGTCCGCTGGGCAATGTCTTTACCTCCGCAAAAACCAGAATGTCATCAGCGTCTTTTCTGCGTTCGAGAGCAATTATATCAATTTCGCCATGTCTTGTCCGCCAATTTTTTGAGATAATTTGATAATTTTGGCTCTCGAGGAATCTTCCGGCTTTTTCCTCCCCGGAATCTCCGACGCGTTTAGTGGATTTCTTGAGTGAAGGATCAGGCAGGCTCGACTTCCTCCAGCTCCTCAAGGTCATAGTCATACTCCGACGTCTCGTCAGAATTTGAGTCCAAAAGCCTGCCGTACGTGAGCAGATAGCGCACGTTCCAGCGTTTGAGAGCGAGCAGATGATAGTTTTTTATAGATTTTTCTTCCGCAAGGAACATGTTCTCCCCGTCATCAAAAAAAACAGGGGCTGTAAAACGCATTCCGAGCTTGATATCCTGTGCATTGATACGATTAAACTGACTTGTCATAAAATACTCCAAATTCAGCGTTCCCTTAGCCGTTTTGTTTTTCGACCTTCATGACAAAGGCGAAGATAGCGGCTATAGCGGCGTATGTTTCTTCGGGAATAAACGAACCGGTCTCCTGAATGGAAAGGACCTCTGCCATATCGGCATTTTCCACTACAGGGACATCGTTTTCTTCCGCGATCTTCAGCATGTATTCGGCGGCACGTCCTTTTGCTTTTGCACTGATGTAAGGAGCATCAGCCCAATCAGGATAACGGAGCGCGACGGCTTTCAGCATATCGTCTTTCACGCTTCCCCCCGAACAAGTGCAATCTCGGAATCCTCGCGGCCATAACCAGAGACCTCGTCGAACGGAACATACTCCACACCGAAAGCCCCAGAAGCAACTGAAGATTCTTTGAGCACTCGCGAAAGCATGTCTTCGTAACGATCCTTGTCCCTTTGTGACGGCTCAGGAAGAAATCCGAAAGACACGGAACTTATTTCCTTACCTTTAAAATATACCGAAAATGATTTTTTGGACATTTCATTTTCACAATTTATTACCATTTTTTTCAATGTTGACAGGTCATTTTCGAAAAAAAGTCTAATATCTCCAATAAAATTCATGAAATTCCATTCTAATGGAAAAACTAGCCACCGACGGATCCGGCATCAAGGAATTAAAAGCTGAAAGGATTCCAAGCTCTTTTTCCTGCGCACAAGAATCAACCTGACAAAAATACTTCTTTACGTCCTCGGCAGAGATTTGACCGGCATCGCTCATTTCAACATCTGACTGCCGATCCTGATTTTTCTTCCGCTTGCGCTCATCGTCTTTTCTTTCGCCGCCAAATCCGCACTGGACCGCCATGACCGCATTTTCGTCCGAAGGAAGTTTTTTGGAATCAAGCAGGAGAGCCGTCTGAGCGTCAGAAACCGAGGCCTTATCTTTTGACTTCTGAAGGGCTTTTTTTATGGATGCGGGATTTATTTTCATCCCCATCTGCTGCAAAAACTGAATGATTCTGAAACTCTGCGAGTCAGGCGGCAACGAAAGCGAAGAAAGAAAAGCCTGGGCTTCCTGACTCAAGCCCTGCGAACTATTCTGAAAACTGATCACGGGATTTTTTTGAACTGAAGAATCATCCTGCAGGACAAGCGAGAAAGCGTTTCCCTTGACGACAACCTTTGCCGAAAATGTGCTTCCCGGCATAAGAGAAATCTTTGATGACACCTGCATTTTCTGACCGGCAAGAGATACGACATAAGAGCCGTCAGAAGTCTTTTCCAGCACCCGTACCGACACTACGCTTCCGCTGCGAATCACCGGGGAAGAAGCGGCATGCGCGCGCAACTGAGGAACTGTCTGTATGATTCCTATCTGGGTGTTCATAAACAAAACTCAAGACATAATGGGCTCTCCAATAAACGCAGGCTTTAGAAGACCCCATAAAAAAACACCGCGCGAGGCGGTGTTTAAGTTCGATGAGCAGGCTGTGTTTTCCGCAAGGTGAACAAAACCTGCTCGCCGGATTATTTCTTTGAAGCAGAAGCTGCAGCTGCAGCTTCGTTCTCTGCCTTTGCCTCTGCCTTGATAGCAGCCTCAGCAGCTTCAGCAGCCTTAGAAAGGTCGCGTGACCACTTGAGGTATTCAACAGCAGGCTGACCGATAAGCTCTTTAACTTTTGCGTCTTTACCGATCTTCTCGCGGATGTAGTAGAGCTTAGAGCGTCGTACTTTTCCTGGGCGAACGATTTCTACTTTGATTACGCGTGGGCTGTAAACCGGGAATACACGCTCAACACCTACGCCGTAAGAGTTCTTGCGAACTGTGAAAGTCTTGCGTACGCCTTCGTTTTTGATGCAGAGTACCAGACCTTCAAAAATCTGGATACGCTTTGTTTTACCCTCGATGATCTCGAAGTGAACTTTTACTGTATCACCAACTCGGAAGTTGAGTGAATGATCATCCATCTGCTGTGCTTCAATAGTCTTAATAAGATCCATTGTCGTTTTCTCCTGTCTGTGCCTGCCCCTTTTTCTCAGGACGGCGTTTTCTGCGGACATGCTTTAGCGAAACATGCTCCGTCAGTTCCTCAATCATTTTTTCGGCTTCTGTAGTGAGCTGCCCTGTAAGACGCGCCGCGCTGATCAAATCAGGTCGGTTAGCAAGCGTCTTCTGAAGCCGCTTTTTCAGCCGCCACTTCCGAATAAGCTCATGGTTGCCCGAAGTGAGTACCTCCGGTACTTCCAAGTCCTTATACACAGCCGGGTGCGTGTACTGAGGATATTCCAAAAGTCCGCCCGAATAACTTTCCTCGTCCAATGACTCAGGAGTGATTACATCTTCCACCAGCCGATAAACAGAATCGACAATGACGGTCGCTGCAAGTTCCCCGCTCGACATGACGTAATCTCCGATGGAAATTTCGTCGTCAACGTATAAATCAATAATCCGCTGGTCGATGCCTTCGTATCTACCGCAGATAAGGACGATTTCGTCTTTCTGGCTAAGTTCCTGCGCTTTTTTTTGAGTGAAAGGCTTTCCTGAAGGAGTGACATAAATCACGTGCTTTTTGTAGGCCTTTACGCTGTCAAGCGCTCGCCCGAGAGGTTCAGCCATCAAAAGTTGACCGGCTCCGCCTCCGTACGGCTTGTCATCAC
>CAMVSS010000177.1 GCA_947170195.1 uncultured Treponema sp. | reverse complement strand
ACCTCGCAGAATGCGCCGTAAAAGACGCATGTGCGCCGGGAAATCCTCGTGAAGCATCAAAACAGGCCGTTCTTGACCTATTCAGAAGCCTCATGAAATAACTCACAAAAAGCTCTCCCGGCGTTGCTCGGAGAGCTTTTTTTTGCTAAACTCTCTCTCCATGAAAAATCAAAAAACTCAGCTAAAAGGCGTCGTCATCCTTCTTATGACAGCAATTATATGGGGTGTCTCTTTCGTCTCGCAGAGCGTAGGTGCAGAATCAGTCGAACCATTCACATTCATGGCGATCAGAACGCTTATGGGAGCTACAGTGCTCGTGCCGTTCATCGTGATACGCGACCGCATCACCGTCAGAAACATGCAAGAACAGGAAATAAAATCCAGAAAAGCGCAGGACAAAAAGACCATAGTTTACGGAATCCCGATCGGGATCGTGCTCGCCGTGGCAACAAACATTCAGCAATATGCGTTCAATTACTCAACAGCAGGAAAAATCGCGTTCATAACGGCAATGTATATTTTTTTCGTACCGATATTCGGACTTTTTCTTAAGAAAAAAATTCCGCTCCTAACCTGGATATGTGTCGCAGTCGGCTTCGTCGGCCTGTATTTTTTGTGCTTCAAAGGGGAAGGCAACTTTTCCATCAACCGAGGAGACCTCCTTGCGCTCGTCTGTGCGGTATTTTTTACCTTCCAGATACTGATGATTGAACGATTCGCACAAATCTGCGATGGCATAAAACTATCCTGCATCGAATTCTATACAGCGGGCATAATCTCTTTAATTCTCATGCTGATTTTTGATAACCCGAGCTGGGCAAGCATCAAACAATGCGCCATACCACTCTTATACTCAGGTATTCTAAGCTGCGGTGTGGCCTACACATTGCAAATCGTCGGCCAGAAATACTGCGAGGCAACGATCGCATCTCTTCTGATGTGCATGGAAGCAGTTTTCGCGGCACTAGCAGCGGCAATCATCCTGCACGAAACACTCTCCGTCCGAGAAATAATCGGCTGCATGGCAATGTTCATCGCAATCGTAATCTCACAAGTCTCAGGCAAATCTGAATAGAATAGGCAGGAGTGGAATTGGTAGACAGAATCCATATTATACTAAGTTATAATGACTGGTGTCGATTTGGCGACACTTTTTCATTTTACTTCAACGGAAGATCTTAAACCTTCGGAAGAGCGTCAAATCCTCTCTTAAGGTCTTCATCTGTCGGAATGTAGTCGCTCATAGTACCGTCATTGTACGCTTTGTATGCATACATATCAAAATATCCGGTTCCGGTCAGGCCGAAGACGATATTCTTTGCCTCTCCAGTTTCCTTGCATTTAAGAGCCTCGTCGATTGCTACTTTTATAGCGTGGCTTGATTCCGGAGCAGGCAGGATTCCCTCAACCCGCGCGAATTCCTGAGCTGCCTTAAACACAGAGGTCTGCTCAACAGAACGTGCTTCCATAAGTCCGTCATCGTAGAGCTGAGAAAGGATTGAGCTCATTCCGTGGTAACGAAGTCCGCCGGCGTGGCTAGCAGAAGGAATAAATTCAGAACCGAGCGTATACATCTTTGCGAGCGGACATACATGACCAGTATCACAGAAATCGTAGACATATTTTCCGCGGGTAAGACTAGGACAGCTTGCAGGTTCGACAGCGATAAACTGGCAGTCAAGCTCTCCCCGGAGTTTGCGCCCCATAAACGGTGAAATGAGACCACCAAGATTTGATCCGCCACCAGCACATCCGATGATCACATCTGGAGTCACGTTGTATTTATCGAGAGCCGCCATTGTCTCAAGGCCGATTACAGTCTGATGAATCAGAACCTGTGAGAGAACGCTTCCCAAAACATATCGGTATCCGTCCTGCTTCGTCGCAGCCTCAACAGCCTCAGAAATCGCACAGCCGAGACTTCCAGAAGTTCCAGGGAATTCGGCATTTATCTTTCGTCCGACTTCGGTAGTATCGGATGGGGACGGGGTAACTTTTGCTCCGTAAGTTCGCATCACTTCACGTCGGAATGGCTTTTGTTCATAAGAACATTTTACCATGTAGACCTGACAGTCAAGATCAAAGTAAGGGCATGCCATGGAAAGAGCCGTTCCCCACTGCCCTGCTCCGGTCTCAGTCGTAACTCCTTTGAGTCCCTGGGCTTTTGCATAATAAGCCTGGGCTATCGCGGAGTTCAGTTTATGGCTTCCGCTCGTGTTGTTTCCTTCAAATTTGTAATAGATGTGGGCAGGCGTCCCAAGCTTTTTTTCGAGGCAGTACGCACGAATCAGCGGAGACGGACGGTACATTTTGTAAAATTCACGGATTTCTTTTGGGATCGGAATGAATGCATCTGTTTCGTTAAGTTCCTGCTTGATAAGCTCATCGCAAAAAACAGGACGAAGGTCCTCAAAGGTCATAGGTTTGAGCGTCGCAGGATTCAAAAGCGGCGCAGGTTTATTTTTCATATCTGCACGAACATTGTACCAATTCAAAGGAAGCTCATCTTCAGAAAGGTAAATTTTGTACGGAATTTCAGACATTTTTTTTCTCCTTTAAAAACCCCGCGTTAGCGGCGTTGCACGGAGACATGATAAAAAGTGCACGAAAGTAAATTTTATTATGCCTCGCTTAATTTTTTCAGTTCTTATAAGTAGAAACAGTATAAGGCAAAAAAAAAGAATCCTCAAGAAAAAAAAACGGCAGCACCGCATCCCCCTTTCCAAGGATTTCAGTGCTGCCGATAATGCCTGAGTCAAATAAGGATCATCATCCCACTACGACTTTGACATTTACAGTTTTTGAAGGATTTATTGCTTTTACGGTAACACCGTCTGCAGCCCCATTCTCATCACAAGTGATCTTCACTTCTCCGCAGTTGTTCTTGTTCTCAACTTCGATGACATATTTCGTTCCGCGGAACGTTCTTGTGATTTCAGCCTTTTTTACATGCGAAGGCAAGCGCGGCTCAATATGAAGCCCATTGTAGTCCGGACGGATTCCGCAGATGTATCGCGAAAGGGCAACCATGTTCCATGCGGCAGTTCCGGTCAACCAGCTGTTCTTTGCCTGACCGAAATTTCTGGCTTCCTTTCCGGCAATCATCTGTGAATATACATAAGGCTCCGTTCTGTGAATCTCACTGAACTCCTCAACCCATGCCGGAGCAATTTTCTTGTAATGTTCGAAAGCGTCCTCTGCCCTTCCGTTTACAACCTCACCGATTATTACCCACGGATTGTTGTGGCAGAAAATTCCTCCGTTCTCCTTGTATCCCGGCGGATATGAAGAGACTTCTCCCAGCTCAACATGATATTCCTTGTAAGCCGGCGAAAGAATTACGATTCCGTATTTTGAATCCAGATGCTTCTTTACGCTGTCCAGAGCTTTTTCTGGCAGACCTTTTTCCTTTCCGATTTTTGCCATGGTTCCGAAGCCCTGAGTCTCGATATAGATTTTTCCGTCCTCGCAGTCCTTTGAACCGACTTTGTTTCCCGCGTCATCATAAGCGCGCAAGTACCATTCTCCGTCCCATCCTGCCGTACAAATCTGAGCCTCCATCTTCTTTGACTCGCTTTCGGCAAATTCGGCCTCGGCATTGTCTCCCATCAGGCGGCACATAGCGGCATAATCAGGGGTAACGAAAACGAACATCTGGGCGATCATTACAGACTCCGCATTGTTTCCGTCCTTGTTCGTACAGGTCTGGAAAGAATCGTTCGGATCCTTAGAGAAGCAGTTCAGGTTAAGACAATCGTTCCAGTCAGCCCGTCCAATGAGCGGAAGCCCGTGCGAGCCTTTGTGGGTTGTGATATATCTGTAAGAACGCTTCAAATGCTCATACATAGTCGCCGTATTTTTTTCGTTGTTGTCAAACGGAACCTGTGTTTTGAGGAAGTCAACGTCACCGCTCTCCTTGATGTAATTTCCTACTCCGAGAATAAGCCAGAGCGGATCGTCGTTGAAATTCGAACCGATGTCTGCATTTCCGCGCTTTGTAAGCGGCTGGAACTGATGGTATGCGCTTCCGTCCTCAAACTGTGTGGCGGCAACATCAAAAAGTCTCTCGCGAACTCTCTTCGCAGGAAGAGAATGAACGACTCCAAGCATATCCTGGCTTGTATCACGGAAGCCGATTCCACGACCAATTCCGCTCTCAAAATAAGAAGCAGAGCGCGCAAAATTGTAAGTAACGACGCACTGATACTGATTCCAAAGAGCCATCCTGTCGAGTTTTTCATCCCCAGACGAGAGAGTGA
>CAMVSS010000176.1 GCA_947170195.1 uncultured Treponema sp. | reverse complement strand
ATATAAGCAGTCGTTCCAGTATCAGCTCAAAAACAGGATAATTCCGGCTGCCATCGTTGGAGCTGTTCTCGCTTTGGTCTGCTTCGGACTGTTCAAGGCTTCAGTCGCATTCATCTACAATCCTGTCATGGCGAGCCTCAATTACAAGCAGGGATACACTCTCCTTGAGAACAACGAGTTCCCTCAGTCGGAGATAAAATTCAACGAGGCTGTTGCTTATCAGCCTGTAAAGAAATGGTTCTTCAAATATGCGCGCGGCTACCGCCAGAAAAAGCAGTATGAGCGAGCCGGTCAGATGTATCGCAACATCCTTGGATTCTTCAATCACGACAAAACCGCGGGATTGGAATATGCCGAGATGGAGCTTTACGACAGGGCCAACTATGAGCGCGCCGAGGAAATCGTTCGAAGACAGGTCCTTGATCATCATATCAACGATCCTGACGGAATCCTTTTGCTCGGAGATGTTTTCCTTGAGTGGGCTGATGTTGACGAATCAAAATATGAGGACGCAAAACGGGAATATCTCGACCTAATGCAGAGGTATGGAGAAAATTTCCTCTACCTTTCAAGGCTTTTGCGCTACTACATTCGTACGGACAAGCTCCGCGAAGTCCTCACATTAAAAAATACGTTCTATCCGGATCCGAAATCGCTTGGCGCGGATGACTGGACGGAATTGAGCGGCTATCTTCTCGACAAACTCTACGGCCCTCTAAGCCGAAATGACGAATATCTCCGGTCTTCAATCGAGGATGTTCAGTCGATGCTTGAGCGCGCTATTAAGGCTAATCCTGAGAATCCTCTTGCCCGCTACAATCTTGCGCGATACTTCGTCTACAATGGATATTCGGAGCAGGCTAAGCGCGAGCTGGAGATTTCTCTCGATCTGTTCGACAAGCTTTCTGTCCGCACTAAGAAAAATGTCTACCGCGAGATAAATGCCACAAGAATTTTGGGCGAGCTTTACTCTGATGGAAGGGAATATCTCAAGGCTCAGACTGTTTACACCCGTGGAATCAATCTGTTCAATTCTGAGAATGAGGCAACGGGTCTCGAAGGCGACGAAAACACTGGAAAACTCTTTGCTGACATGGGCGACATCGACTATTTTATCAGCGGCGAGCTGGACAGCGCTCTCTTTAACTACGAAAAAGCCATCGCAACCAAGAATGATACGCCGTCCCTCAATTTCAGGGTTGGTGCAATCCGCTATGAGAAAAATGATTATGACAGCGCGCTCGCATCTTTCATAAAGGTCTCTGAGTCTGTTCCGAAAGATCCGAACCTTCTTCTTGCCCTTGCAAATGTTCTTTCTGTCCGTGGAGATAATTTTGCCGCAAAAAGCTACTATTCAGATCTTCTAAAAGTTCTGGACAATGTAAAAGCTAAGCAGAAAGTTTTGTTCCCGCAGGAAGATGTTGATGATTATTTCGTAATCGATATGTATCTTAAGGCGAACAACAATCTAGGCGTGACTTTGTACCGGCTTGCCCGTCAGACCGGAAACAGTGCTATGAATGCCGAGGCTATGGTTCGTCTGTCTGAGTCAAATCGGGCATGGGATTCCCTCACACGAAATCAGAAGACTCTCGTGCGAATGGAAGGAAGCAATCTTGCCGCCCAGAACTCAAAATATATCACTCATCCGTATGCTGAGTTTGAGCCGGCAATCTACACTGATATTCCGAATATACTTTCGGATGAGAAGGCGCTTGAGTAATGAGATATTTTTGCGTACAGACCGGAATTGAATTAAAAAGACAGCTGAACTCTCTGCGAAAGGAATTTTTCAGGAAGACAATTCATATCTGTACGGCATTTGTTCCTCTTTTCCTGACTGTTTCCCGCACTTTTGTGGCTGTCTCGCTTTGTTGCGCAGGAGTTTTCTATGTCATTGCGGAGACCTTGCGTTCAAACGGCTATGAGATTCCTCTTATCTCGGATATTACCGCCGCCGCAGCCCGAAAGCGTGATGAGAATAAATTTGTCCTCGGACCGGTCACGCTTGTCGTCGGAATAATCCTTTCAATCTTTTTGTGGAATCAGAAAGCTGCCTCTGTGGGAATATTTGCGCTTGCCTTTGGTGACGGGCTTGCGAGTCTGGCCGGAAAAACCTTTGGAAAAATCCGCATTCCTTACACTCACGGAAAAACTGTGGCCGGAAGCCTGACCTGCTTTGCCGCGATTTTTATCTCTGCATGGTGTGTTACCCAGCAGACGCTTGTCAGCCTTGTTATAGCAGGCTGCGGAGTCCTCATAGAAGTGTTCCCTCTCAAGGATTTTGACAATTTGCTCATACCTGTCGCGCTGGGCGGACTTGCCTGCATGATGGGAATCTCGTGATTAAGCCCAAAGATATATGTGGTGCAGGGTTTTCAGATAGAAGAAAGTTCCTGTGCCGAGCGCGAGCGTGCCAAAAATCAAGAAAACATAAGAATCTGCGTAGATAAGGAAAACATATCCCAGGATCAGCACGAGATATGAGATGAATACGCGCGAAAATTCCTCTGCTGAATGATTTCTTCCGTGTAGGAAAAACGATGCCGCTGTCAGGAGCGAAAGAAAAATCTTTACGATTGTAAGCGTGTGCATGAATCCCTCGACGACTTGTCCCGTGGTTGTGATTTTAGCCGTGTTCATAGGGATTATGATTGCGAGCACTATCGACACTGTGATTATCGTCATGAAATTCCGCTCGATGTCCTGCCTCTGGGATGTTTCGCTCAGAATTGATGCGAAAAGAAAACTCATGGCCGATGCTATCCGTCCGAACAGAATCATATTGCCGCAAAAAATCAGCATGTTTGAGAAGCTCTGCCATAGCCCGAAGCAGATTATTATGAATCGCGCCAGCTCGCACATGCATCCGAGCAGAAAAGCCGAGAAAAAGATGATTTCGGAGCACTGCGTATTCTCGAAGAATACAATGATCGCCGCCGTCGTGCCGAGAACGTAGAGCGAAATTACTAAAAAGGAAATCAGAACGGCATGGAAATCTGATTTTATGAATGAAATTGAATCTAAAAATGCCGGAATCCGCAGCGGTGGCGGTGGAACCATGAGGTTTTTGCTCAGCGAGAACAGAAAAAGGACAGCCGACAAAACTACTGTCAGAAGTGCGCCCAGAAAAAAAATCTTGAAAATCCTGTTTCTCGTTTTTAAAGTCATGTAAAAATCTTAAACGCAAGACAAAAACTTGTAAAGACTTTCGTAAAAAATCCGAAAATATAGAAGAAGATGCTGTTTCAGAAGGTCATGCTTTTGGAACTTGCTCATGAAGTCTGATTATATGAAATTTTTGAATGTTTTCAGTCGATTTCTGGGAGGAAATATGAAAAAGCTTCTGTTATCCGGATTTGTTTTTCTTGCTGCAAATTTAATTGCTTTGGCAGGAGACGCAGCGGCTTTTGTTGATCTGGGACTTTCCAGTGACGGAAAAATCTACGTTTTCGGTGAGTATGGCAGAACAGACCGCCAGTTTCAGGGATATGCTGAAATTTATACCGTAGATATCGAGAAAAATGATTTTATAAGCGGTGGAGTTTTCAAAACGCTTCCGTCTGCGGCAACTGCATCAAAAAGCGGAAAGGAAGTTTATGAGGACTTGCATTCAAAGGCTGCCTGGTCGCTGAAAAAATACAATCTCACGAAGGTGAATCCTGATAATCTTCTTTACGTCCGTGATGATTTGCGCGATGCGGATAAGGAAATTGTTTTCAAGGATTTTGAAGGCTCCACTGTTGAGCAAAATGTTTTCTATCATATAAACCTTGTCAAGAACGTGGAAGGAACCGGAAGCAATCTTCGCTCTTCATTTTTTATTTCGCTTGAAAAGCAGGATGAGAATGGTCACGTTATAAGCAGGAATGTGGTAGGATCCCCGGACATAAAACGAAAGAATGTCCTTGAGTACACGATCGACAGGATTTTTTCAGACAAGTCAGGTCGCAACCTTGTTTTTGTCGTTGAGAAAAAAATGTCCGATGTGAACGGAGTTTCAATAAGGTATATGGTTGAAACTATCCGGCTCTAATAAGAAAAAGCTGTTTTTGCCTGAAAATCTCTCGATTTTCAGGCTTTTTTTATTTAAAAATTGCCGAAAAGTGATTTTCATTGCAAATACTTCTGTGGAGGATTTTTTGCAATGAAAAAGTTTCTGAATATTTTTTTTGCGGATGGTTCGAGAGGACTGTCGTTCATAAGATTTTTTACCAGCACGGCTGCCATAACGATTTTTGTTTTCCTGATGGTTTCGCCGCTTTCGTG
>CAMVSS010000175.1 GCA_947170195.1 uncultured Treponema sp. | reverse complement strand
CACTGCTTTGCCAACCATGAGCCATAGAAAACATAGCCACAGAAAAGCAAGGCGAGCGCAGCAATAATAATTAATAATGCTGTCATTTTCTCCTCCTATTCTAGAGAAACATTTTTATTTATTGTAGTGAAGAGCTTTTTCAGGTCCTTTCCCAGCCTGTTGCTGAACAAATTACCTGAGGAAGCCTCCATTGCAATCAAACGAAAATTGCTCCAACCATAAAAACCTAATTTATATGATTTATGATGGGTGATTTTTTTTATGAGGTTTGCAGCAACCTCATCGATTTTTTCAGAAACTATGACGAGCGTAATGTCACTGTTTTTGTGACCCATGACGGGATTAATCTTGGAAAGCCCTGTCTCCCAAGAAAGCTCCGAAAATTCCAAGAGGGATTTTTCATCCAGATTCTCAGAAAGGGCAAAAAAAACATATTCGTTAGTGTCGATGTCAGCTATATGAGCCGAGCGCACGAGGAAATACTGCTCGTTGTGGGAATGGAACTCCGCAGTAGCAGAAAAAGGAGAATCATTTGAGTCCGTGTGGATGTCATAATACCGTTCATAAGAACGAATCAATTGCTCAAGGATTTCGTGAGTACTCATAGCTGTATGTTTTTGTGTATAGAATCATACAGCTTTTTGAGCTTAGAATCAATAAATATGCAAAAAATTAGTATAAAATTTTATAAATATGCATTTTTATTCAAACAGACAACGCAATGAGTCAATATCCTTGAGCGATGGAACGATTCGCCATGCTATTTTTTTCATCTCATCATCAGGCTCGATAAGATCGGGAACCATGATGCACTTCATTCCCGCCGCCACAGCCGCACGCACGCCATTAGGACTGTCCTCGACCGCAACGCATTCCTCGGGCAAGAGAGAAAGCGAAGAAGCCGCCTTGAGATAAATATCAGGGGCAGGCTTTGAGTGCTCGACAAGGTCGCCGGTCGTCAGGGTCTCAAAAAAATCAATGATTCCGGCATTTCTCAGCTGACGGTTAACGCTCTCCGCCCTGGTAGAGCTTGCGAGTGCGATTCTGAATCCTTTGCTTTTCAGGGAGGAAAGACATTCGTCGACATAAGGCATCTTATTCAGCCCGCTCTCGTTTTCCACAACCTGAAAAAGTTCGCTTGTGCGCTCACGGAAGACTTTTGGCTCGACCTTGTCTTTGAGATAGTCTTTTAAAATAATCTCCGTGTCGTTTCTGTTGCAGCCGACACACTTTCTGAAAGCATCTGCTATATTCTCTATGCCGAATTCCCGCGCGGCGCGCTCCCATGTGATTTTGCAAACAGTCTCCGTATCCAGGAGAACTCCGTCCATGTCAAATAAAAACGCTTTGATTTTGCTCATAATTTATATATCATAATATAAACAGGAGGAATGAAAAAGCATGAACGGCTACAATGAAGTTGATTTAACACAAGCTTACAAAATGCTTGAGGGTTGTCAGGTAATTTTGGTATGCACGAAGGGAGAGAAAGACGGACAGTACAACGTAACTCCGTACGGATGGTTCACCACCTACGACTACGAGCCTGTGACAAAGGTCCTGTTCTCTTCCGATCCGACACACCAGGCATGCGCAAACATAAAAAGGACGAAAGAATTCGCGATCTGCATTCCAAAAGACTCTTCAGATCCGCTCATATTCAAATGTGGTGAAGTATCATCCCCGGACGCAGACAAATTCGCGATGTTCGGCATAAAGGGCGAGAAAGCATCGACGGTCGACGTAAAAGTCCTGACCGAAAATTCAAAGGGCATAATCGAATGCACCCTTGAGAAAATCATTCCGGAAGGATCCGTTGAGCTATACCTTGGAAAAGCGACCGCCGCATTCCAAAAAAACTGATTTCTGGGACACGACACAAACTCCGGCAAATAAGAAGGGGCACGATAACCACACAATTGCGGTTGCCGTGCCCCTTTTCAGTCAGTAAAAAAGTGCTGTTTTCGGAAAACTACTCGTCGGCCGAACCTGAATCGACAGCGACAGTTTCATCCGCACCGCCCTCTTCAGGAGCTGCTTCACCACGCTTTTTAGCAAGCTTCGCTGCTTTTTTCGCGAGTTTAGCTTCTCTTTTGAGCTCTTTCTTTGATTTTGCGGAAGCATCCACAACGATCTCATCCTTTTCAAGCTTGAACTTGCTCACTTCCTGAACGACACATTCAATGGTCTGAGTGTTCTGATTTGCAAGCTGATTAACGAGCTTCATGGAGTTGTTCAAGTCAGCGACACCATCCGTAATCTCGGACATCGCAGAAGAAATTTCCCTGGTCATCTCGGAAAGCTGGTTCATCTGACCGAGAACCTTTCCGCTGTTTTCTTCCATCTGGCTTGCGGCGGTTCGTACATCGACGGTGATCGAGTTAATCTGATTCATAGCATCGATTACCTGCTTTGAACCCGCGCTCTGCTCATCCATCGCGCTCTTAATGATATTTTCCTGATGAGTTACAGTCTCAGTATGATTGTAGATTGCATCGAACTGCTTCTGCATTGCGTTCGCGCTCTCAGTCATGCTGGCAATCTTGTCCTTAAGGACTTTCATTACATCGCTGATTTTTTTACCCTGCTTGTTGGAATCCTCGGCAAGGTTTCTGATTTCGTCAGCAACTACCGCGAATCCGGCACCAGCCTCACCCGCATGGGCAGCTTCGATAGCCGCATTCATAGCCAGCATGTTGGTCTGGTTTGCGATGTTTCTGATGATGCTTGAAGTTTCGATAAGCGCCGCAGAATCTTCGGCAATCTGCTGGGTCATTTCTACAGACTTTTTTACGACCTCGCGACCTGCCTCGGCAGACTCGGAAAGCAGGCGGACATTGTCTGTGTTCTTCGCAAGGATCTGTGTTACGGAATTGATGTTTGCGACCATCTCTTCTACGGATGCGGAAGACTGGCTTACGCTGCTCGCCTGATCCAGGATGCTCTTGTTAAGCTTTACGATATTGTCAGCGATTACATTGACGCTCTCGTTGGTCTGCTCAAAACCGTTGAGCTGATTCTCTACGCGCGAGCTGATGTTGTTGATGTTGTCATTGATTACACCGATAGCAGACGCAGAATTATTCATGCTCTCTGCAAGCGTTTTTCCCTGCCCTTCCATGTTTTTTACCTGCTGAACGATGTTCTTCATGGCAGCAGCGATTTTCTGAATTGTAAGGTTGAAGAAGCCGGAAAGTTTTCCAAGTTCGTCCTGAGTTCTTACAGGAATCTCAACTGTAAGGTCTCCGTCACCCTGTGAAATATTCTTTAAGATTCTGGTTACTCTTACAAGAGTTCCGGTGATATTCGAAGCGATCAAAAGCGATGTCATCAGCGAGAATACAAAACCGATTACAAGAAGGATTGCAACCGTCTGACGGACAGCCGTTGTGCTCGAAGTGATCTCTGTATATGGGATGATAATCGCATAATCTACAGTGAAGTAATCATTCTGTGACGGGAAAACGCGGATTTCAGTGTACTCTCCGCCAAAGAGGTTCTCCCGCTCTGTCAGATAGTCACCGACACCATAGTTTTCAAGAGCTTTTATTCCGATTTCTGAAGCCTGGGTCATTGAAACGTCTGAAGAAAAAGGATTTAGAACTACGTTCGAGTTTTCGTCGATAATGACGTATTTTATGCTGCCCATGGAGGTTTCATCACCGAATATATTGATGAAAACGGAAGCGTCAACTTCAAGACATGCGACACCTGAAACGTTGCCGGTATCATCATAAATAGCTTTTGATGCCGCGATTACCATTTCTCCGGACTGTTTCTGATAGAGACCGGAAACGTACATATTTCCTTCCCTCTCAATCGCGAAATCATACCAGCCTGCATAATCTTCGCTGTCAACGCTGTCCTCAGGATATGAAATGGAAACTTCTCCGTACTCTATGATTGAAGCCGCAACGAAATACTCATTGCTGTCGACGAGCGCACCCTCAAAAGAAATTATTTCGTCCTCATCGAACTTTGCTATATTGGCAAGGAGGTTGACTTCTTTATCAAGACTCAGCATGTAAGCAGTTAAAGTCTGATCCATAAGAGTCATCGAGTTCGAAAGACGCTCCGTGAACTGAATGTCATTTACACTCTTTACGCGGACAAAAATCGTAATTCCGAGACCTGCAAGAAGTACAACTGTCATTACTACGATGCTCAATATTATTCGCAGAAAGATGGAATTCCTTTTTTTTGTAATTCTTTCTTCCCCTCTGTCAATGCTACCCATTTTATAAACTCCTTTACTTTTAATATTCCGTCATGAAGAATTTTAACACAATAGGAAATAAAAAACAAAGTCTTTTTG